>JAEYRW010000139.1 GCA_023435435.1 Bacillota bacterium | reverse complement strand
CACCCCGGGCCCTCGAACCTTTCGATGGGAAGGCCCCCGGCGTTCCCCCATTTCCCCTGCATATTTCCATAAACCGCCGTGCGGAGTCGGTGATGTATTTATTTTTATGGCGGATGATATTGAAGCGGCGGGAGAGGTCGGCGTCATCCATTTTGCGGGGCGTGACGATGCCGCGGTCGATGTCCGCGCGCACGAGCTGTTCGGGCAATATGGACACGCCGAGACCCGCGGCGACGGCGCGGACGAGCGCCTGGGTGGAGGTGCTTTCCCAGAGGGGGTGAATGGTGTGTCCGCGCGCCTCGAAGACGCTGTTCAGGTATGCGCGGCCCGCGCTGCCCTCCTCGCGCAGAAGCAGGGTGCAGCGCGCCACATCGGCAAGGAGCAGCGCGGGCTTTGAGAGAAGCGGGTGCGCGGGCGGGAAGACAGGGACGAGATGATCGGACGCGAAGGGTTCGCAGATCAGTTCGTCAAACTCACTTTCGCCCTCGACCAGGGCGATGTCGAGAGCGTTGTCGATGAGCGCGGTCTGAAGGGCGACGCCCGGGCCGATGAGAACCTGCACGCGCATGCCGGGAAGTTCCTGCTGAAACGTCTTGACAAAGTCAATGAGCATGTGGTTGCCAATGGTGATGGACGCGCCCACGCGCAAAACGCCCGCGCTGTCCCAGTTTGAGATGGCCTTCTCCATCCGGTCGAAGGTTTCCGCGATGTGCACCGCGTAGGAATACAGCGCCCGCCCGCTCTCCGTCGCAGAAATCCGGCCCTTCAGCCGCTCGAACAGGAGCACCCCATAGTGCCTCTCGATTTCCTGAACGGCCCGCGTCACGGCCGGCTGCGTCATGTGCAGCTTCTCCGCCGCCCGCGTCACGTTCATCTCCCGGTATACCTCGAGGAAAATCCGCATGTGCCGAACCGTCATGTCCGCTCACCTCATATCATATTTAGCATCGTTTCAATGAAATAATAGCATTTTTCATATCGTTCCGCAAGGGGTATACTTAGCGTGGAGGGGAAATGTATGAAGGATGCCGCGGCGCGCCCGTCGCTTTTCAAATTATTTTATTCAATGCTCTACATCAGCGCGTTCACGTTCGGGGGCGGGTTTGTGATCGTCACGCTCATGAAGCGGCGGTTCGTGGACGAACTCAAATGGCTCGACATTCAGGAAATGCTCGATCTGACGGCATTGGCACAATCCGCCCCGGGGGCCATTGCGGTCAACGCGGCCATCCTTACGGGCCGCAGGCTCCGGGGCACGCCGGGCATGCTTGCGGCGCTTCTGGGCACCGTCATCCCGCCGGTAACGATTCTTTTGGCCATTTCGCAGCTTTACGCCGTATTCGCGGCCAATGCCTACGTGGCCGCCGCCCTCTCGGGCATGCGCGCGGGCGTCGCGGCGGTGATCGCGGACGTGGCCATGAGCCTTGGCAAGGACGTCGTCAAGGAAAGGGACGCCCTGTCCGTGGGCATCATGGCGGCGGCGTTTGTCGCCTCGTTTGTTTTGAACGTCAACGCCGTCTACATCATTCTTGCCGCGCTGGCCATCGGCGCGGGAAAGGTGATCTGCCTCCGGTACAGGAGGTGCGCGCGATGATTTACCTCAATCTGTTCCTGTGCTTTTTGCAGGTCGGGCTCTTCAGCGTCGGCGGCGGGTACGCGGCCATGCCCATCATCCAGGGGCAGGCAGTGACGCACTTCGGTTGGCTGACCATGAAGGAATTCGCGGATCTCATCTCCATCGCCGAGATGACCCCCGGGCCGATCGCCGTCAATTCCGCGACGTTCGTGGGCGCACGTCTGGCGGGCGTGCCCGGCGCGCTGATTGCGACGCTGGGCTGCATCCTCCCCTCCATTTTAATCGTCTCCCTGATCTCCTGGGCCTATCAAAAATACAGGAGCGGGGACGCGATGCAGGCGGTCATGGGTTGCCTGCGCCCGACGGTGGTGGCGCTCATCTCGGCGGCGGGCGTCATGATGCTCCTTTCCGCCGCGCGCACCGACGCGGGCGGCGTCAACTGGGTGGGCCTTGCCCTCTTTGCGGCGGCGCTGTTCGCCCTCAGAAAGTGGAAAGTAAACCCCATCGCCGCCATGGTTCTCTCGGGCGCGGCCAACGTTCTGTTCGCCCTCGCCACCGGCGCCCTGTAAGCGGCACGCACATCAGGCGGTGTGGCGCATAAGATGAAGTGGTAAGCAGAAGAGAGGTGAAACCATGGATTCTCAAGCGACTTATCGCAACAGCGCGCAGACGGAGTGTGCCGTCGCCTCGCGCAGAGGCATTCTCTGCGCATGCTCAATGAAGGTTATCTGCTTATTTGCGTTCCTGCTCGCGCTTGCGGCCGGCTTGGCGATCGGCGCATCTTTCGCAGCCGTCATTCTCGCCGCTCTCCCGGCTGTCGTTACGTTCGCAGTCGTCATGGCGGTTCTCATCGTCGCATCGCTGATCATGCGCATGTGTGCGGGATGCTGCAATAATGATTAACCCGGCGTAAAATCGCCGCTCGGTGTGGAAACACACCGGGTACATATGGGACACAGTCCCCCCACATCGCGAAGGCGATGTTTTTTTATGCGCAGGCGCGCAAGAAAGACGGCGGATTTGCTTCCGCCGTCAAAGTCGTTTCTTCCTTACGCCTTCGGGTCGTCCTCGCCGTCGCAGTCGCGGCAGGATTTCGAGCCGTCGCAGAACGAGTCATAGTGGGGCCTTCTGCAGAACTCCGGCGCGAGCAGCATCGCCGACCAGATGCGCGCGTGGGCGTACTCGTCGCCCAGGATCGACATCAGGAGGAGCCGCGTCTGGGTGTTCGGCGCGCAGCTTGCCAACTGGGCGTAGCGGGTGATGGCCGAAAGCTCGCCCTTGATCGCCGCTTCCACGTCGCACTCGAACCGTCCGGTGGCGGCCGCGCAGTCGGGCGGACAGGAGATGGGCGGCGGGCAGATGCCCAGAAGCGCCGACTGAATGCGCGCGTGGCCGTACTCATCGCCGACGATGCTGATGATCAGATTGCGAAGCTCCTCGGTGGGCGCCTCATTGGCGATGGTCGCATAGAATCCCGCATCGCAGAGCTCATCGAGCAGAGAACATTCGAGTTGGTTTTTATAGTTTTTGCAATTGACGCAAATCATACGATAACCTCTTTGCGGTTGAATGTCGCGAGGCGGTATGCCGCCTTCGATTCATACTATGCGGTCCGGGCGTTTGGGGTAAAATAAAAAAACCGCCGGACGCACCGGCGGTTTTCGCGCGCGCTATTGGGCGGCGCGCAGAATGATTTCCGTTGTGCGGGCGATCCCGAGCCGCCCGCTGTTGAGAATGAGGTCGTAGAGCATTGGGTCGCGCCAGTTGGCGTGGGACGCGAACCGGAAGTAGTTGCCCCTGCGCCGATCGAATTTTTTACACACCTCGCCCGCGCGGGCGGCCTCAATGCCATAGACCTCGCAGGCGCGTTTCGCCTTTGATTCCTCGTCCGCGAACAGGAAGACGCGCAGCGCATCGGGCGCATCCTTGAAAAGCCCGGCCGCGGCGCGGCCGATGATGACGCAGGGCGTTTTCGCGCATTCCTTCGCGATTCCGGTTTCAACAACGGCGAGCTGTTCGGGCTTGGGGAGCCGCGCCGCGCGGCCCGCCGCCATGTCGGCGAACACGGCGAAGGAATACAGAAGGCTCCCGGTAACGCGCTCCTCCATCTCGTCGAGCTCCGTCTCCGTGATGCCGAGCTCCTTTGCCGCGCGCTCAGCGATGTCCCGTCCATGGCAGGGGACGCCCAGCGTCTTCGCCAGATTCTCGCCGATCTCGCGCCCGCCGCTTGCGTACTCGCGCTCGATGGCGACGACATTGTACCGCATATGCTCCCTCCTTTGATTATGCGACGGCCTGTTCGAACTGGCTCATGTACAGCTCCGAATAGAAGCCGCCCTTTTCCAGCAGTTCCTCGTGCCGCCCGCTTTCCACGATGTCGCCGTCCTTCATGACCAGGATAAGGTCCGCGTTTTTGACCGTCGAGAGCCGGTGCGCGATGACGAACGACGTGCGGTTTTCCGTGAGCGCGTCCATGGCCCTTTGCACGATGCGCTCCGTGCGGGTATCCACCGAGCTGGTGGCCTCGTCCAGGATGAGCAGCGGCGCCGCCTGGATCATGGCCCGGGCAATGGTCAGCAACTGCTTCTGGCCCTCGGAGAGGCTGGATTTGTCGCCCAGCACCGTGTCGTAGCCCTGGGGAAGCGTCCGGATGAAGTGGTGCAGTCCCACCGTGCGGCACGCCTTTTCCACCTGCTCGTCAGTGACGTTTGCCTTGCTGTAGACAATGTTTTCCCGGATGGTGCCCTCGAAGAGCCACGTGTCCTGCAACACCATGCCGAACAGCTCGTGGACGTTCTCGCGGGGGACGGATGAAATGGGCGTACCGTCCAGCAAAATCTCGCCCCCGTCCAGCTCGTAGAACCGCATGAGCAGGTTGACCATCGTGGTCTTGCCCGCGCCAGTGGGGCCGACAATGGCCACCTTCTGGCCGGGAAGCACCCGGGCGGAGAAATCGTGAATGATTGTTCTGTCGGGGGAATAGCCGAACTTCACGTGCCGGAACTCCACCTCGCCCTTGATTTCCCCGAAGTGCGCAGTCTTTTCCCTTTCGTCGGAAAGCTCCTTCTCATCCAGGAACTCGAACACGCGCTCGCCCGCCGCCGCCGTGCGCTGGAGGTTGTTGAACGCCTGCGCCATCTGGGAAAGGGGCTGGGTGAAAAAGCGCACGTAGATCATGAACGCCACGATGACGCCGAATGTGATGGACCCGTTGATGACCAGCGCCGCGCCCACCACGCACACCAGCACGTAGCTGAGGTTCCCCACGAAGCCCATGAGGGGCATCATGAGGCCGGAAAGGAACTGGGACTTCCAGGCGCTGCGGTAGAGCCGGCCGTTGATCCCCTCAAACTCCTCGCCCGCCGCGCGGCTGCCGTTGTAGGCCTTGACGACGTTGTGGCCGGTGTAGACCTCCTCCACAAGGCCGTTGATGGCGCCCAGCTCCCGCTGCTGGGCCACAAAGTGTTTCTGGGAACTCTTCATGATGAGCATCATGAGGAAAAAGCCGATCCCGCTGGCGCCCACCGCGGTCAGCGCCATGATCCAGTTGTTGTAGATCATCATGACAAGGGCGCCCACGAACATGGTGATGGCGGAGACGAGCCCCGACACCGACTGGGTCATGGTCTGGCCGATGGCGTCCACGTCGTTGGTGACGCGGCTCAGAACGTCGCCGACGCTGGTCTTATCGAAGTAAGACAGGGGCATACGGTTGATCTTGTCGGAGATGTCGGTGCGCATGTTCTTCGAGATGCGCTGGGTAACGCCCGCCATAATGAAGCTCTGGGCGAAGTTGAGCGCCGCCGAGCTGAGATAAAGGACGATGAGCCCATAAGCGATCTTGAGAACCGCCGGAATGTCCACGTCCGCCATCTGCGGCACGCCGTTGACCAGCGACGGAAGCCCCGTCATGACCTCGTTTGTCAAATCCTTGAGCCTGTCGGGCCCGATGATCTGAAACACCGTGCCCGCGGCCGCCGCCACGAGGGCGACCACGATGGCCGGAAGATACCGTCCGCAGTAACGGATGAGTTTTTTCATGGTTCCCTTGAAATTTTTCGCCTTTTCGCCGGGCCCACCCATATGACCCATGGGCCCGCCCCCCATGGGGCCTCTTCCACGTCTTTCGCTCATGACGCAAGTTCCTCCTGACTGAGCTGCGACTGGGCGATCTCCTGATAGACCGCGCAGTTCTCCAGCAATTCCTTGTGGGTGCCGATGCCGGCGATTTTCCCCTCGTCGAGCACCACGATTTTGTCCGCGTCCATGATGGTGCCGATTCTCTGGGCGACGATCATGCTGGTGACGCCCGCCGTCTCGCGCTTGAGGGCTGTGCGCAAAAGCCGATCGGTCTTGTAGTCAAGGGCCGAGAAGGAGTCGTCGAAAATGTAGATTTCGGGGGCGAAGCACACCGCCCGGGCGATGGCCAGGCGCTGCTTCTGGCCGCCGGAGACGTTCTGTCCCGACTGGGCGATGGCCGCCTCGTAGCCGCCCTCCATGGCCTCCACAAAGTCCGCGCCCTGGGCGATCCGCACCGCACGCTTCACGTCCTCCGGGGTGGCCTCGCGGCTTCCGTCGCCGTAATCAACGTTGGAGGTGACGGTGCCCCGGAACAGTACGGCCTTCTGGGGCACGTAGCCGATCTTTTTGTGAAGGGCCTCCTGGGTGTATTCCCGGACGTTGACGCCGGAGACAAGCACCTCGCCCTCCGTCGCGTCAAAGAAGCGCGGCACAAGGTTGATGAGGGTGGACTTGCCGCTGCCGGTGGAACCGATGAAGGCGATGGTTTCGCCCTTTTGCGCGGTGAAGGAGATGTCCCTGAGTACGTAGTCTGCCGCGCCGGGGTATTTGAAGGAGACGTTTCTGAACTCGACCTCGCCCGCATGCCCGCCTTCGCCCGCTTCGCGCGCGCCGCCGACCACCGTGGGCACGGTGCCCAGCACCTCGTTGATGCGCTTGGCGGAAACCGCCGCGCGGGGCAGCATGATGAACATCATGACCATCATCATGAACGCCATGATGACCTGCATGGCATAGGAGGAGAACACCACCATGTTTGAGAAAAGTGTGATCCGCTCCAGCATCCCGGCGGCGTTGATGAGGTACGCGCCGATCCAGTAGATGGAAAGGGTGAGCCCGCTCATGAGGAGCATCATCATGGGCATCATGACGGCCACCGCGCGGCTGGTAAACAGCTGGGTGTCCGTGAGCTCGCCGTTGGCGGCCTCGAACTTGCCGGACTGGTATTTTTCGGCGTTGTAGGCGCGGATGACGCGCAGGCCCGTGAGGTTTTCGCGCGTCACGCGGTTAAGGTTGTCGGTGAGGGTCTGCATCATCCGGAATTTCGGCAGGACAAACACGATGATCAGCGAGATCATGGCCAGCATGACCGCCAGGGCGACGCCGGTGGCCACGGACCACTCGAGGCCCTTGCCGATGATCTTGGTGATGGCCCACACCGCCATGATGGGCGCCTTCACGATAACCTGAAGGCCCATTGTGACCAGCATCTGAATCTGGGTCACGTCGTTGGTGGAGCGGGTGATGAGGCTCGCGGTGGAGAAGCGGCCGATTTCCTCCATGGAGAAGGAATCGACCTTGTGAAACAGAAGGCTCCGAAGCCGCATCGCCAAGGACGCCGCCACCCGGGAGGCAAAGAAGCCCACCACGATGGCCGCCGCGAAGCTCCCCAGCGCGCACAGGAGCATGTAGCCGCCCTGGGTCCAGATTTCGCCCATCGTGGCGCCCGGCGTCTGGGTAAGCTGGGTCACCTTAGACATGTAGTCCGGCAGCTTGAGGTCCAGCCAGACCTGCGCGACGATGAACGCGATGCTGACGAGAATCGCGCCCCACTCCCGCGCCTTGAAGTGTTTGAAGATTTTGATCATCCTTTTAATCTCCTTGCTGGTTTTCGTCTTTTTTGTGGACTTCCCCGGCCAGCCGCCGGATGAGCCGGACCAGCTCCCGCGCGTCCCGCTCGCCCAGGCGTTCGAGCATCCCGGCCGCCATGCGCAGCATTTCGCAACGCCGCCGCTCCATCTCTTCTTTGCCCGCATTCGTGAGGGTCACGAGGATCTGCCTCCGGTCGGACGGATCGATCTCCCGGGTGACGAGGCCCTTGCGTTCCAGCGCATTGAGCGTCGCAGCCACCCGTGCGGTGCTCCTTTTGATGGCGGCGCTGATCTCGCTGGGCCGAACCGGCGCGCCGCACATGAAGATGAATCGCAAAACAAACATCTCTCCGCGCATCGCCTCCGATATGTCCTCGTGGGGCTGAACGCCCCGCAGCGCGAACATTTCCTTGAGCAGCTCTTCCGCCAATGCCTCGTAGTCCATTTTGTTTCCCCCTTATTAGCTAACACCATTAATTATATTCACTGTTAGCCAATTGCGCAACCCCTTTTTGCGAACAATGGTAGAATATCGCGTTAAAAAAACCTCCCGCGCGGGGGAGGTCATTCATCCTCGAGAAGGTTCATTTTTTTCAGGCGGCTTTGGACGGCGCCCTTGGTGCGCCCGTGGGCCTTGGCGATTTGGGAGAGCGGCGTGTTGTTTTTCCACTCGCTGACCAGCCGCGCCTCCTCCTCCAAAGACCATGCGCTGCCCGCCGCGGCAAGG
>JAEYRW010000071.1 GCA_023435435.1 Bacillota bacterium | reverse complement strand
TTCGCGCAAGCGGGGCTGGGCCCCCGCGCACGCGACGGACAATGTCTTGTTTACACCCAGTATGGGATTCCAAAGGGACAATGTCCCTTTGGCAGGGTCCAGGGGCAGCGCCCCTGGCGCAACTTACGGAGGTTCTATGGATAAGCTCGATACGATTTTTGAAATGCAGGCATCCCTCAACGATGAGATAACGGCGCTCAGGCATTTGGAGCACTGGACGGCGGACGACTGGCAGCAGCATTTGACGCTGGCAATGCTTTCGGAGCTGGCGGAAGCGCTGGACGAAACGGATTTCAAGTGGTGGAAGAACCCGAAGAAGCGCGACCCGGCGGATCTGAAGGGTGAAATTGTGGACATGCTGCATTTTCTGATCAGCATGGCCCAACGCGCCGGCATGAACGCGGACGAGCTGTTCGGGCTGTATCTTTCCAAGAACAAGGAAAACTTCGACCGTCAGCACGGCAAGTCTCAGAAACCGGGCTATGCGGCGGGCGGGGCGACGGAGGTTTGAAATGATTCCCGCAAGAGAAGAAGCCTGGAAAATTCTGACGGAATACAACGAGAGTCCGGCACTGCTCACCCATGCAAAGACGGTGGAAGGCGTCATGCGTCACTTTGCGAAAAAGTTCGGCGGCGACCCGGAAATCTGGGGCGTGGCGGGGCTTCTGCACGATCTGGACTATGAAAAGTGGCCGGAGGCGCACTGCGCGAAGTGTCTGGAGCTGTTTGAATTACATGGCGTGGACGCGGATTTCGCACGCCAGCTTGCGAGCCACGGCTACGGCATCTGCTCGGACATCGCGCCGGAAACCGACATGGCGAAGGTTCTCTATACCATCGACGAGCTGACGGGACTCATCGGTGCGGCAGCCATCATGCGGCCGTCGAAAAGCGTGATGGATCTGGCGTATTCCTCGGTCAAGAAGAAGTACAAGACCAAGTCGTTCGCGGCAGGGGTCGACCGCGCGGTCATCGAAAAGGGCTGCGAAATGATCGGCATGTCGCTGGAGGAGGTCATTACCGAGACCATCCTCGGCATGCGCGAGGTCGCGGCTGAAATCGGCCTTCTGGGCGCCGTCGGCTGACGATGAAATTTATTGCGGCGGTCTTAATCCTGCTCGCGCTGGCGGTGGGGTGGCTGCTCTTTCGTGCGTACCTGAACCGCAGCTACGTCAAGGGCCGCTACCGGCGCGCGCCCAAACCGGACGGGCATATCGAGGCGGAGGAAATGCTCCACGAGGAGCAGATGAAAGTCCGATTCGAATACTATCAGAAGGTGAAGGAAAATCCGCCGAAGACCCGGCTGATGGGCGAAACCATCGTCTGTTCCGACGATTTCACCGCCGCGGCGCCTGTCTTCGCAGAATTTGGACGGCTTTTGGACGAGACCCCGCCCGCCCGTCCCCTCGGCGCGCTGGCAGTGCTGAAGGATTGGGATTATCGCGCCGTCTGGTGCTTGGACGGGCTTTCGGACATCGCGAAGGCCGCGATCTACGAGGAATCGGGCGGGAAGACCGTCTTCCTGCGTACGTACGGCGTCATCGTCGCGCGCGCGGGCGATTTGGATGGCTTCCGGCGGGTTTATTTTGAGCAGGATATGAATTCTTAACTTGCAAAGCGGGCGCCCGCTGCATATAATGGGCGCATATACACGACGCGATGAAGGGAAAAGCGCCGCGTCCCGTCCCCAGAGAGCGCGCGGAAGCTGAAAAGCGCGTGGACGGCGCGCGGAAGTCTCCGGCTCCCCGAGCGCACGGGCGACACAGAATTTCTGTGGAAGCCCGGCGGGTGCTCCCGTTACAGGGCACGCGAGTGGGCGGAAACGCCCGAGCCTGGTGGTACCGCGAAGCGTTGCTTCGTCCATGCGTGGACGGGGCGTATTTTTTTGAAGGGGGAATTGAGATGGGCAAGAAGGACAAACAGGAATTTGTCACGCAGATCACGCCCCGGAGCGAGGACTTTTCCAAGTGGTATACGGACGTGATCCTCCGGACCGACATGGTGGACTACGCGCCGGTGCGCGGCTGCATGGTGGTAAAGCCCTACGGCTACGCCGTGTGGGAGCTCATTCAGCAGGCATTCGACAAGCGGTTCAAGGAGACGGGGCACCAGAACGTCTACATGCCCATGCTCATTCCCGAGAGCCTGCTTCTCAAGGAGGCCGAGCACGTGGAGGGCTTCGCGCCCGAGGTTGCGTGGGTCACAATGGGCGGCACCGAAAAGCTGGAGGAGCGGCTGGCCATCCGCCCCACGTCCGAGACCATTTTCTGCGCCATGTACGCCAAATGGGTGCAGTCCTGGCGCGACCTGCCCATGAAATACAACCAGTGGTGCTCGGTGATGCGCTGGGAAAAGACCACGCGGCCCTTTCTGCGCACATCGGAATTCCTCTGGCAGGAGGGCCACACCATCCACGAAACCGCCGAGGAGGCCCAGGAGGAGACCCTCACCATGCTCGAGGTTTACCGCGAGGTGGTGGAGGACGTGCTGGGCGTGCCCGTCATCTGCGGCCGGAAGACCGAAAAAGAAAAATTTGCCGGCGCGCGCGCCACATACTCCATCGAGGCCATGATGCACGACGGAAAGGCGCTCCAGGCGGGCACCTCCCACAACTTCGGCACCAACTTTGCCGAGGCCTTCGGCATCCAGTTTCTCTCCAAGGACGGGAAGCTTGAATACGTCAATGAAACCAGCTGGGGCGTATCCACGCGGCTCATCGGCGCCATCATCATGACCCACGGCGACGACCGCGGCCTGAAGCTGCCTCCCCGCGTCGCGCCCATTCAGGTGGTCATTCTCCCCATCGCCCAGCACAAGGAAGGCGTTCTCGACAAGGCGCGCGAGGTGAAGGAAGCGCTCACGAAAGCCGGGCTGCGCGTGAACCTCGACGACCGCGACACCTACTCCGCAGGTTGGAAGTTCAACGAGTGGGAGATGAAGGGCGTGCCCGTGCGCCTCGAGATCGGGCCCCGGGACATCGAAAACGGCGTGGTCACATGCATGCGCCGGGACACCCTGGAAAAGGCGACGCTGCCCCTTTCCGGTATCGAAGACGCGGTTCAGGCGCTGCTCGACGAAATTCAGGCATCGATGTACCAGCAGGCAAAGGAATTCATGGCCGCGCACACGAAGGATGTCGTGACCATGGAGGCGCTGGAAAGCGGCGTGCAGGACGGCTTCGTGCGGGCCGCCTGGTGCGGCGAACAGGGCTGCGAGGACGCCATCAAGGAACAGTACAACGCTTCCTCGCGCAACATGCCCTTCGACCAGCCCGACCTGACCGGCAAAGCGTGCGTGTGCTGCGGCAAGGAAGCGAAGAAGCTCATTTACTTCGCGAAGGCGTACTGACAACGGGAGGGCCGGGGGATCGCTCCCCCGGCCTTGCCTTTACTGATCCTCCAGAAGCTGCATTTCGCGCGTCTCCGTCAAGAAGGAAATGAACGCATCCACCGAAATCTGCCCGCTGAGCATGCGATCCCGGTAGGTTGCGAAGCGGTCGATGACCTCTTCCGTCACGCTTTCCGGATTCCGGTTGACGTAAAATACGGCGGTCCCCATCGCCGCGCGGTATTCCGCGACGCTTTCTTCACTGGTGAGGTAATAATCCTCCAACTCGACAAGCCCGTCCTTCGCTCCCTGAACCGCCTGTGCGTAGAGCTCCTTCTGTTCCTCGCTCTCCGCGTTCTCGTAAAGCGTCTCAGCTTCTTTCAGATACTGCTCGACCCCAAGCACCATGCTCTCATAATCATCCGGACGGATGAGCACATCGGGGTATTCCGGGCTCATGTCCGCCTGCTCCGTTTCCGCAATGTCGCCCATGAGGCATTCGAGAAACGCGGCCGCGATGTCCTGATCCGGCGAGTAAACGTTGACCGCGAACGCCGTGCAGGCGACCGTCACAGACGCGTCCATTCCGTCCGCAAGCGCGACCGGCAGGTATGTGAAAGGGGAATCGTCCTCAACGACGGATGGATAATCGTTTGCGGTGAACAGCGCGGGTACATTGCCGTCGGGTTCATACCCCGCGTCGCCTGAATAGATCGGTGAAAACGCGTCGAAGTCGATCTCCGCGGCCTTGTTCAAAAGACCCCTGAGGAGATCGGTGTCGTAGCCCACGCTGCCGTCCGCCGTCATGTACGCCTCGTAATCATCCAGCAACCTGGCGACGAGCATCGTTCGCAGCCCCATTCCGCTCAAGCTGCCCGAATCAAACAGGAGCAAGTCGGATTCGCCGATTCCCCGCCCGGGCCACGCGGCGACGAAATCGATGAGTTCCGGCCAGGTGCGCGGAATCTCTTCCTCGGCAAAACCCGCGTCGAAAAAGGCCTGCCGATTGATCCCAAGACATTCAGCCATGATGATGCTCGTCGGCAGCGCGTACAGGTTCCCCTCGCGCGTCACCTCGTCCCGCAAAACGGGATACAGCCCGTCCGCAAACGCGGCGCAAGTCTCCGAATCAATCCGTGCGGCAAACCCCTTGTCGATCAGCCGCGTCAAAAGATCGCTGTTCCCCGTATCGAGGGAGAAGACGTCGATCTCCTGATTTTGGGTGATGAGCGCCGAGATGAGGTCGTTCGTCGTCTCAAATCCCGTTTCATAGATGAGCTCCACATTCGGATTTTCAGTCAGAAAGCGCGTCACGCTGTTCCGCGATGGATGCATCAATTCCGTATACACCCGCAGCGTCCGCACGCCGTCGGAGGGGCTTGTAACGTCGAGCGTCACAACCGCTTCGCTGTTGAACGGCAGATAGTGGCCCGGCAGACAAACAGCGTCGAGCATGCCGTAAACGAGCGGCATGCCCGTTACCCGGGTCTCCTCGCCGCCGTCTGAAAGTCCCCGCGCGCGAACCGCGCCGTCGTATGTATAAAGGACTCGGTCTTCCGCCGCGTCGTAGCATAGGCCGACCGGGCGGTTGCCTTCTCCGTCACGGCCCATGGAGGCCATTTCCAGTGTCCCGCCCGTTGCCGGATCGAATGCTTCGATGAAAGCCGTATCCGCGTCCGCATCCCCTCGCAGGAGCAGGAGCGCACCGTCCCGGTACGCCTTGACCTCCCGAACACTTTCGATCCCCATGTCCTCGGCCGCGCCCGTTTCAAGGTTGAACCGCAGCAGCCGCCTTCCATCCTCGGTCTCGCAGACGGCGTACAGGTCGTTCCCCTGCACGAGGCAGCTCGCGACCTCCCGGGATTGCGCCGCTCCGCTGGCGTAATAGATCAAGTTGTCCCAGGCGAGAGAAACGATTAACTCCGTCCGCGCGACCATGTCCTCTCCCAGGTTTACCCGGTAGAGACCGACCTCCTCGATTTCGCCGCCGTCCTCGGAATACGCGGCGGCAATCCGGTAGAGCGCACCGTCTTCCCCCGCGCACAGCGCCAGCGGATACAGGCCGTCCTCAAACGCGTACACCGCCGCCGCCTCGTCTCCCGTCCGGTAGGCGTACATCTTCTGCTCATAAAACTCGCAGATGTAGACGGCATCTCCCGCGGCCGCAACGCCCGCAATCGCGCCGTAGCCGGGAAATCCGCCTTCTCCCCGCTGAAGGACGACCTTGTTTTCCGCATATGCGGCGCCGCAACACATGATGAGAATGAGCGCGAGCGCCAGATCTCTTCTCAAGCAACGCATTTTCTATCCTCCTCAACCATTCAGGCCGGGGTGCTGACACAATACGGCGCCCCGGCACGTCATCCTGTTATCCGTTTTCCCGGACAGAGCTCCGTTTACCAACCGTCACCTACATTATGAGAGGTAAATCCATAACTCTCAGCTGCAAAAGCAGTCGTGGCGCCGCTCATCGCAAATCTGAATCGGTATGTGCCGGCGGCGAAGTCTCCCGACGACCAGCCGAAATACGCTGAACCCGACGCACTCGGCGATCTCTCGGTGCCGCCGATTATGTTCGTAATATTATTGGGCACATCGATTGAAAAGGCAGCGCCGCCTAAAGTGCTCCAAGTTTTGTTTGGTTGCTGCTTTTGAAACTGAACGTTTACGACGGGCGATCTGGGAATTGCTTCCCAACCGATCTTGAAGTAGACAGTTGCGATAACGGCGCAATTATTGTACGCCTTGCCCGAGGTTCCCTCGCCGGAATAGACTGTGGCGTTCCCCGTGTATGTGATCGGCCCTACTGTGGCAATCAAATCCAATCCCAATATCTCGGTTATCGTCGTCGTCTCCCAGACAAACGCGCTTCCCGCCATCGCAAACATGAGGGCCAGAACCGATAAAAACGAAACAACCCTCTTTCTAATCTTCTCCTTCAATTGTCGTCTCTTTTTTCGCGTCATCGTCGGTCGAAACGGCTTTAAAAAATCGTCTGCGTTCATGATGCCGATCAATAAGCTCCGACTCCCACCGCCCATACGTCTGACCGTCGGTCCGTGAATGCCGCAATGCGGCAGATCATGACTTCCGTCCAATCATTCTATATAACGCTCTTTATCTCATTTTCGTTTCACATTGCTCCCGCAATTTTTACATTATAGAATATAAAAACCGCAGCCCGTCGAGCTGCGGTCAAGGGATATAAAAATCAGTCGATCATCACGAGCGACTCCGCGATTTTCAGCGCTTCCTCGTGCGTGCCCTTGATGCTCACCAGAAAGAAGCGGTTTGAGAAGGACCAGACCACGGACGAAAGCCCTTTTTTCTGAACAAACATGGCGTCGGTTCCGCCGACCTTTCCGTAGGTGACGTCCGCGTCCTCCGTGTCAAGATTCATCGCCGCGTTTTCATCGAGTTCGGTATAGTACAAAACCCGCTGCTCGTCCTCCGTCAGGTAGCACGCTCTGTACCAGTCTGCGCTTTCCAGAAAAAAGCCGTCGGGAATGTAGCTCGGATAAAAATCCCCTCTGAAGCCTTCCGGCACGTCAGGCTCCGCGAATTTTTCCATTCGAAAATCCGTAAACTCCTTCTGCGGGCTGACGAGCAGCCGCGAAAGCGATTCACGCATCTCCGGGCTGACCGCCAACGCGGAAACGCAGCCGGCCAGCAGCAGGACCAGAAACGCGGCGATGACATTCACCACCCGCGCAGTGGTGCGCCGTCGCAGCATGCCGATGTCTCGGCGTCGCAGTTCGCGGCGCGAAGCCCGCAGAAAGCGCGGCAAGGCCCGCTCGAACGCGCGATCCATGGCGTCCGGGGTCAGCGCCGCGTCTCCCGCGTCCGCCTCCCGGACGAACGCTTCCGCGCGCCGCGCCTCCAACCTGGTGAGGGAAAGCCGGAACAACGCGTCTTCGCAATCCTCAAGAAGACGCTGTTCGCGGGACAGATGTTCAGACTGCGCCATTTTCCTCCATCTCCATCATCATCCGATAGGCTCGCTTGCGCGCACGGGAGAGCGCGACGCGCACCGTCACGCGCTCGATTCCCAATATCTCCGCAATTTCCGCGTCGTTCATTTCCGACAGATACTTCATCCGAAGCACATCCTGATCGCGCGCGGGCAGGTTTTCGATGGCTTCCATCAACCGCGCCGCCATGTCGAGGGCGCACACCTGCTCGAGCGGACCGGGCTCCTCCGAACCCAGGCCTTCCAGGTCCGCATCGCTGTCGCGCGCAAGCCGCCTTCCGTTTGCCCGCAGACGCGAAAGCGCCGTGTTCTTCACTGTAGAAATGACGTAAGCCCGCAGAATGTTTCCTTCCATCCCCCGGATAACATGAATTTTACGAATCAGAGAGACACAGGCGTCCGCTACGACATCATCCAGATCACAATTTACACCCATGACCTTGTGCGCCGTCCAATACATCAGCCTGTGGTTTTCACGATAGAGCCTTTCCATGAAGGAACGGTCGGTTTCATCGTCAATCGACATGATCGCATAGGGAAAAATCAGCATATCTGCCTCCGACGCGCGATCCGAGCGTTGACTGGCTTCGCGCAAATTGATAGAATATCACACAAAGGAGGTGTGGGATGTGGAAGAAGTTTCCTATAAAGGCGTCTTTTCCTATGACGAAATCCTGCCGCTTGAAGTTGCTTCTTTTGGCGATGGTGCGGTGACAAAAGTACAATTTATCGAACGCACCGCAGGGCCGTATTGGACGGTTCGGGTAAACACAGCGCTCGCCGGATTTATGAACGCAGCCGTGCGCGGGGAGCAGCTGCACATCATGCACGTGGAGGTTGCGCCGGAATTCCGGCGGCGCGGAATCGCCCGGCGGCTGCTTGGCGCGGCGCGCCTGTTCGCGCAAGAAGCGGACGTTTCCCATATGATGCTGCGCGTGCGCGCGGACAACGAACCCGCGCGCCCTGTATCTCAAGTACGGCTTTCACGAAACAGGGCGCCGCCAGTGCCGGTTCGCATGCCCCGTGGAACGCCTCGACGTGGAAACAGATATCCGCGCGCAAAGGCGCGGGGACGGATACAAATATCCAGTTTCCTTCCTGCATGATGGCCGTGAAATCGGCGGCGGCCAGTTCAACGAGGAAGTTTCGGGCATCAAGGACATTTTCTTAGACGATGCCGAAGCCCTTCTCCTCCCCGCGCTTGCCGCTCTGCGTCCCCTGTGCAAACCCGGAAACGAAATCCTCTATGTCATGGCGGACGACGGCCAAATGATTCGGACGTGCGAGAATCGCGCGCTCATTCTCCAAAGTACCATATTGGACATGGATTTTCGCCTTGTTTAGGCCAAGCGGCGCGTCCCTTTCGCCCCCTCCCGATCCTTCTCCAAAAACCAAATTCGGCGGCGCGGGGCTTTGCCCCCGCG
>JAEYRW010000118.1 GCA_023435435.1 Bacillota bacterium | reverse complement strand
CCTTTGGAAATCCATGCTTCTGCGCCCGCCGTCGCCCGGCCGGGGGGCCCGCCCCGGACGGCCGAGCTTTTTTTTAGGGGCCGTCTTCAGGCTTAGAAACCCGGGAGACGGCGCTTCGCGTCGCATGGATTGAAAATGGAGGGGCGTACCCCTCCAAGGCCTCCGCGGTTATTCGTCTTCGTCCAGCGCGTCGTCCTTCGTGCCCTGGGAAAGGCCGTTCAGCAATTCTTCCAGTTCGGCGTTCGTTACCGCCCGCCACTGGCCGGGCGTCATCGCGCCGAGGCGGATGTTCATGATCCTGATTCTGCGCAGATAGGTCACCCGGTAGCCCAGCGCCTCGCACATCCTTCTGATCTGGCGGTTCAGGCCCTGTACCAGGATGATGTTGAAGGCGTTCGGCCCCGTGCGCCGGATGCGGCAGGGGAGGGTTGTGCGGCCCAGAATCTCCACGCCCGCGCGCATTTTTTCCATGAACTCACGCGTCATGGGCCGGTCGACCGCCACCTCGTACTCCTTTTCGTGGCCGCCCGCCGCGCGCAGGAGGCGGTTTACGATGTCGCCGTCCGAGGTCAGCAGAATCAGCCCTTCGCTGTCCTTGTCGAGCCGCCCTACGGGGTAGACGCGGACGGGATACCTGAGATAGCCCACAATGTTCATGGGCTCCCGGGGGTCGGCGGTGCACACGATGCCCCGGGGCTTGTTGAGAGCGAGGTACACCTTTTCGCCCGCGCCGTCCAGGGGTTGTCCGTCCACCGCGACCTTCATGCCGGGGGCGACGCGCTCCCCGAGGCCCGCGATCCGGCCGTCGATGGTCACGCGTTTTTCCTCGATGAGCCGGTCCGCCTCGCGCCGGGAGCAATGGCCGCTGTCGGCGATGTATTTGTTCAAGCGCCTGTCTTCCAAAAAATCACCCCGATGAATTATATCATCCGCCCGTCCAATCGACAAGCGGAGAAAAACGTGGTATGATGGGAGCCATCAACAAAACCGGAGGGCACACATGGCATCCGTTACGCTTCGTAAGACCCGCGAGACGCGCGTGCGCGGCGGGCACCCCTGGATCTACGCGTCCGAGATCGAAACCGTCGAGGGGGAATTTCAGAACGGCGACATCGTGGACGTGAAAAGCTACAAAAATACGCTCATCGGCCGCGCGTTTTACAACCCGACCTCCCAAATCTCCATCCGCATGCTCACCACCCGCGACGAAAAGTGCGACCGCGCGTTTTTCAAGGGCCGGGTGGAGGACGCCTGGAACTACCGCAGGGCGCTCTGCGACCCCATGTCCTGCCGGCTCATCTATTCGGAGTCGGACTTTCTGCCCGGCCTCATTGTGGATAAGTTCGGGGACTGTCTGGTCATGCAGGTGCTGTCTCTGGGCATCGAGCGCATCCGGGACATGCTGGTGGAAATCCTCGTCGAGGTGGTTCAACCCAAGGGGATCTACGAGCGCAGCGACGTTCCCGTCCGGCGGTTGGAGGGCATGGAGCAGCGCGCGGGGCTTCTGTGGGGCGAGGTGCCGGACAAAATCGGCATGCGCGAAAACGGCATCCTGTTTTCCGTGGACGTGAAAAACGGCCAGAAGACGGGCTTCTTTCTCGATCAGAAGCAGAACCGCGCGGGCATCGCGCCCTTCTGCGGGGACGCGCGGGTGCTCGACTGCTTCTGCCACAACGGTTCGTTCTCCCTCCACGCGGCCCAATACGGCGCGCAAAGCGTGCTGGGGGTGGACATTTCCGAGGACGCGCTCCAGGTCGCACGGGAAAACGCCGCGCGCAACGGGCTTGCGAACGTTTCCTTCGAGGCGCACAACTGCTTTGACCACCTGCGCGAGTTGACCGACGCGGGGGAGAAGTTCGATCTGGTGATCCTCGACCCGCCTGCGTTTACAAAGGCCAAGGCGGCCGTGCCCGCGGCGCTTCGGGGCTATAAGGAAATCAACCTCCGCGCCCTGAAGCTCGTCCGGCCCGGCGGGTATCTGGTCACCTGCTCCTGCTCGCAGCACGTCTCCCAGGACATGTTTCAGCAGATGATCAACGAGGCCGTGCGCGACTCCAAAAAGCGCGTGCGCATGATCGAGTACCGCACCCAGGGGTACGACCACCCGATTTTGCCCGCCGCCAGCGAGACAAAGTACCTCAA
This sequence comes from Bacillota bacterium, assembly GCA_023435435.1. GTDB lineage: Bacteria > Bacillota > Clostridia > Christensenellales > Aristaeellaceae > RUG11247. The sequence continues at coordinate 106,625 of JAEYRW010000118.1, read as the reverse complement.
GTGCATGTACCTTCAGGTGCTCTAAGAACCGACGATAGGGCGCAGAGATTTTTTCGTTCGGCGCGGAGCCGGAGCGCAGACGCAGCGGCGCTGCGTCAAGCGGAGAGCGGCAAAGCCAAACGGAAAAAGATCCAGCCATATCACGGGGATTAGGCCTCGTGGACGACTAAAGTGTAAAATTTCGGAACTCCTCTTCCCGCGCCTGCCATTTGCGCAAAAAGGCGTCCCCTTCTGGGTCCTGCGCGACGAGCCGGACGGCCTGCGTCACCGCCCGCGCAAACGCCCGTCCGACGCCCTTGACGCCGGAAGCGGCCAGAGGGCACAGCGCCCGGGCGCGGGCGTCCATGCGCACCTTCCATTTGCCGTCCGAAAAGACGGGTGTCAGCGGGAAGATGACGCACGCAAGGGGGCGGGTTTCCCGCGCGCAATGGCCGTCGCAAACGGCGACGGGCGCGAAATCGCCCGCGCGGATTTCCCCGGCCCAGTCCTCACCGGGGAAGAGGTACATGCCCCCGTTGCCGTCCTCGTCCGGGCGGCAGCAGGCGGCCCCGCAGAGCGCGCCGCAGTCCTGGGAAAGGGGCGTCAGGCTTCCGATGAGCGCCCGCGCCGCGGAAACTGTTTTTCCATTCATTTCATCACCCCGGACATGGTACCATGCGGAAAATGCCGTGTCAAATCTGTTTGTTGCATTTTCGAATCCGTTCGTGTATAATGGCCTTGTCATTTTATGTGGAGGTGTTACCATGGCATATATTATTACGGATGATTGCATTTCTTGCGGCGCCTGCGAGGCCGAGTGCCCCACCAGTGCCATCAGCGAAGGCGATGGAAAGTACGTCATCGACGCGGATACCTGCATTTCCTGCGGCGCGTGCGCGGGCGTCTGCCCCGTCGGAGCCCCCAAGGAAGCCTGACTCTGATCGGGCAAAGCGCGAAGGGGTCCAAACGGGCTCCTTTGTTTTTTTGTGTCTACGGAAATGGGGCGACAATCCAACAATAATATGATCGTGCAGGAATCCTGACCCATATATAGAAATCCTACACATTGCGCCTGTGCGCGACAACGCCATGTGATACGGAGGATGGATATGTCCCGCCTGAATCGGACGCTTGCCCTGGCCCTCGCGCTTATTTTGGTTCTGATCATACTTCCGCCGCTGGACGAATCGGCGCTTGCCGAGACGGACGGAATGGTGCGGGTGAAGCTGACCAGGCTGGGTTCGCCGACGTCCATTACGTTTTCGACGTCGACCGCCTATTACATAAACAACGATTCGTCGCGCAAGATCGCCAGCGGCACGGTGGTGACGGTGACGCTGTCCAATGGGAAGCTGACCCTCAAGGGCGGCTCTGAGACGATCAGCGCCTCGTCGATCACCATCAACCGTGCCAAGGCCGGCACGGGCGGCGTCCGGTTTACTTCGCCGACGCTTTCCAATGTGTTCTGCGGCGACATGACGTTCTCCATCTCGTCGAGCGTCATCATGGTGGTCATGCGCACCTTTGTCGAGGATTATCTCTACGGCGTCGTGGGCTACGAGATGTCGAACTCCTACCCCGTCGAGGCGCTCAAGGCCCAGGCCATTTCCGCGCGCAATTACGTGCTGCGCTGCAAACTCGCCCGGGCGTCCAAGGCCTACGACGTGGTGGATACCTCGTCTGATCAGGTGTTCAAGGGCTACAATTCCAGCTACACCAACGTCATCGCCGCCGTCGACGGCACGCGCGGCATGGTGCTCGCCTACGACGGGAACCTCGCGGCGTGCTATTACGGCGCCTCAAACGGCGGGCAGACCGAGTCCACCAAGAACGCGTGGGGTTCGTCCATCGCCTACAGCGTCGTCAAGGACGATCCCTACGACCTGGAAAGCGGCGCAACGTACAAGGCGGTGGCCTTTTCAAAGGACCTCACGGGGAAGACCCTCAACCAGAATCTCTACGCCGCGCTGGTGGCGGGCATGTCGGACACCATCCAGGAAAACAGCCTGAGCGCGGTAGACGTCACCATCGACGAAATCGTGTCCATCGAACCCATCAAGCCCAAGTACGACGCGCCCAGCAGGCTCTACACATATCTCCGGTTCACCGTGAAGGCGACGACCCAGGACGCGTTTGGGTTCAGCGTCTCCGGCACGGCCACCGTGGACATTCCCACCTACGACAGCTTCGAGACCTGGTACGGGCTTTCGATCAACTCGTCCTCCAACGAGACCATCTGGGTGGACGAGACGGACGACACCATCACCGTCACGTTCCGCCGCTGGGGCCACGGCATCGGCATGAGCCAGCGCGGTGCGAAGGTCATGGCACAGAGCTATTCTATGGACTGCGAGGACATCCTGTATTTCTATTATCCCGGCACATCCCTTGAGACGCTCACCCTTGCCGACAAGACGGGGGACGGCATCGACGCGGAAGATGCGGGCGAACAGTGGGACGCGCCCGTCGGACAGGCCACGATCAGGCTTTCCAGCACCTCGAGCACCCTCAATCTGCGCAAAAGCCCCACCACCAGTTCGAGCATCGTGACCCGGCTCAAGCACGGCACCCTCGTGGACATCTACTTCCAGACGGACGCATGGACGGCCATCGGCTACCAGTCGTACCGCGGCTATGTGATGACCACATACCTCGTGGCGGCGGACGTTTCCGTGACGCCGACGCCCACGCCGACCCCTGCGGTGACGTCCACGCCGACGCCGGCCGTCTCGGCGTCTCCGGCCGCATCCGCCGCCGCGAGTCCCACGCCCACCGTGTCGCCGACCCCGACCCCGGCCCCCACCGCGGATTCGGCGGTGTATGCCGTGGTCAAGCTTTCCAGCGCGAGCACGCGGCTTCGCATCCGCAAGAGCAGCTCCACTTCCTCGAAGATCGTCGGCTACCTCAAGAAGGGAAACGTCGTCAAGGTGCTCGCCGTCAAGGGCAAATGGGCGCGCATCCAGACCCCGAGCGGGGTCAAGGGATATATCTACAAAAAATACCTCAAGCGGGCCTACATCCAGACGTCGGCGTACGAGTCGTTTACGACGGGCAAAATCCCGACGAGCGCCATTCAGGTGGTCGCGACCAAGGACACGTTCGTTTATACAAAGGCAAATACCACCGCGACGGCGATCGCGGGCATCTTGAAGGGGGAGACGTTCCATGTGCTTGCGTATTCAAGCACCTGGACGTATGTCTCCTACGGCGGGTACGAGGGCTACGTGCCCATTGGCTCTCTGAGGAAGGCGGATTAAGGTGAGATTGATTGGACGCGCTCTGGCGCTCGCGACCGTTCTGATGCTGATCGCGGGCGTCTCCTTCGCGGCGCAGATGCTCGAAGAGGGCGCTTCGGGTGAGACGGTGACGGTGCTCACCAAGAGGCTCGCGGATCTCGGCTATATGGCCGCGTCGACGGACAAGTACGACGCGGCCGTTGCCGACGCCGTGGGCGATTTTCAAACGGCCAACGGGCTGAGCCGCACGGGGGTTGCGGATGTCAAGACCCAGCAGGTGCTGCACGAGGACGATGCGGTGACGCGTCAGGCGTACATGAGTGCGTTCATCAAAAAATACCAGAACATTTCCTTCAAATCGGGCGACAAGAGCAGCGGCGTGAAGACACTCCAGAACGCGCTTGCCGCGCTTGGCTATTATACGGTCAACGCCGACGGCGTATTTGGCGAAGGTACCCGCCGCGCGGTGATGGCGTACCAGAAGGCCAACGGCCTCGAGCCCACGGGCGAGGCGAACGCCTCCACTTTGATCCGGCTCATTGAGGGCCAGTCCGTGAACCGGCAGGACTACGTCGATTCCCAGACGGCGACCCGGGGCGACGCGGGCGCCAACGTGCGCGCCATTCAGGACAGGCTGCGCGAGCTTGGCTACTTCAAGGGAGATTCCACGGGCACCTACGGCGAGATCACGGCCCGGGCCGTGGTGCGCTTTCAGGCGGGCAACGGCCTGACCCAGACCGGCGCGGTGGACGCCGCGACCTACGAAGTGCTGTTCTCGGATGCGGCCGCGGCCGCGGCGGGCGACGGCGCGCTCTATTACGGGGACTCCGGCGACGACGTGTTCACGCTCCAGACCCGGCTCTCCGCGCTGGGGTTCTTCGTCGGAACGCCCAACGGCGCCTACGGACGGAGCACGGAGGCGGCGGTGATGCTTTTCTGCGCCGCCAACGGGCTGCCCATTTCCGGCGACGCCACGGGGGACGTCATCGCGGCGACGATGCTTGACACCGTCCAACGGGTGGACGTGCTCGCGGGAAGCGAGGACAGCATGAGCGCGGATACGCTCACGAACATCTGCCTGACGGCGAAGTCGATGGTCGGCCAGGATTTCCAGGAAGACGGCGACCAGTTCTTCCCGGGCTTCGGGTTCGCGCGCTATGTGTTCGCGAAAAATGGCATCGCCATCTCGGAGCCGGGCGAAATCATCACCAACATCGGCCAGAAGGCGTACGCCGCGTCGGACGTCGGGGCGGGCGACATTCTGGTGCTCGGAAGCGGCGGCGACACGAGCATGACGCTGAGTTTTTCGATTTGCGTGGAACCCTCCATGATCGTCTACCTCGATTCGGCCACCGACAAGGTGGTGTCGAGAATTCTCGCGGACGCGGACTTTGAGAACGCCTACGTCTGGGACTTCGGGGCGGTCGACTGATGGAGCGTGCGCTGTTGCGGCCCGGTGAGCGGATCGACGACCTTCAGCGGCGCGGCTTCCGGATTATCCAGCACCCGGACGCGTTCCGGTTCGGGACGGACACGGTGCTGCTGGCGGACTTCGCGCGGGCAAAGCGCGGCGACCGCGTCGCGGACCTCTGCTGCGGTGCGGGGGCGGTGGCGCTTCTCCTGCTCGCCCGGCGGCCGGACATCCGCGTGACGGGGATCGAGCTTTTGCCCGAGGCGGCCGACCGCGCGGCGCGCAACGCCCTTCTCAACGGCGTGGCGGACCGGTTTTCGGTGGTGGCGGGGGACATCCGCACGGCCCACGGGCCGCTCGGATACGGAGGATTTACCCTCGCGACGTGCAACCCTCCCTATTTCAAGGCGGGCGCCGCGCTGCTCACGGACAACGAGGCCGAGCGGGCGGCCCGGCACGAGGGCGATCTGTCGCCTGTGGACGTGGCGGACGCGGCGGCGAAGCTTCTCCGGACGGGCGGGCGGCTGGCGGTGGTCTATCCCGCGCCCCGGGCGCTTGAACTGATGCGGGCCATGGAGGACGCGGGCCTCGCGCCGAAAAGGGTGCGCACGGTGAGCGGCGTCATGGGAAAGCCGCCCAAGCACGTCCTCATCGACGCCGTCAAGGGCGCGGGCGCGGGGCTTCACTTTCTGGAACCATTGTATCTCAGGGAAACCGACGGCACCCCAACGGCGGAGTGTCAAAGAATATACGGGGAATGAGGGATCTTCCGATGGAGCATTCAATCCGGCGGTGGACGCATTACGTGTTCGGCGACCGGCCTTTTTATCGCGCGGTGTTCGCGATCCTGATTCCGATCATCGTCCAGAACAGCATCTCTTCGTTTGTGAACCTTCTGGACAATGTCATGGTGGGTCAGACCACCAAGGAGCTCATGGCGGGCGTCTCGCTGGCGAACAATCTGGTCTTCATCTACAACATCGTGATCTTCGGCGGCATCTCCGGCGCGAGCATCTTCGGCGCCCAGTTCTTCGGCGCGAAGGACTATGAGAGCGTGCGCGCGGCGACGCGCTTCAAGCTCTACGTCAGCTTCATCATCTTCACCCTCGCGGCGGCGGTCTTTTTCCTGTTCGGCACACCGCTTCTTTCGATCTTCATCGCAAGCGGCGAGGACGCGGGCTCGGTGGCGTCCACCCTGGCGGCGGGCCAGAGCTATCTGGTCATCATGCTCGCGGGGCTCTTGCCCTTCGCCATTTCCCAGGCGTATACCACGACCCTGCGCGAGGCGGGTGAGACGGTGCTGCCGATGATCTCGTCCATCGCGGCGGTACTGGTCAACCTCGTGTTCAACTATCTGCTCATCTTCGGAAAGCTCGGCTTTCCCCAGATGGGCGCGCGCGGCGCGGCGCTGGCCACGGTGATCTCCCGGCTCGTCGAGCTTTCCATCATTCTGGTGGGCGCGCACAAAAACAAGGCGAAGTATTTCTACCTCGTGGGGCTCTACAAAACGCTGCGCGTCCCCGCGCGGATGGTGGAGCGCATCGTCGTCCGGGGACTGCCGCTTTTGGCCAATGAAACCGTATGGGTGCTGGGCATGACCACCCTCACCAAGTGCTACGCCATGCGCGGGCTGGACGTGGTCGCGGGCATGAACATCTCGAGCACCGTCTCTAACCTGTTCAACACCGTCATCTTCTCCATGGGCAGCGCGGTGGCCATCATGGTGGGGCAGGCGCTGGGCGCGGACGAGGTTGAGCGCGCCAAGGAGACCGCCTGGCGGCTCATCTCCTTCAGCATCATGTCCTCCCTCGTCCTGGGCACGCTCCTGGCCCTCGTCTCGCCGTTTATCCCCCTCATCTACAACATGGAGCGCGGCGTGCGCGCCCTCGCGACGGATTTCATGCTCATCCTCGCCATGGCAATGCCCCTCATGGCCTTTGCTCACTGCTGCTATTTCACCCTGCGCGCGGGCGGCAAGACGCTCATTACATTCGCCTTCGACAGCCTCTCCGTCTGGATCGTCTCGGTGCCCATCGTCTACCTTCTCGTCTACCGCACCGGGCTCTCCATCCAGTGGGTGTACGCGGTCTCCCAGCTCACCACCCTCGTCAAGTGCACTTTGGGCTTCGTTCTCGTCCGCAAGGGCGTGTGGATTCACAACATCGCCGTGGAGGCGGTGGGAACGGCCGGGGCCCCCGCTCCCGAGGCCCCCGGCGGCGCACAGATCGAATAACATCCGGTCTGTGCGGTCGCGAAGCGACAAGGAACAGTGTCCGGTAGGAATTTCTTATTGAATTTTGGGGGTAATCTTTTGTTCTCCGTCGGCGGCCCGGGGGCCAAAGGCGCGCCAATCGCATTCATTTCGATTGGCGCGGTCGCGAAGCGACTTGGTTTGCCATTGGCAAACCAAACCTTGCCCGGGCCGTCGATTTTGCGTTTTGGATTTTGCGAAGAATTTTCGATTTCCGCGAAAAGGCGATTGACAATGGCGCGAACGGCGGGTATAATAGTCAAAGAAAGTCAAAGATAGAGATTTTTCAGGGGAGTGAGAGATTGTATGAACGCTGAAAAATATACACAGAAATCCATGGAGGCCGTGCGCGACGCCCAGGAGCTTGTGGTCGAGTATGGCAACATGCAGATCGACCAGCAGCACCTTTTGCGCGCCCTGGTTTCGCAGGAGGGCGGCGTCGTCGGCCAGATGCTGCACAAAATGGGGGTCGATCCCAAGAAGGTTCTCGCCGCGTGCGAAAAAGAAATTTCCCGCATCCCGCGGGTGACCGGCCCGGGGCGCGAGGCCAACAAGGTCTACATCTCCCAGTCGGTGGACGCCGCCATGGTGGAGGCGGAGGCCCAGGCGGAGGCCATGAAGGACGAATTCGTGTCGGTGGAGCACATCATGCTGGCGCTCATCGACAAGCCCAACGGCGCGGTGAAGCGGATCTTGACCGATTTCGGCATCACCCGCGACGCGTTCCTCGCCCAGCTCCAGAAGGTGCGGGGCAACACCCGCGTTACCACCGATTCGCCCGAGGACACCTATGACGCCCTCAAAAAATACGGCACGGACCTCACCGAGCGCGCCAAACAGCAGCAGCTCGACCCGGTGATTGGCCGCGACGCCGAAATCCGCGACGTGGTGCGCATCCTTTCGCGCAAATCCAAGAACAACCCGGTTCTGATCGGCGAGCCGGGCGTGGGCAAGACCGCCATCGCCGAGGGCCTGGCCCAGCGCATCGTGCGGGGCGACGTGCCCTCGACCCTGAAGGATCGCCAGCTCTTCGCGCTGGACATGGGCTCCCTCATCGCGGGCGCCAAGTTCCGGGGCGAGTTTGAGGAGCGGCTCAAGGCGGTTCTCGAGGAGATCAAAAAGTCCGCGGGCAAGATCATCCTCTTCATTGACGAGCTGCACACCATCGTGGGCGCGGGCAAGGCCGAAGGCGCCATGGACGCGGGGAATATCCTAAAGCCCATGCTGGCGCGCGGCGAGCTTCACTGCATCGGCGCAACCACCCTCGACGAGTACAGAAAGTACATTGAGAAGGACGCGGCCCTCGAAAGGCGCTTTCAGCCTGTGCTGGTCAACGAGCCCACCGTGGAGGATACGATATCGATCCTGCGCGGCCTCAAGGAGCGCTACGAGGTGTTCCACGGCGTGAAAATTTCCGACCAGGCGCTCATCGCCGCGGCGCGGCTTTCCGATCGCTACATCACCGACCGGTTTCTGCCCGACAAGGCCATCGACCTTGTGGACGAGGCGTGCGCGGTGATCCGCACCGAAATCGACTCCATGCCCCAGGAGATGGACGAAATCGCCCGGGAGATCATGCAGAAGGAGATTGAGGAGGCGGCGCTGGCCAACGAGCAGAACGAGTTCTCCCGCCGCCAGCTGGGGAATGTCCAGCACGATCTGGCGGAGCTGCGCGAAAAATTCGCGGGCATGAAGGAAAAGTGGGAGAAGGAAAAGCAGGACATCGGCAAGGTGCGCAAGCTGCGCGAGCAGCTGGAGCAGGTGAACGCCGAAATCGAAAAGGCCCAGCGCGAATACGACCTCGACAAGGCCGCCGAGCTCCAGTACGGACGGCTCCCCGAGCTCCAAAGGCAGCTCAAGGAGGAGGAAGAAAGGGCGGAGCGTGCCGAAAAGGCCGATCATCTCCTGCGCGACCGGGTGACCGAGGACGAGATCGCCAAGATCGTGTCCCGCTGGACGGGCGTGCCAGTAACCAAGCTCCTCGAGGGCGAGCGCGAAAAGCTTCTTCGGCTGGAGGAAATCCTCCACGAGCGGGTCATCGGCCAGGACGAGGCGGTTTCCAAGGTCGCGGAGGCCATTCTCCGCTCCCGTGCGGGCATCTCGAACCCCAACCGGCCCATCGGCTCGTTCCTGTTCCTGGGGCCTACGGGCGTGGGCAAGACGGAGCTCGCCAAGACCCTGGCCCAGGCGCTGTTCGACGACGAAAAGAACCTTATCCGCATCGACATGACCGAGTACATGGAGAAATTCTCCGTGTCGCGGCTGGTGGGGGCGCCTCCGGGCTACGTGGGCTACGAGGAGGGCGGCCAGCTTACCGAGGCCGTGCGGCGCAAGCCCTATGCGGTGCTTCTGTTCGACGAGGTGGAAAAGGCGCACCCCGACGTGTTCAACATCCTTTTGCAGGTGCTCGACGACGGGCGGATCACCGATTCCCAGGGCCGTACGGTGGACTTCAAGAACACCATCATCATCCTCACCTCGAACCTCGGCTCCGGCATCATCCTCGAGGGCATCGACAAGCGGGGCAATTTGCGGGACGAGGCCCGGACGCAGGTGGAATCCCTCCTCAAGATGCAGTTCAAGCCTGAGTTTTTGAACCGACTGGACGAAATCGTGTTCTACACGCCGCTTACCCGCGAGCAGATCATGAACATCATGAATCTGATGCTTAAGGACCTCTCGAACCGGCTCTCGGACCGCCACCTCACCGTGACGCTCACGGATGCCGCCAAGGCGTACGTCGTGGACAACGGCTACGATCCGGTGTACGGCGCGCGCCCCCTCAAGCGGTTTTTGCAAAGCGCCGTGGAGACGCCCATTGCCCGGATGCTCATCTCGGAGGACGTGCCGGAGGGAAGCGCCATCCACGTGGACGTGGAAGACGACAAAATCACCGTCTCCCATGCCCAGGCGCCCCTCGTCGCGGACGAAATCGACTGACCGGATGAGAAACCGGGGGCTTCGGTCCCCGGTTTCTCACACGCGGACGCGCCGGCGCGCGTCCCCAAAATCCGGACGCGTTACATGTCCTTGCATAAAATGCGTTTTTTTCATGTATAAAGCGATTTAATATGTAAAGATATTAAATATCAAGTTATATCATCGTAAACCGACTTGATTCTTAACTTCGATAATCTTATATTGTTTCACAGACCAGTTTGGTAGGCGTGTTCGCCAGGAACGGAGTGTTAGATTTGATCAGGAGTGCAAAACCTGACGGCAGCCGGCACGCGATCGGCATACCGTATTTAAACCAGGAAATGGCCAACATTCTCGCGGCAGTTGAGAGTGAAACGGGCGATTCTGCGCTTTCGCAGAGCATTTTTTTCAGCCCGACCGCGCTCACCCACGTAAAAAGGCTCGTCGAGATGGGCGGTTCCATCATCACCGACACCACCATCGTCATGAACGAAATCAACGAGAACCTTCTGGGCAACAAGGGCGCGCGCGTCCTGTGCTTCATCGATGATCCCCGGGTCGTGACCGTGGCCGAGCAGCGCCGCGTCACCCGCGCCGAGATCGCCGTGGATTACGGTCTGGCGGTTGCCGGGCCCAAGCTCATGGTGGTAGGCTCCGCGCCCGCGGCCATCCAGCGGATCATTTCCCGCCGCCAGCATGAACCCATGAGCGATGTGTGCGTGTTCGCGGCCCCCAACGGCTTCGCGAGCGCCGTACAGCTCAAGGAAAGGCTTCTCGACAGCGACATGGCGACCATCATCGCCCGGGGCAAAAAGGGCGGAACGGGCGCCACGGCCATCATCGTCAACGCGATCCTCGCCGAAATCGCCAAGGGAAACCGCTGACCCGCCATATGGCCGGGCGGTCGGAAGAAACCATTCGGGCAGTGCCGGCCATCCTGGCAGTGCCCGGATGGTTTTCTTTTTGCGTAGACATAATTTCGACTATGGCAACACCGCGCAAACCCTACGCGCGCGGGCGGCTGAATTTCCGCCATCTCGCGCCCGCAGAAGTCTTGCCGCAGGCGGAAAGTCCGCCCCTGGCCGCTCCGCCGTCGAATTCTGCATGCACAATCTGCGGGGGCGGCTCTGCCGCCGAAAATTCGTCTCGCCGGCACGCGCAACCTTTGTGCGGTGTTGCCGAAGGAATCCCGAACTGGTGGCAATTACAAATCAACCTGCGTCGGCGGTACGGGGGCAAAATCCCGTGCCGCCGATCTTGTCTTTGGGGGAGATTGCCGCGACGTCACGAAGTTGCCCGCCAATAAGGGACATGTTCAAAAAAGACGGACGCACCTTTGCATCCGTCTTTCCAATGGTTGAATTTAGAACTTAACTTCCCTTTTCTCCTTGTCGGCGACGTAGGCCTTTTCCATGAGGTTTGTGAGCATGCGGGCCTCGGACGTGCCAAAGAGGATTTCCTTGCCGTACAGAATGCCGTCGATGAACTGGCGGATGGGATGGGGGAGCGCCTTGGGGAGCTTGGGCTTGACCCAGCCGCCCTCGACGTATTTCTGGGTGAATTCATTCTGGAATTTCACGTCGTCGTTCTCATACATCACGACGCCCTTGGTGCCGTAGACCTCGAGCCGGGTGGGGGTCATGGGGGAGACGAGGCTGGTCTCCGCAATGGACACGGCCTTGTTCTCGAACTCGATGGTCGAGATGGCGTTGTCGTCCACCGGCACAGGGGTGAAGTTGTTGAACATGGACTGGATGCGCACGGGATTGCCAAGGAGCCAATGGGACAGGTACATGCCGTGGGCACCCAGATCCATCATCGCGCCGCCGCCGGTGGTCTCCGGGTCGTACCAGTAGTCCGGCAGCCAGCCCGCCAGCGCGCCGTTGTGGCAGTTGCGCACGCGCATGACGGTGACATCGCCCACGACGCCGTCGTCGATGAGCTGCTTGACCACCAGGTTTCTGGGCATGCAGCGGTGGGGAAAACAGATGGAGAACGTGACGCCGTTTTTCTCGATGGCGGCGATGATCTCATCCGCGTCCGCGGTGGTGAGGGCCAGCACCTTCTCGGTAAAGATGTGCTTTTTCGCGTTGGCGGCCTTGATCATGATCTCCTTGTGCATGTTGGTGGGCGTGCACACGAGAATCGCGTCCACATCGTCCCGGGCGAGCAACGCGTCGTAATTTGCGACAAAGTCCGCGCCGAGTTCGTCCGCCCATGCGGTGCCGCGCGCCGCGTCCTCGTCCCACACGCACGTGACCGTCGCGTCATCCTGCTTTTGGACAAACTCCGCGTACCCTTTGGCATGCACGTGCCACTTGGAAATCATTGCAAATCTGAGCATGGAAAGACACCTCCGTATTTAATGCCGGACCCGCCCGGCAAAATCAATCTTCCTTCCGAAACGCCATCATGGTGCGGCAGGGGGCATAGACCTCGAAACCCGGCCCCTTGTCGACGGAATTCTTGGTGAGATACCTGTATTCCTCGTCGATCCTGCCCTGACCGCCGAATTGGGCGTCATCGGTGGAAAATACGGCCCGGTAGGAACCGGCGCCCAGCGCGCCGACGGGCAGAAAGAAGTCCGAATACGAGTCGGTGGGGTGAAGGTTCACAAGGTACGCCATCTCGCCGCGGGCAAAGGCAATGACCTTCTTCTTCTGGTCGATCCAAAGACTCTGGGCCACGGGCTTGGAGAGCACGCGGTACCGCCGGGAAAATTTCAGCATGGCGCGGTCAAAGTCGCGCAGCCATTCGTACTTCAGAAAGCCGTTTTCCGACAGCGACCACTGGCGGCGGGCGTACTTGAAGCTCCAGCCGTTGCCCTCGCGCGGGAAATCGATCCATTCGGGGTGGCCGAATTCGTTGCCCATGAAGTTGAGGTACCCGTCCGAGGCGAGGGTAAGCGTCATGAGGCGGATGATCATGTGAAGCGCGATCGCCCGGTCGATGACCACAGAATGGTAGTCCTTGTTCATGCCGTCGTACATTTCTTTGTCCGCCATGCGGAAGATGAGCGTCTTGTCGCCCACAAGCGCCTGGTCGTGGGACTCGGCGTAGCCGACGTTTTTCTCCTCCGGGCGGCGTGTGGTAAGCTCGTGCCAGAGCTTAAACATATCCCAGTCCTCGTCGCGCAGCTTCGAGGTATAGCGGACCCAAATATCCGGGACGCCCATGGCGAGCCGGTAGTCGAAGCCGATGCCGCCCCGGCGCACGGGCAGGCACATGCCGGGCATGCCGGACATGTCCTCGCACACGGTGATGGCAAAGGGATTGACGGAATGGACAAGCTCGTTGGCCAGTTGGAGGTAGGTGAGCGCGTCCAGGTTTGTGTTCATGCTGAAGTAGCTCTTGTAGCCTGCAAAGTTGACGCCCAGACCGTGATCCTGATAGATCATGGAGGTCACGCCGTCGAACCGGAAGCCGTCGAAGTGGTACTCCTCCTGCCAGAATTTCAGGTTGGAAAGCAGGAAGTGAATCACGTCGTGCTTGGCATAATTAAACAGCTTGGTGTCCCACTGGGGATGGTCCTCGTCGGTAAAAAACTGGCTCTGTGTCCCGTCGAAGAGGTTGATGCCGTCGCTGGAATTTTTCGCCGCGTGGGAGTGGACCACGTCCAGAAGCACGAACAGACCCATATTGTGGGCCTTGTTGATCAGGTATTTCAAATCGTCCGGGTCGCCAAACCATGCGGCCGGGCAGAAAAAATTCGAAACCTGATAGCCGAAGGAGGCATAATAAGGGTGCTGCATGACGGCCATGAGCTGGATGGTGTTATAGCCCGCGTCGAGCACACGCTTGAGGGTAATGTCGGCAAACGCGCGGTAGGTGCCGATGCCCTCCTTCTCCTGGGCCATGCCCACGTGCGCCTCGTAGATGTAGACGGGGTTGGGCTTGCGCCTGCCGTAGCCGCCGTCCGTCCAGCGGAAGGGACGCTCCGGCGACCAGACGCGGCCACAGAATTCGTGGGTCGTTTCGTCCTGCACGACGGAATGAATGTAAAGCGGAATGCGGTCGAAGGACCTGCCGTTCCGCGTGACCTGCACCTTCACGCGCTGGCCGTGACGGATGGCGTCCACGCCCTCGATGTAAATTTCCCAACTGCCATTGTCCAGCTTCGTCAGGGGGTGGGACGTACGGTTCCAGCCGTTGAAGTCCCCGATGAGATGGAGCTCGTCCGCGCCGGGCGCCCACTCGCGGTAAAGCCAGCCCTCCGTGGTGCGCGCGATGCCGTAATAAATGTAACCGTTTGCGAAGGAATAGAGCTCGCTGCCGTCGCCAATGAGCGCGCGGCGCACCTCAAGATGCCTGCGCATGCGCAGTTCAATGTCGTCCGCGTAGGGAGCAAGATAGGGATCGATGGAGAGTATCTTGTATTTCTGCCTGCCTGCGGAAACCGCCATGCACATCACCTCACCATATATTATACACACAATGTGGCAAAAATCAATTGCGAAAAGGGAAAGGGTACGGTATAATGGCAATGGATTTTGCCGCTGCGCGATGTCGCGCGGGAGGGGAGTTTTCTTTGAATACAAAACGCCTTGTGACAAACGCCATGCTGATCGCGGTTTATTTTGTCTTTAGCCTGTTCGCGATCGATGTGTGGGGGATCAAAATCACCATCGAGTCGCTGCCGGTGCTGGTCGCCGCGGCCCTCTTCGGGCCTGTGGACGGGCTGATCGTGGGCCTTTTAGGGAGCTTCATGAACCAGATGCTCAAGTGGGGCTTTACCGCCACGACGCTGTTGTGGATCTTGCCGGCCGGCATGCGGGGGCTTCTGGTTGGCCTCTACGCCCGGGGCAAGGACTTCCGGATGACGCGCCTGCAGACCGTCATGATCGTGGTGGTCTCCGCCCTCGCGGTAACGACGCTCAACACAATCGTGTGGTACATCGATTCCATCGTTTACAATTATCCCTACGTTTTCTTTGTTTCCACCACGGTTCTTCGCTATATCGCGGGCGTTGTGACGGCGATCATTCTCTCGCTCATTTTGCCGCCGCTTCTCAGCGTCATTCGGAAGGCAGTTCTGGCGCGCAAGTCGCCTGATTGAGGATGGAGGATAGACGCATGTCCAGTTATGTAACCAGAAAAACGCCGGGGGATACCGCGTGGTTCCGGCACAACCGGTTCGGGATGTTCATCCACTGGGGCCTCTACGCGCTGCCGGCGCGGCACGAGTGGATCAAGAACATCGAACGGATTCCCGAGGAGAAGTATCAGAAGTACTTTGAGCACTTCGATCCCGACCTGTACGATGCCCGCGTGTGGGCCAAACAGGCCAAGGCGGCGGGCATGAAGTACGCCGTCATGACCACCAAGCACCACGAAGGCTTCTGCATGTTCGATTCCGCGTTTACCGACTACAAGTGCACCAACACCCCCGCCGGGCGCGACCTGATCCGCGAATACGCCGACGCGTTCCGCGCCGAAGGTCTCAAGGTTGGGTTCTACTACTCCCTCATCGACTGGCACCATCCGGATTTCCCCATCGACATGATCCACCCGCGCCGGGACGACCCCGACGCCCTGGCGCAAAACGAAGGCCGCGACGTGCGCAAGTACGCCAAATACATGCGCGATCAGGTGGGCGAGCTTCTCACAAATTACGGGAAGATCGACATCCTGTGGTTTGATTTCTCCTATTCCGGGCGCGACGGCGAAGGCGAAAGGGCCTGGATGAAGGGGAAGGGCAAGGCCGACTGGGAGGCGGAGGCGTTGATCGCGCTGGCGCGCGCACTCCAGCCCGGCATCATCATCGACAACCGCACGGAACTTGAGCAGGACCTCTGGACACCCGAGCAGTACCAGCCTCTCGAGTGGA
Source organism: Bacillota bacterium (assembly GCA_023435435.1). GTDB lineage: Bacteria > Bacillota > Clostridia > Christensenellales > Aristaeellaceae > RUG11247. Next base: position 91,002 of record JAEYRW010000118.1, on the reverse strand, counting down.
TTCGCCACAAGGAGACGGGCGAGCTGGTGACCTGGGAAGCGTGCCAGACGTTCTCCGGTTCGTGGGGGTATCACCGGGACGAGAAGACATGGAAATCGCCGGAGATGCTGATCCGCATGCTCGTCAACACCGTGTCCATCGGCGGGAACCTGCTTATGAACGTGGGGCCGACGGCGCGCGGGTACATCGATTCCCGCGCCGAGGCAGCGCTCAAGGTGTACGCGGACTGGATGAAGGTCAACGCCCGCGCCATCTACGGCTGCACCATGGCGGAGCCGGAGCTTCTTTCGACGCTGCCCGCCGACTGCCGCTACACACAGTCCGAGGACGGCAAGCGGCTGTATGTGCACCTGTTCGCCTATCCGTTCAAGCACCTGCAGATTCGCGGGCTGGAGGGGAAGGTGGACTACATCCAGTTTCTGCACGACGCCAGCGAGCTTCTCTATACGGAGAAGGAAGTGAAGCATTTTTCCGAGGGCGCGGCGAAGGCGGACGACCTGCTCGTCATCGAGCTGCCCGACGTAAAACCCAATATCGAGGTGCCTGTCATTGAAATTTTCCTTAAGTGACCTAACCCTTCGCGATCTTTCGCCGGACGAGATGCGCAGGGCGTACCTCACCGACATGGTGTATGTGTTCCCCGCCAACGAGCTCAAGCCCTGTGAGGCGATTTACGAAGAGATGCTGGAAGGCAAGTTCCTCGCCTGCGGACTGTTCGCGGGCGGGGAGCTGGTCGCCTATGTGTTTTCGGCGTGCAAGCCGGGATATGAGTACCTTTTTACCCAGTATGTGGTGGTGCAGGAACGGTACCGCTCTCTGGGCGTGGGAAGCGTGTTGATGGATCAAATCGCAAAGCGCTACGGCGAATACCGCGCTGTGATGCTCGACGTCGAGGACCCGCTTTACGCCGAGGACGAAGCCGAGAAGCGGCACCGCAGAAAGCGCGTACGCTTCTACCTTAAAAACGGCTTCCGCAAGACGCGGGTCAAGTCCCACGTATATGGCGTTGACTACGTCATCATGGTGCGTGACCTTTCCGCCCAGACGGGCGACGAAGAAATTTTGGAGGCGGCGAAAACCCTCTACCATTCCATGGCGCGGCCCGGGTCCTTCCCGGACAAATACCGGGTGATGCTCAGACCCGAGGAGCGGGGCATGGCCCGCCGGACGTGGAAGCGCATCGAGCTAAGGCGGTTCCGAATGGCGCGCATCGAGACGGAGAGCTTTCGCGGCATGGCCGGATTTTTGGAAATCGATGGCGTCCGGGAACCTCTCGTGGTAAACAGCGTCCTGAGCGAAGTTGTCATCGCGGACGCGGGGTATTCCTGGCTCCAGCTTTCCCCCGACCGGGGCGGCTGGTGGCTCACGGCGATGTACGACCCAAACGGCGATCTGGTGCAGTACTACTTCGACGTGACGTTGCGGAATTTTGTCGCCGAGGACGGGGAACCGCGCTTTGTGGATTTGTATCTTGACGTGGTGATGGACCCGGCCGGCCGCTGGGCGCTGCTGGATCAGGACGAGCTCTGCGAAGCGCGGAAGCTTCAGAACATCACGGAAACGGAGTACAGGACAGCGCTTGCGCGCGCGGCGCACGTGATCGGAATGGTGGACGGAAAAGAGGCGCATTGGCGCGCGCTGTGCGCGAAGTGCGTGGAACGGTTAAAGGCGCTCCCGTTTGAATCGGTCTAAAATCCTCGTGTGGGATACCCGGCTTGCCGGCAAAGCGGCAAGCCGGGTGTTCCGGTGAGAGCATTTCTTTTTGCGCTTTCAGGCGGCGCGCGGACACCCGCACTCCCGCGTGAGAAACGCTCTGGTTTGCGCGGCTTCGTCCGGCGGAAGGGCGTCCTTCGCGAGACTTTCGAGAAACGCGTTGATGTCTTCCAATCTTCGGCGCAGACGGTTCCTCTTGCGCGCATCCTCGTCAAGAACAAAGTTAGAACGGACGGGGCGATAACCCGCCGCCATATGCAACTGAAGAAGGAACTTGGCCTGTGCGATACTGTTCCCGTCATTCGGCGTCCCGATGACCTCCTTCTGCTTTCTTGCTGCAGTTGGCTGACCGCGGTTTTCTTATAGCAAGGGGAGTCTTTTTATCATACTTATCGCCATAGGCTTTTGGGAACCCCGCGTCCCGTGCTCCGTCCATGACAGAAGAAGTAGAATTCGACGAGAACCTTTTGCACCTGCCGCGAAGCCGGAGTCCAGGCGTAGCAGCCAGGGGCGGACTTTCCGCCTACGTCAAGCGGAGAGCGACAAGGCCGGGGGCGAAAGGGGCCGCCGAATACGCGGGTTCTGTCGTGGATGTAGTACTTGTGCGGGGTTTTCGGATTACAAAAACAGCCCGCGCAGCGCGGGCTGTTTCAACTGATTGGTTACTGGGCGGTGGTGGCTTCCGGGGTCGCCTCGGCGGTGGGCTCGGCCGTCGCTTCGTCGGCGGACGTGGTTTCCTCGGCCAGGGCGGTCTCGTCGGCGGCCGCGGTTTCCTCAGCCGCCACCGTCTCCGTGGCAGTCACGTCGGAGGAGGAAGAGGAAGTGCTCGAGCTGCTGTCGCTGGTGATGATCGTCGCGACAAGAGAAAGTACGATGAAGATCGCGGCGCAGACCTTGGTAAGCATGGCGAGCTTGCCCTCGTAGCTCTTGGCCTTATTCTTTCCAAAGAAGGTCTCCGCGCCGCCTCCGATCGCGCCCAAACCCTGACGCTGACCCTGCTGCATCAGCACGGTCACAATCAGAAGAATGGAAACAAGGATCAGTATGATGTCTATAATGATGGTTACGGCAGTCATGGAACATCCTCCTTAAGTATCAACACAATATGCTTGAGTATTATAGCACGTTTTCCGCACAATGGCAACCGGAATTTAGGGGTTTGCGGTGAGATTTTACCGCGCGCGGGCGTTCAGACGACGGTTTGCGCGCCTCCCCCTAAAAATCGTCGTAGCGCGGTCCCTTCTTGCGCGCGGGACGGGCAGCGGGCGCGTCATAGGGGTCCGCGTTCTGGCGGCGCATGCGCTCATAGTATGCCCGGCGGCGCTGCTCGTAGATTCTCTTTCTGCGCCGATTGCGGCGGACTGAGCGAATGGCGCTCAGGAGAATGAGGAAGAGGATGAGCACAACCACGCCGATGACCGCATAGATGACGCGCTCGTCCCGGATCGACTCGACCCAGGGCATGCGTTCCACCAGGTAGTCCCACGCGGAGACCTTGACGGGCGCCATCTCCACGGAGCGCGACGCGATGAGGGTTCCCGTGATCGTCTCCCCGGTTTCCGAGACGAAGGACAGCGTGCCGACGATGGAGCCCGCTTCCACCGGCTGACGCTGCTCTACTTTTTCGAGATAGTCGGTGGTGAGCGTGACCACCGCGTTCTCCTTGAAGTATTGGAGATGAGCGTCCGCCTCTGCCGAATCCTTGAGGGACATGACGGAAAAGCCGTCGTCGCTCGTTTGGGAGAGGATGAGGCTGAGCTTACCTCCATAGAGATCGTCCGCGGCCGCGTTTTCCACCTGGATCGAGTTTATCGCGTCCCCGGCCAATGTGAACAGATCCTTGACCGTATAGGTGTCGAAGCGGGTAAAGCCATAGGCGAACATGCGCGCGGTATCGTACCACTTGCGGTCGGAATAATCCACCGTCGAGTGTAGCGCCACCGTGATGAGAATGCGCCCGCCCTTTTCCGCCGCGCCGACGAGGCACTGACCGGCCTTCGAATGATAGCCCGTCTTGATGCCGATGCAGCCATCGTAATAGTACTGGCTGTCCGGATTGAGCAGCTCCACCTTGGACTCGATGACGAGCTTGCCCCGTTTTGAAGTCTTCGCCATCGTGTACTGGTAAGTGGAAACAATCTTGCGGAAGGTCTCATTTTGCATGGCCTCCCGCGTGATGGCGGCAAGATCGCGCGCGGTGGTATAGTGGTTGTCGTCGTGGAAGCCGTGGGGATTTGCGAAATGGGTGTTTTCGCAGCCGAGTTCGCTTGCGCGCTGATTCATGAGCGCGACAAAATCGTCGAGGGAACCCGAGACGATGACCGCAATGGCAATTGCCGCGTCGTTGCCCGAGCGAAGCATGAGGCCGTAGAGGAGGTCCTGAAACGTCATCTGTTCGCCTACGTTGAGGGGAACGGTGGAGCTGCCCTCAGGAAGATATGTGGCGACTTCCTTGGGGATGGTCACCATCGTGTCAAGAGAAATGCCCGACTCGAGGGCGAGCATCAGCGTCATTATTTTGGTCGTACTCGCGGGGAACATCCGCGCGTCGGGATTTTTGGAAAACAGGACTTCGCCGGTTTCCTCGTCTATGACGATGGCGCCTTCCGCAAATAGATGCCCTTCCTCAAGAAGCTCCGGATGATCACTCGACCAGTCCTGCGGGGTCGCGGCCAGCGCGGCGTGCGGCGCGAGTACCAAGAGGAACAGAGCGACGAAAATGGAAAGGACGCGGGTTGCGGGACGCATGGGCAGATACTCCCTTCGTGTGTTTGCATACGTAGCCAATGTGAGCATTATAGCATTGAGCCACATGTTTTGTACAGTCATAAGTAAAATCCTAACATTTACATGCATAGCCTTGAAATGTTGCGCGCATCAGTATATAATATTAATGACAAAACGATGAAGTTTGTTGCACATCAGCTTTCCGGAGGATATTAGAATGCCGAAACGAATTTTGATCGTGGACGACGAGCCCCTGATCGTCAAGGGTTTGAAATACAGCCTCGAGCAGGATGGATATGAGACGGAGTCCGCACAGGACGGCGAGGAGGCCGTGGCGAAGTTTTTTGCGGGGCAATTCGACCTCGTTCTTTTGGATGTTATGCTTCCCAAGCTTGACGGCATCGAGGTTTGTCAGCGCATCCGCGAAAAGAGCAACGTCCCCATCATAATGCTGACCGCGAAGGGGGACGATATGGACAAGATCCTCGGCCTCGAATACGGCGCGGACGACTACATGACTAAGCCGTTCAATATTTTGGAAGTGAAGGCGCGCATGAAGACCATCTTTCGCAGAACCGCGATGATGCAGCGGGAGACGGTGCAGCGGGTCATCACCGTGCGCGACATGACCATCAACCTCAACAACCGCTCCGTGACGGTGGGCGGGCGCGAGGTGAACCTGACCGCCAAGGAGTTTGATCTTCTGCAGCTTTTCGTCACCAACCGCGGAAAGGTGTTCTCCCGCGAGGCACTCCTTGAGACCATTTGGAAGTACGACTATCTGGGGGATCTGCGCACGGTGGACGTGCACATCCGCCGCCTGCGCGAGAAGATTGAACGGGTGCCCAGTCAGCCTGAGTACATCTTCACGAAGTGGGGAGTGGGCTACTATTTCACTGACAAGGATTAGGTCGTCGCTGCACTCCATCCGCTGGCGGATCATGATCGCCTACCTGCTGATCATCGCCATCGCCTTCTCGGTGGTGGCGGTTTCTCTCATTCAGCTGGTGGGCGACTATCTATTCAGCCAGCAGGTGAAGGACGACCAACGGATCGCGGAAAACATCGCAGCCGCGCTCATGGGCGATTATCTGGCGCGCGACGCCGCGGGTCTTTACGAAAGCGCCTCGGGCTATGCGGCCGGAGGCTTGAGTCGTGTTTTGGTGCTCGACCGCTACGGCGTGGTGCAGGTGGACACCGACTCCGCCCTCAACGGGAGCCGCTTTCAGAACCCCGAGGCGGCAAGCGTCCTTTCCACCGGAAAATCGACAGGGAACATTTATCAGACGGACGAGCATACCTCCTGGGCGCAGTACGCCCTCAATTCCCTCTCGGGCGTCAACCTCATGACGGGCATCTACGCGGCCGCCATCACCACCGATTCGGGGATCATCGGGGCAATCATCTATATCTCCCAGGCGGAAGAAATCTACGAGGGGCTGCGCTCCATCCGGCTTAAGATCATCCTGTGGCTCGCGGTCATTGCGGTTCTGGCGCTGCTGATGAGCATGTTCGTCGTCAGGACCATCACGCGCCCCATCGGCGAGCTGAACGAAGGCATTTCGCGCATGGCCAAGGGCGACCTTTCCAGCCGCGTCAAGGTGCTTGGGAAAAACGAGTTCGCACAGCTGGCCATCGCGTTCAACTCCATGTCCGAGCGGATCGAGCAGTTCGACAAGGCGAGAAACCAGTTCGTTTCAAACGCCTCCCACGAGCTCAAGACGCCGCTTTCCACCATGAAGATTCTCATCGAAACGCTCTTTTACCAGGACGTGTGCGATCCCGCCATGATGAAGGAGTTTCTGGGCGACGTCAACAAGGAGATTGACCGCCTGAGCGGCATCATTTCCGATCTTCTGACGCTGGTCAATTTCGACAGCGGCGGCATCAAGCTCAAGAGCGGGGACGTGCGGCTGTCCAACGTCGTGCAGGAGCAGACGCGCAGACTTCTTCCGCTGGCGCGGGAACACGGCATCGAGATGGATTGCGTTGTGAAGGACCCGTGCGATACGGCCGGCGACGCTACAAAGCTCCAGCAAGTCTTCTACAACGTCATCGACAACGCCATCAAATACACGCCGCGGGGCGGGAAGGTTTCCATCGAGGTTTCCCGGACCGGCAAAAAGGCGGTCGTCAAGGTAGCAGACACAGGCATCGGCATCCCGGAGGCGGACCTGCCCCATATCTTCGAGCGATTCTACCGTGTGGATAAGGCGCGTTCCCGCGAGACGGGCGGCACGGGACTCGGGCTTTCCATCGTCAAGCAGATTCTCATGATGCATGGGGGCGACATTGCCGCGACAAGCAAGGAAGGCGCGGGGACGACGTTCACAATCGAACTGCCCATCGCCGCGCGCAAGGAGTAGGGAACATGATTCAAAGAATCGCCACGGCCGTTCTGGCCCTTTTGCTGACCGCTCTGCCGGCCTTGGCGGAACTGCCGGAGCCCGCAAGCGAGCCGACCGACATGATTCTCGGGGAAACGCGCGGCGTTCGCAGGACGGAAGCGGTGATCTACTACAAGGCACTGGACGGCACGGAACTGACCGCTGTGCGGCGCACGCTCGAGGTGCCGGAGGGTGAGACGGTCGTTCAGGCGGCGCTGGAGGAGCTTCTCAGCCCCCGGGGAACGTCGAATGTCGTCTCCGTCGCGCCGGGGGATGCGGAGATTCTCGGCATCGAAACGGCGCGCGGATTTGTAACGGTGAACTTGTCTGTGGACATCGCGAGCATTCAGAGCGACCAGGAGCTTCTCATGATGATCGCCGCCATCTCCAACACGCTCTTGAGTCTTTCCGGTGTGACGGGGGTAAACGTACTCATCGATTCGCGGCAGGAGAGTGCCTTCGGGCTGCCCACGGGCGTAACCACCGCCAGCGAGGGCGACGTGACGGTACTCGCGGCGCAGTATCAGGTGGAGGAAGAACGCTTTCTCGGCACGGAGGAGAGCGCGGTGGAACTGACGCGCACGGTCGCGCTGTATTTTCCTTCGGTTAACGGGCAGTGGGTGCTGCCGGAACTTCGGCGCGTCAGCTTTCAGGACGCGGACTACGCGGCGCAGCTTCTGGACGAGCTCATCGCCGGTTCGTCGGGCGGCAGCGCGTACGCAAGCTTTCTGTCCGGCGGCGTGAGCGTTCTGGCGGCGGAACCGCAGCTGTATGTGACCTCTGCGGGTGAGCGGGTGCTGGATGTCTACCTCACCGGCGCGCTCAGGGATTTCCTCATTTTGCAGGGCATTTCCGAGTGGCAGATGGCGGCGGCCATTGCGCTCACCATGACGACGTTTATTCCGGAACTGGACGCGGTTTCGATCTACATCGACGGGACCGCCCTGACGCAACTGAATGTGCGCGGGAATCTGCGTTCCTTTTCGGACGGGCTTCTCAGGCGGGCTGATTTTGCCCCCTACATCGGCGGGGTCGCGCCCATCTACTTCTCCGACGGGCAGGGCGGTTTGATCAAGGTCGAGCGCGCCATGTCCGCCCGCCGGGCGCAGTCGGCCTATTCCCTTATTCTGCAGCTCATTTCCGGGCCTTCGTCCAGCGAAACGGGCGCGCATGCCGTCATGCCCCTCGGCGCGACGGCGGACGACCTTCTTGGCGTGTCCATCGCGGACGGCGTCGCCGCCGTCAACTTCTCCGCCAACTTCTACCGCCTCTGTCAGACCCTCGATGCGGCGGACGAACGTACCCTCGTCTACGCAATCGTCAACACCCTCTGTGAAATGCCGGATGTCAACGCGGTCTCCATCCTCATCGAAGGCGAACGCGTGGAAACGCTCGCCAATGATATCTACCTCAAGTCCGACCTCATGCCCAACCCGGGAATGGTGAACGGGGGATAGGAGAGAAAGACATGCCGCGGGCGCTGCCCTCGGGCTCCCGCGCAAGGGCTGACGCCCTTGAGAATCCAATCTGAGTGAAAATTACATCACATCCGTCGAATCGCCCGGGGCCCAGGCTCCGGGCGATTCGATTTTATGATACGGGTCTTGCCAAAAACAAACTCGGCGGCCCGGGGTTTGGGCCCCCGCGCCGCCGGTGGACGATGAAAAATTCCCCACAATCAGTATGGGATTCCAAAGGGCCGACGGCCCTATGGCGAGGTCCAGGGGCAGCGCCCCTGGCGTTTCCCCCGTTTACCTCAGCGCCTCCATCTCGGCGATGCGGTCCGCGAGCTTCTGGAGCAGCTGTTTGTTCGTCTCGAGCTTTCCCTTTTCCTGCTCCACGAGGTTGGCGGGCGCCTTGCCGAGGAAGCCGGGGTTTTGGAGCTTGGCTTCCGCGCGGGTGATGTCGTTTTCGAGGGCTGCCCTGTCCTTTTCGAGGCGCTTCAGCTCCTTTTCCACGTCGACGAGGTCGCCAAGGGGGAGGAAGAGCTCGCACGCGACCGTCACGGCGGAGGCGGATTTTTCCGGATTGGGCGCGTCCTCCGCGAGAATGGTGAGGGAGCTCGCGAAGGCGAGGCGGGTGAAATAGCCCTCGGCGGTGGAGAGCGCGGCGTGCCAGCCCTCGTGGGGACGGAGCAAAAGCCGGGCGCGGCGGCCGGGCGCGACGTTCATTTCCGCGCGCATGTTGCGCACCGTGCGCACAATCTCCATGATTCCTTCCATGGACGCCGCCTCGGCGGGGAAGTCCAGCGCCGGGTCGGTTTCGGGCCAGGCGGCGGAGATGAGCATTCCGTCCGCGCCGGGCAGATAACCGTAGACCTCCTCCGTAATGAAGGGCATGTAGGGGTGCAGGAGCTTCAGGATGCCCGTCAGCACGTGATAGAGCACTTCCTGCGCGGTCTTCTTCGCCACGCCGTCCTCGCTGTAAAGGGCCTGCTTGGCGATCTCGATGTACCAGTCGCAGAAGGAACTCCACGCGAAGTCGTAGACGCGACTGGCGGCGTAGCCCAGGTCAAAGTTTTCAAGGTTCTGGGTGATGTCCCGCACGGCCTCCTGATACTTGGTGAGAATCCACTTGTCCGCAAGGGTGAGCGAGTCCGCCGGGATGCCCTCGGGCGCGAAGCCCTCGAGGTTCATGAGCACGAAGCGCGCGGCATTCCAGATCTTGTTGGCGAAGTTACGGAACGACTCGATCTTCTCTTCAGAGATGCGAATGTCGCTGCCGGGGGAGACGCCCATGGAAAGGGAGAAGCGCAGCGCGTCCGCGCCGTATTTTTCAATGATGTCGAGGGGATCGATGCCGTTACCGAGGGATTTCGACATCTTCCGCCCCTGGGCGTCGCGCACGAGGCCGTGGAACAGCGCCGTATGGAAGGGGAGAACCCCCGTCTGCTCAATGCCCGAAAACACCATGCGCGCCAGCCAGAAGAAGATGATGTCATAGCCGCAGCTCAGCACGGAGTTGGGGTAGAAGTACTTCAAATCTTCCGTCTCATCCGGCCAACCGAGGGTGGAAAACGGCCAAAGCGCCGAAGAAAACCAGGTATCCAGCACATCCTCGTCCTGGCGCACGCTTCCGCCGCAGTCGGGGCAGGCGGTGATGTCCTCCCGGGTCACGTAGACCTTGCCGCACTTGTCGCAGTAGAAGGCGGGAATGCGGTGGCCCCACCAGGGCTGGCGGGAGATGCACCAGTCCCGGATGTTCTCCATCCAATTATAATAGGTCTTCACAAACCGCTCGGGCACGAACTGAAGCGCGCCCGTCCGGGCCGCTTCGATGGCGGGGGCGGCAAGGGGCTTCATGCTGACGAACCACTGGGTGCTCACGAGGGGTTCCACCACGTCGTGGCAGCGGTAGCAGGTGCCCACGTTGTGGGTGAGAGGCTCAATTTTGACCAAGAGTCCCTGCCGCTTCAACTCCTCCACGATGGCCGCGCGGCAGGCCTCCCGGGTCATGCCCTCGAACCGACCCGCATTGGCGTTCATAGTGCCGTCGTCATTGAGCACCCGCAGAATGGGCAGGTCGTGGCGCTGGCCCACTTCAAAGTCATTGGGATCGTGGGCGGGGGTCATCTTGACCGCGCCGGTGCCGAACTCCATCTCCGCGTAATCGTCGGCGATGACGGGAATCTCGCGGTCCATGATGGGGAGGGTCACGGTCTTGCCGACCAAGTCCGTATAGCGCGCGTCATTGGGGTTCACGCACACGCCGGTGTCGCCCAGCATGGTCTCGGGGCGCGTTGTGGCGACCACGATGTCACGGCCCTCGTGGCCGGGATAGCGAATGTGCCAGAGGGAGGATGTCTGCTCCTCGTATTCCACCTCCGCGTCGGAAAGCGCGGTCTTGCAGGTGGGGCACCAGTTGATGATCCGGTCGCCGCGGTAAATAAGGTCCTTTTCATACAGGCGCACGAACGTCTCGCGCACGGCGCGGGAAAGGCCCTCGTCCATGGTGAAGCGCTCCCGGGACCAGTCGCACGACACGCCAAGCTTGCGCAGCTGTTTCACGATGCGCCCGCCGTATTCCTTTTTCCAGTCCCAGGCGCGCGCCATGAACGCGTCGCGGCCGATGTCGAGCTTCGTGAGGCCCTCGGCCTTGAGGGCGTCCACGATCTTCACCTCCGTGGCGATGGAGGCGTGGTCCGTGCCAGGCACCCAGAGCGTCGGGTCGCCCTTCATCCGGTGATAGCGGATGAGCACGTCCTGGGGCATTTCGTCCAGGGCGTGGCCGATGTGAAGCTGCCCGGTGATGTTGGGCGGCGGCATGACGATGGTGAAGGGCTTTTTGTCGCGCTCGATTTTCGGCTTGAACGCGCCGGAAGTTTCCCACATTTGATAGATGCGCCCCTCGATGGCCCCCGGGGCATACACCTTTTCCATTTTAAATTCCTGGTTTTCCATCGTTGACCTCCTATAAAAAAATGGCAATGAGAACGCCGATGATGCAGATGCCAAGGCTCAGAAATTTGAAGCCGATCTTCGCGCCGTCGCGCTTTTCCGCCGGGAAACGCTGTGCGATTTTGCCCGCGAAGGCGGCGACCAGAACCGAAATGAGCATAACGATCAGGCCGAGGATGTTCACCCGGTTCAGGCTCGGATTCGACGTGAAAAGACCTTTGATTGCCTCTGCCATGCGATCACCTCCTTTGTCGTCCGCGCCTTGCTGCGCAACGCGCGGATTTCGGGCTGCGGAGCGCTGCGCGCTGTCCTCTCCCTCAAGTTCCGCTTCGCGGAACCTCCTTTGTCGTCCGCGCCTTGCTGCGCAATGCGCGGATTTCGGGCTGCGGAATCTCCGAAAAATAAAAAAACGCGGCCATCCCAAAGGGCGGGAATGCCGCGGTACCACCTTACTTCGCTCTTACGAGCCTTTTCGCGCTGCAGGGGGCGCACCCCGACAAACTACTCCGTTCATTTGCCCGCCTCGAAAGCGACCTTCTCCGCGCGATTTCCGGGCAGCCTTTCAGCCGGCGAGCCGCCCTCTCTTGGGATACGACGCGGGTACTCCTCTTCGTCATCGACAAAGGCATTATAACATTTTGCATGAAAAACGTCAATGCGGTTTGGCGGTTGCCGTTTTTTTAACAAGAATGACCGCATAATAGACCGCCGCGTAGAGTGAAAGCGCGATGGCGGGATAGATAAGAACGGTTCCCACCCGCGAGAGCGCGGGAACCCCATGCCAGGGAATCACAAGGGCGAGGGAGACTGTAAACAGAATCGTCGCGAGCTTCCCGGGAATTCCCGCGTAGATCACGATGCCCGTGCGCGCGGCGAGGAAGCCGCCGGTGATCATGATGATCTCCCGCGTGGCAACCATGATCAGAACCACGATGGGGAGGTTCCCCGTATACGTCAGGCAGACCACCGCCGAAAGGGTCATGAGCTTGTCGGCAAGGGGATCGATGAGCGCGCCGAAGCGGGTGACGCAATCCATTTTACGGGCCAGATACCCGTCCGCGGCGTCGGTCAGCATGGCGAAGAGGTACGCGATAAACGCCCACAGAGGCGCATGCGGGAACAGAAAATAAACCAAAATGAAGACCGGCACCATCGCGAGGCGCGCGACCGTCAATATGTTTGGCAGTATTTTCATTCCCATCCCTCCGTTTCAGAACGCGTTGCGCGGATCGGGCGACCGGCGTTTTTTTGTCTCGTCGTCCAAAAACTCGATTTCGAGCTTCTGAAAGGGCACTTCCTCAATAAAATGCTCCGGGAGGAAGGCGGTCCGGCGAAAGGATTCGTACTCGCGCTCGTGCTTGGGCAGCCACATGGGCCGGGGAATATCAAACGCGGCGCACAGCCGCGTGAGCGCGTCCTTCACGTCCTCAAAATCCGCTTCCGCCGTTTCCTGTCTTTGAATCCTATGCTTCACAATGATTTTTGCCCACAGTCTCGCCATTTGATACTCCTCATATTTTTCCATATTGTGTTTTATATTTGAGCGCGTTATAATGTTTTTGTTGTTAAAACACGCGAGGGGGAATGCTGTTATGAAAAAGGCGCTCATCGTGCGCGGAGGTTGGGATGGCCACGAGCCGAAGCCCGTTTCGGAGCGGTTCGCGCGGATTTTGCGCGAAGCGGGCTTCGAAGTGGAGATCTCGGAGACGCTCGACGCCTTTCTCGACGACGAAAAGCTCAATTCGCTCGACCTGATCGTGCCCGTATGGACCATGGGCTCCATCACCCGGGAACAGTGCGAGGGCGTCGTCGCCGCGGTGGGAAAGCACGGCGTCGGACTCGCGGGCTGCCATGGCGGCATGTGCGATTCGTTCCGTCAGTCCACGGAATGGCAGTTCATGACCGGCGGCCAGTGGGTCTCGCATCCAGGCGGGGACGGCGTACCCTACATGGTCAACATCAAGCACACCACGAGCCCCATCACGTTCGGCATCCGCGATTTCAAGGTTGCCAGCGAGCAGTACTACGTGCACATCGATCCCGCCGTGGAGGTGCTGGCCACCACGCGCTATCCCGTCGTCAACTACTACCACGCCGCCAACGGCGCGGTGGACGTACCCGTCACCTGGACAAAGATGTGGGGACACGGGCGCGTTTTCTACACATCCCTTGGGCATCACGACGATGTGTTTGACATTCCCGAGGCCGAAGAGATGATGAAGAGGGGCATGCTCTGGGCCGCCGAAGGGAAGAGGATCGCGGCGGAAGCGCACGTCGATCCCGAAGAGTATTTTAACGCCGCCAAGATGTACTGACAGTATAGCACACCGCGCCCCGGTTTGGGAATACCGCGCTCCGCAGAAAAAGGCGGGGCGCGCGTTTTTATGTATATTCTGCTAAATCTGTGAGAGACTGGAGGAAGAACCTTAGGGGGGATTTCATTGAGGGACGAGAGGCTGACGGGGAAACTCACCGGGCCGCAGATGATGTGGATGCACCTGATTCTCGGCGAGCTCGACGGTTTTTCCTATTCCATCGGCGGATCGACCGTCGAATTCATCATCGTCGGAAAGAGCAGGATCGCCATCGCCATCGAAGGGGAACGCGTCAGGATCGAGATCACGGTAAACCTGTCTGCCCTTGGGAAAATCGGCGGATTGGAGCCGGAGGACATTTCTGACCTCATCGCGGCGGAGGTCGCGGGAACCATCGCATACTGTCAGACGGTCCCGGTGGATCCTTTCGGATTTTCCGAAATCGCGGCGCGCGCGTTCCTGACCCGGGGCGAATGGAAGCGGTACAACTGGCTCGATCATTTTCAGGAGGCGGATGTCAACGTCAACGTCAACATCATTTCGCTTGGGCCTTGACAGGGCGCTCCGCTTCCCGCATAATTGGATGAAAGGTTATGCGAAAGAAATGATTTGATGTATTCGATCATCCTGAATCCGGCCTCCGGGAACGGACTTGCGGCGCGGGTTTTGCCGAAGCTGGAAGCGCTTCTGACTGACGCGGGAATCAAATACCGCGTGGACAAAACGGTCCGCGCCGGGGATTCGAGGCTGTACGCGCGCCGGGCTGTGGAGGACGGGCTCGCGGGCGTCATCGCGGTGGGCGGGGACGGGACGTTTTTTGAGGTGGTCAACGGAATCGCCCAGAGCGGTCTCGAGGTGATCTTCGCGCCCTGCGGCACGGGGAACGACTTTGTCAAGACGTTCCGGCTGCCGAAGGAGACCGTCCGGGCGGTGGCGCTCCAACTCCGCGCGGCGGAGCGGCGCATCGACCTCGGAAGGTTCAACGACATGTACTTTGTGAACGTCGCCGGCGCGGGCTTCGACGTGGACGTTCTGATGGAAACCGAGAAATTCAAAAGGCGGTTCAAGGGGCTTGTCGCGTATATGTTCGGCGCGTTTTCCGCCATCCGGCACCTGAGGCCGCTGAAACTGGAGCTCGAGATCGACGGCGGCGCGCCGGAGACGCTCGCATCCACGATCATTTCCGTGGGAAACGGGCGCTACATAGGCGGCGGCATGAAGGCTGTGCCCGGCGCCGTCCCGGACGACGGCCTGTTCGACGTCGTGGTGGCGCGACGGGTCAACAAGTTTACGGTGGGAATTCTGCTGTTTTTTTTCGTACTGGGCATTCACACGAGGCTGAAGTGGCTGTGCCGGTCGTTCCGCTGCAAGCGGCTGAATGTGCGCGGCCTTTCGTCCCTTGAGGCGGACGGCGAAATCTTCGAGACAGAAGCAGCCGAATTTGAGGTTTTGCCCCGCGCGCTCCGGACGAGATTGCCCGCTTGATTCGCGCGTGCGTTCAGAACGGAAAAGGTAAAAAATGGACCGGTCGGATTTGCATCCGCCGGTCTTTTTTGTTCGTCTAAGGATCAGTTGGTTCCGAATTCCTGCGCCCAATAAAGGACGCCGTTCTCTTCGTAGGCACAGACGCCGATGGTGGTAAAGCTCTCGCGGAGGATGTTCGCGCGATGACCCTCGCTCGTCATCCAGGCCGCCATGACCTTTTCGGCGGTGTTGTAGCCCATGGCGATGTTTTCGCCTCTCGCCTTGGAGGAGACGGTGGACCAGCTCGAGCCGTCCGGGCGGGTGTGGCTGAAGGAAACCGCGCACTCCTTGGCGCGCACGCATGCGGCGGCGGAGAGGTCGCTGTCAACCGTCAGCGGGGAAAGGCCGTACTCGGCGCGATATTCGTTGACCAGTGCCACGACCTGGGATGCGAGGGAGGAAGAAGTGCTGCCGGTCGCCGCCTTGGTGGGCGTTGCGGTGGCAACGGCCGTGGGTTTCACGGTGGGGGCGGCGGTCGGCGCAACAGTCGCGGTTGCGGTGGGAACGGCGGTCGGCGCAACAGTCGCGGTTGCGGTGGGTGCGGCGGTCAGCGTGGGTGCCGCGGTGACGGCCGGGGTCGCGGTCGCCTTGGAGGAGTAATACTTCTTCGCCTTGCGCGAAACCTTCACACCTGTGTAGTCAGGCGTCGAGGTGGGGCAGACGCTCGCCTGGGCGGCCGCTGCCGCGCAGTTGCTCGTCTGGGTGGGGGTGGCGGTGCTGTCGTTCGCGGTCGCTTCGCCATAGACAACCTTGTAGGAGCAGTCGCCGCAGTCGGGAATCGTGATGGTGCAAGCGCCGCCGGTGGTGCCCGTACATACCTGTGTCCCATTGACATAGACGGTATATGTACAATCGACCCCGCGGTACCCGGTTGGCACGCTCAGCTCGACATTGTTTCCTGTATTGCATGCCGCCTGCGCGCTGAACGTAAAGAGAATGGCGATCGTGAGGATCAGAACTGTCAGTTTGTTACGCATTGAGTCACCCACTTTGTTGCAAATTTGAAACATGTTTCAACGGAATTGTAATATACAAAAAGTCGCCTGTCAACAAATTTCGTTAATTTACCATTAATTACCACCCCGCATACCCACGCGCCGTTCCGACGAAACTACCGTCGGGAGCGTGATATGGATGATTCGAAAGGTTCTTTCGCTCGTCGGTGCGTTGATCATTTTGTCGGTCGCGACGACGGGCTGCATGCAGACTGGCAATGAAAAGAAGGCGGCGGAATCGGCGACGCCCGCAAGCGAGGCGACGAATGCGCCTGAGATTCCGGAGAAGCTTGAGCGCGATGAAAACGGCGTGCCGATGCTGAATGTATACGTCATGGATACGCAGAAGGTCGAGAAGATGGACATCGAAACGTATCTCATGGGCGTCGTGGCGGGCGAAATGAAAAACGACTGGCCTACCGAGGCGCTGAAGGCGCAGGCAATTCTTGCGCGCACGTATACCATGAAATTTCTGTCGACCAAAAAGTCGCAGCACGAGGGCGCGGACATTTCCACGGATATCAAAGAGGCGCAGGCTTACGACGCCGATGCGGTGAACGACAAGGTGAAGGATGCCGTGAACCAGACGCGCGGTGTGGTGATGAGCTACAAGGGCGAATTTCCCAACGCCTGGTTCCATGCCCACGCGGGCGGCGTAACGGAGGTTCCGACGGTGGCCCTCGACTATCAGGAAAAGGACCCGCCCTATCTGTCGGTGGTGAGCTCGCCTGACTCCGACAAGGCGCCTGACGACGTGAAGAACTGGACCGTGACGTTTACGGCAGCCGAGGTGGGGAAGGCGTGCGCCGAAGCGGGCGTCGAGACCGGCGACGCGAAAACCGTCGAGATCGGGGAAAAGGGAAAGTCGGGCAGGGCCAAGACCCTCGTGATCAACGGAAAATCCGTCTCCGCGCCCACGTTCCGGGTCAAGATCGGATCGACGGAACTGAAAAGTACGCTCATCGACTCGGTGTCTGTCGACGGCGGCAAGGTAACCTTCAAGGGCAAGGGCTTCGGTCATGGGGTGGGCGTGTCGCAATGGGGCGCGTATGGGCTCGCGGAGTCTGGCGCGACCGCGCAGTCCATCATTGGCCACTACTATCAGGACATCGACTTCGTAGGCTTGTGGGAGTAACGTGTTTATGGTATAATGCTTAGCACTCCGTCGAGCGGATTGCGGGTCGGCGGGAATCAAACAGCGGAGGCCGTCGATGAAGCGTCGCTTTGCATCGCTCCTGCTCGTTGTGGCGCTGCTGCTTGCGGGCTGCACGCCCATCGCCCCGAATGTCGAGGCGGACAGGCAGGTTTACGCGAGCTTTTATCCGATTTACGCATTGAGCGGCCTGGTGCTGGGGAATGTCCCCGGCATCAGGCTCAGCTGTCTTGTTCAGCCCCAGGACGAATGTCTGCGTTCTTACGAAATCTCCAACTGGGACCTTTATATGCTCGCCTACGGCGCGGACGCGGTGATCATCGGCGGGCGCGGGCTGGAAGATTTTGAGAGCATGCTTTATTCGCTGGGCACGTCCGGCCCGGCCCTCGTCACGGCCATGTACGACCTCAATCTCTACAACCAGAGCGACAAGACGGAAGTGACCGAGGATTCCGGCCATCTGGTCGGCGCGAACCCGCACCTCTATATGGCGGTTTCGGGTGCGGAAAAAATCGCGGCGAGCATCGCGGACGCCATGGCCGAACTGTATCCCGCACGCGCGGAGGCGATCCAAGCGGGGAACGAGAACGCCCAGGCCAAGCTTTCTGCGCTTTACGATGAGACGCAGGCGATTTGCGCGGGAGCCCGGGGCGAAAAGGTGATCCTCATGAACGAGGCGCTCATCTATCCGGCCATCGAATACGGTCTTGAGGTCGCGGATTGGTACGACCGGGAGAGTGGGACGACGGTGTACGGGGATTCGCTGACGGACTTGTTGGATGAATTGAGCGGGACGGACGCGCATGTGGTGTTGATCGAAAAGCAGGCACCCACGGAATTGACGGATGCCCTGGAGGCGGCGGGATACGCGGTGGCCAGGATCGACATCATGTCGTCCTACGCGTTGGATGCCGGATATGACGGATATATCGCCGCGCAAACCGCGAACGCGCACGCCATTGCGCAGGCATATGGACTGGAGGGAACCGATTGAGCGAGCTCAAAAAGGTGACGATCTATACGGACGGCGCGTGCTCGGGAAATCCCGGGCCGGGCGGCTGGGCAGCGATCCTTACATATGGGGACGTCAAGCGCGAAATCTCGGGCTATGAGGCCCACACGACGAACAACCGCATGGAGCTGACCGGACCCATCGAAGCACTTTCCCGGCTGACCGAACGCTGCGAGGCGGCAGTCTATTCCGACAGCTCATACCTCGTCAACGCATTCACGAAGGGCTGGCTGACAAGCTGGCAGAAAAACAGCTGGCGCAAGAGCGACAAAAAGCCCGTTGAAAACAAGGATTTATGGCTGCAACTGCTGGCGCTGTGCGAAAAGCACGCCGTCAAGTGGATCAAGGTGCGCGGCCACGCGGACAACGCAAGCAACAACCGCTGCGACCAGCTGGCCCGGGAAGCCATTCGCGCCGGACGGCAGGGAAACTGACGCCCCCTCCGGCACAAATGGGGAGGGCCTTCGCCCTCCCCATGCTCAATTCAGTGCCGGTTTTGTGGTCGGCGGCCGGTCATTTCAGCTCAATGCGGCGCGGCGTGCGGCGCACCTCCTCGCGCTTGGGCATCGTAAGCCGCAAGACACCGTCGCTGTAATCGGCGGTGATCTGATCCTCGACGACATTGTCGAGGGAAAAGGAGCGCTGAACGCGGCCCGCGCGGCGCTCGCTCACAATGAAATCACCGCTTTTGTTCTCCTTGTCAGCATTTTTCCATTCCGCCGAGACGGTCAAAACGCCGTCGTCGACGTCAATCCTGATGTTTTCACGCTTTACGCCCGGAAGCTCCGCCTCCAAGACGTAGGTTTCCCCTTCGTCCTTTACGTCCACGCGGAACGCGGTGGGCACCTCTCCGCCGAAAAAGAAAGGGTGGAAAAAGTCGTCGTGGAAGAGCGCTGGAGTGTTGTCTCCCCGGTCGTGCGACCGGTAGCGATAAGGAATCAGACTTGACATAATCGTTCCTCCTTTGAATGCTCCGCGGGCTCGCGCCCGCATTAGTGTGCCCCTGAATGCTGGAAGATACGCCGGAAATGGAGTGATACGGATGACCGAACGGCTTTACTATGCGGATTGTTATCTGCGCGCGTTCGACGCGCATGTGGCCGCGTGCGAAAAGAGGGAAGCGGGCTATGCGGCGCTGCTTGACCGCAGCGCCTTTTATCCGACCTCGGGCGGTCAGCCCTACGACACAGGCACCCTCGGTGCGGCACGGGTAACCGACGTTTCCGTGGACGGCGCGGGAGAAGTTTGGCATATGATTGACACACCCCTCGTGGTGGGCGAGACGGTTCACGGGGAGATCGACTGGACCCGCAGATTCGACCACATGCAGCAGCACGCGGGGGAGCATCTGCTCGCCAACGCGGCCAAGCGGCTTCTGGATGGACACACCATCGGGCTACACCTGGGCGCGGAGGTTTCGACCATCGACATGACGCTTCCGGCGGGGAAGACCCATGCCTCGGACGCGGAAATTCGCGCCCTTGAGGACGACGTGAACGGCTTCATTCAAAAGGATGTTCCGATTCGCTGCTGGTTTCCCGAACCGGATGAACTAAAAACGCTTCCGTTGCGGAAACCGCCGGCGGTGGACGAGCACATCCGAATCGTGCAAATCGGCCCCCACGAGTTCTGCGCCTGCGGCGGAACGCATCCCGCAAGCGCGGGGCAGATCGGGCTTTTCAAGATCGTGGACGCGCGTCCAAGCCGGGGCAAGCTGCGCATCGCGTTTGTTTGCGGAAAACGGGCCTACGAACTTTTGCGCACCCACTCCGATCTGGTCACCACCTCTGCCGGAATATTATCGACTTCGGTCGAAAATGTGCCGAATATGGTCGGTTCCATTCTCGACCAACTGAAACGCACCGAGCGGGCACTTTGGGAAGCACAGAAAAAGCTGCTGTTTGCGGAAATTCCTGGCATGCGCGCGCGCGGCGTACCGACGGCGAGCGGGTACACGGTGATCGCGGAGAAGATCGAGGGGGATGCGGCAGCCGCGCGCGAGCTTGCGACTGCGCTTACGGCGGAAGGCGGAATTATCGCGCTCATCGCCGCCGCAGCCGGGGAACAGTATGTC
This sequence comes from Bacillota bacterium, assembly GCA_023435435.1. Taxonomy (GTDB): domain Bacteria; phylum Bacillota; class Clostridia; order Christensenellales; family Aristaeellaceae; genus RUG11247. Next base: position 70,705 of record JAEYRW010000118.1, on the reverse strand, counting down.
TATGTGGCCTCACGGTCAGGCGACATTGAGGCCAATGTAGGCGCGATTCTGTCCAAGGCGGCCAGGGAGAGCGGTGGAAAGGGCGGCGGACGTCCGGACTTTGCGCAAGGCGGCGGTCCCGTGGAGATGCTCGGCCGCATGCGCGAGGCAGCACTTCTGTGTTAGCGCGTTTCGCGCGCGACGCAAATCCGCCGTTTATAATGGTATAAATAATTTCGATTGATCGACGCATGGCGTCATGCGTCCCGATAAATCGGCCCTAATCTCCACACAACACATTCCGCCTAACGAAATTAACCCAGATCAGATATTGTTATTAGCGGACGAAATGTTCGGAGGCTACATATAAATGGATCTGATTTCCCGCTATTTTGGCGTGGAGCGAATGCTGCCTGGCGGCGTGGCCGCCGAGGAGATGCCCGCGCAAAAATCGATGTACCAGGAGTACTTTCGGCTGGCAATCCCGTCCGTTCTGGAGATGGTGCTCTTGAGCGTCATCGGCATGGCGGACACGGTCATGGTCAGCGGCGTGGGAACGAACGCGGTGGCGGCCGTCGGACTCGTGGGCCAGCCGCGCATGCTGATGCTCAGCATCTTTTTTGCGCTGAACGTGGGCATTACGGCCGTCGTCGCGCGTCGCAAGGGCGAGGGCAGGCGCGAAGAGGCGAATACGGTGGTTCGAAACGCGATCCTTCTGATCGTGGGCCTTTCATTCATTTTAATGGCGCTTGTTTTACCGTTTGGGCGGCAGCTCATGGAGTTTGCGGGCGCAAAGCCGAACGAGACGCTGGGCGACGCGACGATTTATTTTCTCATTGTGGGCTCCGCGCTGCCGTTCAACGCGCTCTCGATGGGCATTTGCGCGGCGCAACGGGGAATTGGAAACACGAAGCTGACGATGTACGTAAACATCGCTTCAAACCTCGTCAACGTGCTGTTTAACTGGCTTTTGATCTACGGTGTGGGGCCGTTTCCGACGCTCGGCGTGGCGGGCGCGGCCATCGCGACGGCAATCGGCATGTTCGTGGGCTTTCTGTTGAGCCTTCTTTCGCTCACACGGGGCGCGAAAGCCGACTCCTTTCTGCAGATCGCACGGCACGACAGCTGGAAAATCCAAGAGACCAGCGTGCGGGACGTCATGCGGGTTTCGTCCGGCGCGATGGTCGAGCAGGTGGCGATGCGTTTCGGCTTTTTTACCTACGCAAAAATCGTCGCGGGGCTCGGCACGGACGCAACGGCCGCGCATTTCATCGCAATGCAGTTTCTAAACCTCTCGTTCTGCTTTGCGGACGGGCTGGGCGTGGCGGGGACATCCCTCGTCGGTCAGATGCTGGGGCGCGGGCGGAAGGATCTTTCGCACATTTACGGGACCATCGCGCAGAGAATCGCGATTCTGGTGGCCATCTGCATCGCCGCCATCTGCATTGTCTTCCGGCAGCCGCTGGTTGATCTTTTCATTAAGGATGACAGCGGCGCGAATGTGCGTCGGCTGGCCGAGATGCTCATGGTCGTGGTCGGCGTCTTCCAGCCCTTCCAAATGATGGCGGTGGTCGTCTCCGGCGCGCTCAGGGGCGCGGGCGACGTAAAATACACGGCGATGGTCATGCTCATTACCGTTTCGGTGATGCGGCCCGCGCTCGCGTTTATCGCGACCTATGTGCTGGGCAAGGCGATGGGGTGGGGCGACACGGCGGTGGTCGGCGCGTGGTGCGCCGCGCTCATCGACATGATCACGCGCATGACGCTAATGCTCAAACGATACCGTGGGGGTAAGTGGAGTGAAATTCGAGTTTAAGGGCGCGATCTTTGACATGGACGGGACGCTGCTCGATTCCATGCGCTATTGGCGGCTCGGCGCCATCGAGTACCTCTTGGCGCACCAGCTTCCGATTCCGGACGAGATTTATCCGACTTTGTTTTACAAGTCCACCATGCGACACCTGAAGCAGGCGCTGGAGGGCATGGGGCGTGCGTTCGACGGCGAAGCAATCTGGCTTGAGGTTTGCGCGCGGATGCGCGGGCATTATCTCGAGGATATCGGCCCCAAGCCACTGGTAAGGGAATATCTTGAGATGCTCAAAGGCGCGGGGGTGCGGATGTGCGTCGCCACCGCCTCGCCCAGAGACTACGCCTGCGCGGCGTTGGCGCGGCACGGGCTGCACGGCTATTTCGAGTTCGTCACCGATGAAAGCGGCATGGGCACGACAAAAAAGGACGAAGCTTTCTTTCACCGGCTCGCGGACAGGCTTGGCGTTCCGCTGGCGGACTGCGTGATGTTCGAAGACGCGCTTTATTCGATCAAAACCGCGAAGAACGCGGGAATGCGCGTATGCGCCATCGAGGACGAGAGCATGCGTCTGGATCGCCCGGAAATCGTCTGCTTGGCCGACCGCTATGTGACGGGGTACGCCGAACTGCTTTCGGACGAGCGATAAAGAAAAAGGCCGGCGCACCGCTTCCATTTGGGAGGCTTGCGTCGGTCTTTTAAGGCTCCGCCTTGGGATCAGCTCAGAAGAATGTATCCGTCCCGCCTGTCAATTGTTCCGGAAAGCAGTTCCTTGTAAGAAAGACGACGCTTTCGTCCTTCTTCGGCACCCTTTGGATGTCGCTTCTGACCGAGTGATCGACAAAAATGCGGGTACCGTCGCCGAGTCTGGCATAAACGACGTCGGGATAGCCGGCTCTGTTCCGTCGGAAATGCCGTTGAAACACGCCGAGGGCACCGTCGCTGCGGATGTGTCCGCACCGATGATGGCGGCCAAGAAGATCCGGCAGCAAGCGTGCGTCGCCCGACACGGATTCTAGTAGGAAAGAACAGGCGCACAATCCTTTCGTGGCCCTCGTTTTTGACCTTCACATCGCGAAACGCGAGAAATTCATCATACGTCATGGGCGCTTGGTATGGGCGATCCTAAAATTGCCGGAACAGCGCGATGAGGCGGCCGAGCACCTGGGGCGGCTCGTCGAGAATAATGGGCTCCATGGTATGGTTTTCCGGCTGGAGGCGCACGCATTCTTCCTCGTAGAAGATGCGCTTGACGGTGGCTTCCTCACCGATGAGCGCGACGACGATGTCGCCGCTGTCCGCGTCGTCCTGCCTGCGCAGAAGGATAATGTCGCCGTCCAGGATGCCCGCCTCGATCATGCTTTCGCCCTGGACGCGCAGCGCGAACATTTCGTCACGACCAAGCAGATATTGGGGCATGACGAGGTAATCCTCGATGTTCTCCGTCGCGAGGATGGGCAGGCCCGCCGTGACGCGCCCGAGAAGCGGAATCGAACGGCCGCGCGAAAGGGGATTGTCCAACACCTCCAGGGCGCGCGGCTTTGTGGAATCGCGGCGAATGAGGCCCTTTTTCTCAAGCTGCGTAAGGTGGGCGTGCACCGACGAAGTGGACTTCAGGCCCACGGCGGAGCAGATTTCCCGCACGGACGGGGGATAACCCTTCTGCTCAATCTCCTGACGGATGTAATTGAGGATCATGGTCTGCTTGTCACTGGTTCTCATGGCTTACTCCCGCGCACATTTATTTGTCCATATTATATCACAATCGGATGCGGATTGCAAACGTTTGTTCGAATTATTTACGGACTTGCCAAGAGGTATGTTTTGAGATATAATGGTGGGGCATCGGAGGCGTGTATAATATGGAAGAAAAACGATGCATGCTTGACGAGGAGAAGATTTGCGACGACTGCGGCGAATGCGTCCGTTGCGATCTCGACCCGGACAAGTTCTGCGACAACTGCATGAAGTGCGTCCGCTCCGGCGCGGATTACCGGGCAATCGAAGTGGACGAGGTCTTCGAGACCGAGGAAATGCCGTAAAACGATTGATGGGGCGGTGAATCGCCCCTTCTATCGGGATCTATAACTATGCGTAAAAGACAGCTTTTGCGAAAAGATAGGTGGTAAAAATGCCGAAGGAGCTCTCCTACGCCCAACAGCGCGCACAGCAGCTCACCTTGCTCACGCGCGAGGTTTTGTCCGAGCTTCCGGACATGTGCCGCGATTTTATCCGCGCCATCGAGCCGACCACGCAACCCCTGACCCGGTACGCGTACGCGTGCGATCTCAAACTGTTCTTCGGATTCCTGTTCAAGGAAATCCCGGTTTTCGCCCACAAGGAAGCGCGCACCCTCGTCCCCGCCGACCTCGCAGCCGTCAGCGCCCGCGATGTGAGCCTTTACCTCGAATACCTCGCCCTCTATTATGTTGCGGACAATTCCGTCACCAACGGCGACGACGGACGGATGCGCAAGCTCGCCTCATTAAGGTCATTTTATTCATATTTATTTAAGAATCAGTGTATCACAACGGATGTTTCACGGCTGATCGACATGCCGAAGCGCCATGAAAAGCCGATTTTACGGCTGGAAATCGATGAAATCGCCAAAATGCTGGATCTGGTCGAATCCGGGGACGCCATGAGCGGAAAGCAAAAGAAATACAACGAAAATACAAAATTGCGCGATCTTGCGATTTTATCTCTCTTTCTCGGAACCGGAATCCGGGTCAGCGAGCTTGTGGGCATCGACATCCCCGACGTTGATTTCAACCTGAATGGCTTTACCGTGACGCGAAAGGGCGGCAGTCAGGCAATTCTGTACTTCCCCGACGAGGTTTCGGAGGTCCTCCGGCGATACCTTTCCCAGCGCAGGGAGATTCAGGCGCTGCCCGGGCATGAAAACGCGCTGTTTTTGTCGCTGCAACGGCGTCGGATCTCGGTCCGCACGGTCGAGTTGATGGTCAAAAAATACGCGACCATGGCCTCGCCGCTCAAAAAGAAGCTGAGTCCCCACAAGCTGCGTTCCACATTCGGCACAAATCTGTACCATGAAACCGGCGATATCTACCTCGTGGCAGATGTTCTCGGGCACTCGGACGTCAACACCACGCGGCGGCACTACGCCGCCATGCTCGACGACCGGCGGCGCATGGCCGCCAAGAGCGTCAAGCTGCGGGACGATCCAAAGCCGGAAAAAGAGGATTAAAGCATGCCGGCGTTCCGCATCTCCTCGAGCGCGACGCCAAGGGCGTATTTTCCGTGGGCGTACGTGAGCGCGCCCTGGAGATAGGCGGTGTACGGCGCGCGGATGGGCGCGTCGGCGCTCAATTCAATCGAGGCGCCCGCGACGAAGGTACCGGCCGCCATGATGACGGGATTGGCGTAGCCGGGCATGTCCCAGGGCTCGGGCACGGCCTCGGAATCCACCGGGGACGCAAGCTGGATGGCCTGGCAGAACTTGATGAGCTTTTCGGGCGCGCCGAACTTAATTGCCTGGATAATGTCGTTGCGCGTTTCGTCGTAGGCGGGATTGACCTCAAACCCCAGCTCTGAAAAGAGCTTCGCCGCAAGCACGGCGGTTTTTTTTGCCTGGGCGACGGTGTGCGGCGCGAGGAAAAGGCCCTGAAAAAAAGGCTGGTAGCCGCCTGCGTAGGAGCCAACCTCCGCGCCGATGCCCGGAGACGTCAGCCGGTAGGCGACCTTCTCGACGAAGCGTGCCTTTCCGGCGATGTAGCCGCCCGTCGGGGCGATTCCGCCGCCGGGATTCTTAATGAGGGAACCCGCCATCAAATCGGCGGCAGGTTCCCTTTCATCCGTAAATTCGCCGTAGCAGTTGTCCACCATCACACAAACGTCGCTCTTTTTTTTGTGAATGGCGGCGATGGCATCGTCGATTTCTGAAACGCCCAGAGAAGGCCGCCAGTCGTAGCCGCGGGACCGCTGGATGAGGACGAGCTTGACGTCGTCTGTCAAATTTGTCAAAATTTGCGGAATGTCGAGCGCCCCATGGGGCGTCAGTTCCACCTGCCGATAACGAACCCCGAATTCCCGGAGGGAGCCGTTCCCGGCCTCGCCTGTGTGCCCGATGATCTCCTCGAGGGTATCGTAAGGCTTTCCGGCGGCGGAGAGCATGACGTCGCCCGGGCGGAGCACGCCGTACAGGCAGAGGGCCAGCGCATGGGTGCCGGAGGCAATCTGCGGACGGACGAGGGCGGATTCTGCGCCCAGAACATCGCGAAACACATCCGAGAGCGCGTCGCGGCCGATGTCGCCGTAGCCGTAGCCCGTCGTCCCGGCAAAGTGGCGGGTTGAAATGCGATGCTTCTGGAACGCGCGAAGCACACGCGCGGTGTTCGTCTGTTCGATTTCGTCGATGTGCGCAAACGCACCCGCGCAGGCGGCTTCGCACGTTTGCATGAGAGCTTCGAAGCGCTTATCCATGATTTCTCCTGTTTTCAATGATTTTCACCATCTCGCGGGCCAGGTCCTCCGGCGTTCTTTCGGACGCCTTCAGCCAAATCGCGCGCGGATCCCGCCGCAGCCAGGTGATCTGACGCTTGGCATAGTTGCGCGTGGCCTGCTTCATTTGAAGGATGGCATCCGGGAGACGAACCTCCCCGCGCAGCGCGGCGGCGATTTCCTTATAACCGATGGCCTGCATGGCCGTGGGGTGTTCCTGGGCGAGCCCCATGAGCGTGCGCACCTCGCGCAGAAGGCCGCGCTTCACCATTTCATCGACGCGCGCGTCGATGCGTGCGTAAAGCTCCTCGCGGGGACGGTCGATGGCAAACAGGATCTCGTCGTAGTCGCCCGTGCGCGCGGCGTCGAGGCGGTTTTGCTCGGTGAGCGTGACGCCGGTGAGTCGGTAGACCTCGATGGCGCGCGCCACGCGGCGCACATCGTTGGGGTGAAGCCGTCGGGCGCTGTCGGGGTCAAATTTCGCCAGAATTGCGTGCATCTCTTCGCGGCCGCCCGGCGTGTTTGCCATTTCCCGGAGTCCGTCGCGCAAGGTGGGATCGCTCTGTTCCGAAAAGCGCATGGGCTTTGTAACGGCGTCGATGTACAGCCCGGTTCCGCCGCACAGAACGGGCATTTTCCCGCGCGCCGCGATTTCCCCGATGACGCGCGCGGCAATGTCGCGGTACGCCCAAGCACTCATGGGTTCATCGGGGGCGGCGGCGGCGATGAGGTGGTGCGCAATCCCCCGCCTCTCCCCCTCGCCCGGCGCGGCGGATAAAATCTCCATGCCGCTGTACACCTGCATGGAATCGGCGGAAACGACCTCGCCGTCGAGGCTTTCACAGAGCGCCACCGCGCACGCGGTCTTTCCAGAGGCGGTGGGGCCGGCGACAACGGGCAGCAGAATGCGCGCCGTCATTGGATGCGCCTGAACATTTTCTCGATTTCGCGCCGAGTGAGCGTGCGGGAAACGGGACGCCCGTGCGGACAGGTGGGCGACGCGCCGGTCTCGCGCATGGTATCGATGAGCGCGTTGATTTCTGAGGTGGAGAGGCTGTCGCCGCCCTTCACGGCCGCCTTGCACGCCATCATGGCGAGTTCGTCCCTGCGCGCCTCCTTTGCTGCCGCGGCCAGGCGGTCCAGGGATTCAAGCATGTCCATGAACGCCGGCCGCACCTCGGCACGACCTAAAATGAAGGGCACGGCGCGCACGCTGACGCTCCGCTCGCCAAAGGGTTCGACCTCGTAACCGGCGGCGCGCAGGGATTCGTCGAACTCCTGAAGCAAGGACATTTCCCGCTGGGCGACGTCGATCACCATCGGAACGAGGAGCGGCTGGGACGCCGTTCCCCCGCTCTCCAACCTCCTGTTGAACTTTTCATACAGGATGCGCTCATGGGCGGCGTGCTGGTCGATCAGTAGGAGCGATTCGTCCAGTTCAATGAGGATGTACGTCTTAAAAAGCGTGCCGATCACCCGATATGCCGGCTCCACGCGCCGGGGCTTCCCGGGCTCTTCCGGTTCCGCAAGGGCAATTTGCCGCGGCTCCTCTCGGACTTCGGGCCGGATGGGCGCGTGCGGCTCCAGAACAGGAACATCGTACTCCCGGATTTCGAGTTTTGTGAAGTCGCGCGGCTCGGACCGTACAACATTCAAGCGTTCTTCAAGAGACGGAGTTGTATCGACTTCAACTTGTTCATTTACGACTTCGTCCTCTTTTTCGACGACAACGGTCTGTTTTTCTTCTACAACGTATGCGTGTTCGAATGTTTTTTCGTCCCGCGCGAAGTCAAGCATGGTTTCCCCCGCGAAAGCCTGCGAGAGGATGTACGTGGCGGATTCCCGGATGGACTGTTCGTCGCGGAAGCGTACCTCCAGTTTGTTGGGATGGACGTTGACATCCACGCTGGCGGGCGGTATTTGAAGCATGAGCGCGCACATGGGATATGTACCGATGGTCACACGCCCGGCGCAGACCTGTTCGAGCACCTGCGTCATGAGCTGGCAGTGCACGCTGCGGCCGTTGATGTAGAAGAACTGGTGCGCCCGCGTGGGCTTGGAAAGCTCCCCCACACCAATCATGCCCGAAATGCGCATGCCGCCAAAGGCGAAGTCGACATTGGTCATTTTTTCGGCGGTATCGCTGCCGTACACGGCAAACACCGCATGCTTGAGATTGCCGTCCCCAAAGCTGTGATAAACCGTCCGCCCGTTGTTGATGAAGCGGAAGGAGACGGCGGGGTTTCCGAGGATCATGCGCTCCACCAGATCGCTCACCAGCGACCCCTCGTAGGCGGGCTTTTTCAAAAAAGCGCGGCGCACGGGCACATTGTAAAAAAGTTCCGACACCACAACCGTGGTGCCCTCCGGGCAGCCAACCTCCTGAACGGGATGGCGGACGCCGCCGTCGACGTTCAACCGGACGCCGCTGTGCGCGCCATTTTCCCGCGTGGTCATTTCCACGTGGGAAACGGAGGCGATGGACGGAAGCGCCTCGCCGCGAAAGCCCAGCGTCCGAATGTCGTCGAGCTGTTCCGCGGAGGCGATTTTGGACGTCGCATGGTTTTCAAACGCCAGGGCAACCTGGCCGGGCGCGATGCCGCAGCCATTGTCGGTGACGCGCAAAAGCGCAATGCCGCCGTCCTTTACCTCCACGGTGACGGACGTGGCGCCCGCATCCACGGCGTTCTCAATGAGTTCCTTCGCGACCGAAGCGGGGCGCTCCACCACCTCACCGGCGGCGATGCGGCCCACGATCGCGGGATCAAGTACTCTGATTGGCATGGTTTTCCTCTATATCCTCCGGGCCTTTTCGTTGAGCGCAAAGAGTTTGTTGAGGGCCTCGATGGGCGTCATGGAAACCACATCGAGCCTCGAAATTTCCTCGACGAGCTCCATGGGCTTAAATTCCACCATCGAAACCTGCTTGTTTCCGGCGTTTTTTCGCTTGTCGAGGATGCTTTTTCCGATGGAACCGTTCTGCTGGTCGTCCACCTCGAGGCGCGCCATGATCTGTCGCGCGCGGGCGATCACAGTGTTCGGAAGGCCCGCGAGCTTCGCCACCGCGACGCCGTAGCTGCGATCCTCGCCGCCGGGCACGACCTTGCGGAGGAAGATCACGTCCTCGCCCTGCTCCTTCGCCGTAACGCGGTAATTGACCACGCCCGGAAGCCGTCCCTCGAGCTCGGAAAGCTCGTGGTAATGGGTCGCGAACAGCGTGCGCGCGCCGCATTTTTCATTCGCGATGTGTTCAACCGCCGCCCAGGCGATGGAGAGACCGTCAAACGTGGACGTGCCGCGCCCCACCTCGTCGAGAATGACGAGGCTCCTTTCCGTCGCGAAGTCGAGGATGGTCGCCATCTCGCTCATCTCCACCATGAAGGTGGACTGCCCTGCGTACAGGTCGTCCGATGCGCCGATGCGCGTAAAAATCCGGTCGGTAAGCGCAATGTTCGCGGCGCGCGCGGGCACATAGCAGCCCAGGTGCGCCATGAGAACGATGAGCGCAACCTGACGCATGTAAGTGGACTTGCCCGCCATGTTGGGGCCGGTGATGATCATGACGCGCTGGTCGCGGTCGAGGCGGGTGTCGTTGGGAACAAACTTTTCGCGGCCCAGCGACTCCTCCACCACCGGATGGCGGCCGTCCTCGATTTCGTAAAACCCTTCCTCGTTTATCTCCGGCCGGGCGTAGTTGTTTTCCTGTGCGACCCGGGCAAAGGCGATGAGCGCGTCCAGCGTCTTGAGCGCCTGGGCGGTCTTCTGGAGCCGCCCGAGTTCGGCCTTCAGCCGCGTGCGGATCTCCGCAAACAGCCGCGTCTCGAGCCGGAGCGCGTTTTCCTCGGCGCCCAGTATCTTCTCCTCCAACGCCTTGAGTTCCTCGGTGATGAACCGCTCGCTGTTGGCGAGGGTCTGTTTGCGGATGTACGTGTAAGGAACCAGCGCGTAATTGGACTTGGTGATTTCTATATAATACCCGAAAACACGGTTGTAACTCACTTTCAGATTCTTGATGCCCGTGGCCTCGCGCTCGCGCTGCTCCAGCGCCGAGACGTATTCGCGGCCGTGGACGGAGGCGTCGCGCAGCTGATCCAACTCCTCGTGATAGCCCGCCAGGAACACGCCGCCGTCGCGCACGGAGAGAGGCGCGTCAGGCGAAATGGCGCGCCGGAGCGCTGCGTTTAAATCGGAAAGCGGATCGAGAGCGGCGATGGTCTCCCCCAGAAGCGCGGTTTGAAAGGCCGCTCCCCCATCCTTGATGGGCGGGATGGCGTCGAGGGATGCCTTGAGCGCCAGACAGTCCCGGGGATTGACGCTTTCGTAGGCGATTTTGCTGGTGAGGCGCTCGATGTCGTACACGCCGCCGAGCAGGGAGCGGATGGCATCGGCTTGCATGGGCGCGCCGAGAAGTTCTTCCACCGCATCGAGGCGTTCCTCGATGTCATTTTTTTCAAGGAGGGGGCGCTCGATCCATGACTTGATGAGGCGGCTGCCCATGGCGGTCTCCGCGCGGTCGAGAATGGAAAGAAGGCTCCCGCGCTTCGCGCCGCGCGTGGTCTGGGTCAGCTCCAAGTTGCGGCGCGCAAGCCGGTCGAGGGCCATATGCTTTTCGGCCTCGTAGAGCTTCGCGGACAGGATGTGGGTCAGCGCGATCTTTTGCGTCTCCTCGAGATAGGAAAGAAGCGCCCCCGCCGCGCAAACGGCCAGCCTGGCGCCGGAAAAACCGAGCGCATCGACATCCTTTTGAAACTGTTCCTTCATGATGCGCGCCGCGAGGGCGTACTGAAAGCGCTCCTCCGGCAAGCGGGACGCGGGGGTGCCGGGCGCGGCGGCGGAAAGCGCCTCAATGTCGTTGACGAGCAGCTCCCGGGGCGCGATGCGCGCCAGCTCGTCCGCGAGCCGCAGCCGGATATCCGCAATCTGATAGAGATAAAACTCGCCCGTCGAGACATCGCAGAACGCCAGTCCCGCCTGATTTTTGCGCAGGGAAACGGCCATGATGTAGTTGGCGCTGCGCTCCTCGAGCATATCTGCCTCGATGATGGTGCCGGGCGTCACCACGCGCGTCACCTCGCGGGAGACCAAGCCCTTGGCCAGGGCCGGGTCCTCCGTCTGTTCGCAGATCGCAACCTTGTAGCCCTTGTCGATGAGCTTTTTGAGGTAGGTGTCCACAGCGTGGTAGGGCACGCCGCACATGGGCGCGCGCTCGCTCATGCCGCAGTCCCGGCCCGTGAGCGTGAGGTCGAGCTCCCGCGCGGCGCGCTTCGCGTCGTCGAAAAACATTTCGTAGAAGTCGCCCAGGCGATAGAAGAGGATCGCGTCGGGATACTGTTCCTTGATGTTCAGATACTGGAGCATCATGGGGGTCATCGGCATGTTCACCTCGCCTCTTTCGTAAATGAAACGGTCAGTTCAGGTGACAGTTGCCCCCGCAGGAAGCGCAGCCACCGGCGCAGGAGGAGGATTCCTCGTTGTTCATCTGGCCCGTGACGATGAACTGAAGCACCTGATTCACCTGCCCGATGAGGTTGTTGAACGCCTCGCGCGCCTCGGTGAGCTTTACGACGTCGTCGATGGACTTGAGCCTTTGCTGGACGGCGTCCATGTCGTCCGAAAGCGCTTTCATCTTCACGCTGTCGGGGTTGGGCTGGGTCATCATTTCCTGCAGCTGGCCGCGAATTTCAATGTACTTCCCCATCGTTTCCGCGGCTTCCTGATTGCGCATGGCCGTATCCTCGGCCTGCTTCATCTCGAGATAAATGTCCGATTCCACGAGCGCCTGACCAAGCTCGCGCGTCTTCAAAAATACCTGATCCATTTAGATTTTCCTTCCTCTCAATGTGTTTTTCCCGGAGGATGTGACTTCAACCTCGATCAATTCCCCGATGAGCGCCTCGTTTCCCGGGAAATTCACCATGTGCCCGCGCGGGGTCTTGCCCCCGACGAACTTTTCGTCGCGCGGAGAAACCGACTCGACGAGCACCGTCTCCCGCTTTCCCACCTGCGCATCCAATGTTTCCTTGGAGATTGACTGGATGAGCGCAATGAGGCGCTGGATGCGCTCGGTCTTGACATCGGGCGTGGTGTCGTCCGGAAATTCCGCCGCGCGGGTACCCTTGCGGGGCGAGTAAATGAACGTGAACGCCGCATCGAAGCGCACTTCCCGGGCAAGGGACATGGTTTCCTCGAACTGCGCCTGGGTTTCGCCGGGGAAGCCCACGATGATGTCCGTGGTGAGGCCGATTTCCGGACGCACGGCGCGCAGCCGGGATACCAGATCCAGATAGCGGGCGCGGTCGTAATGCCGGTTCATGCGCCTAAGCACCTCGTCGCTCCCGGCCTGCACGGGGAGGTGCAGCGCGGGCATGAGGTGATTGAGCGACCCGTAGGCCGCGATGAGCTCGTCCGAAAGGTCCTTTGGATGGGAGGTCATGAAGCGGATGCGCGGAATACCGAGGGCGTCGAGCCGGTACAGCAGCTCCGCAAACTCCGCGCCGCCGCCGCCGTAGGAATTGACGTTCTGCCCGAGGAGCGTAATTTCCTTGACGCCGCCGTCCAAAAGCCGTCTCGCCTCGTCGAGAATCGCTTCCCGCGCGCGGGAGCGCTCCCGGCCGCGCACGTAGGGCACGATGCAGTAAGAGCAGAAATTGTCGCAGCCGTACATGATGTTGACAAAGGCCGAGTGACTGCTCCCGCGCTTTTCGGGAAGGCCCTCCACCACGCAGCCGTCGGTTTCAAGCACCTCCACCACCGGCGCGCGCGAGACGAGCCTTTCGTGCAGGTATCTGGGCAGCATGTGCATGTTGTGGGTGCCGAAGACCACGTCCACAAAGGGGTACATGGCCTTGATGCGTGCCGCCATGCCGGATTCCTGGGTCATGCAGCCACCCACGCAGATGAGCAGCTCCGGCTTTTCCTTTTTCAGTTCCTTAAGCCATATGACGTTCCCCAACGCCTTGTTCTCCGCGTTTTCCCCCACGCAGCAGGTGTTGAAAAGCACCAGATCCGCCTCCGCGCGGGTTGGCGCGGGCGTCATGCCCATATTCTCCAGCATGCCGGCGATGGATTCCGAATCCCGCTCATTCATCTGGCAGCCGTAAGTCACGATGTGGTAGCGCACCGGGCGATCCTCCCGCGCGCGCACGCGCTCCATATAGACGCGCTGTTCGTCGAGTTCTTCCGGGGCGATCATGGGTCTTTCGTTCATTTTCTGTCTCCGTACAATTAAATGGGCTGAAGTTTGTTTTATTTAGACCGTAGTCTTTCATTGTGCTCCGGCATGAGCTTTGCACCATCGGGAAGCATCGAACGGTCAAGCGCCTCCACGATGATTTCTCCCGGCGGCAAATCCGCACCTACCACGTGGGCGCTCACGCCGGGCGGCGCGCCGATGGTGATGAGGATGCCCGCCACCTGGCGCGGGACGGTGACGATAAACGCCTGATCGGGCTGTGCGAGATGCCGTCTGCGCACTTCATAGAGCGCGCGGCGGGCGACGGTTTCGTAGTCGTCCACAAGGCCGGTTCCGTCGCAGGCCTCGCACACATGCTTTAAAAGCCTGTGAAGGGGCGGGCGCGTCTTTTTGCGCGTGAGTTCCACGAGTCCCAGGGACGTAATGTCCGCGACGTTGGTGTGCGTCCTGTCGCGGGCGATGGCCTCCCGGAAGGCGGAAAGGAGCGCGTCACGCTGCTCCTGGGTATCCATGTCGATAAAATCCACGATGACGATGCCGCCCACGTCGCGCAGCCGCAGTTGGCGCGCGATCTCCACGGCCGCCTCGGAGTTGGTTTTGAAAATCGTGTCGCTGAGTGAATTCTTGCCGACATATTTGCCGGTATTGACGTCGATGACGGTGAGGGCCTCCGTATAGTCGATGACGAGGTATCCCCCGCTCTTGAGCCACACTCTGCGGCTGAGCGCCCCGGCGATCTCGGCGTCGATGCCCCGGGCGTCAAAGAGCGGGACGTCTCCCGTGTGCAGGCGTATGCGGTCCTCATACGCAGGAGCGTTGAACTTTGCGGATTCAGTGAGCTCCGCGAAGAGCGCGCCGTCGTCCGTGGTGACGGCGAACGTTTCCGCGTCCAGCATGTCGCGCACCGCGCGGCTCACGAGGCCGCTGTCCCCATATACCAGCGCCGGGGCGCGGGCGACGGCTCCGCGCTTCTGAATGGCCTTCCACTTTTCGACGAGCGTCCGGTACTCGGCGCGCAGCAGGTCCTCCGCTACGCCGCTCGCCACCGTTCGCATGATCATGCCACAGCAGCCATTTTCCAAGAGGCTTTCGGCGCAGGCACGCAGCCGGGCACGCTCGTCCTGGTCGGTGATTTTCCGGGACACGCCAACATAGCGCATGGTGGGAATGAGGACGAGGAGCCGCCCCGCCAGGGTCACGTGGCTCGAGACGCGAGGGCCCTTCGTGCCGCCCGGCTCCTTGATGACCTGCACGAGAATCTGCTGGCCGGGCCGGACGAGATCGCGGATGTTGAGGTCCGAAAGGGCGTCGGTGAGCTCCTGCTCCCCGCGCGTGTCCACCTGAATGTCACCTGCGTAGAGGAAGGCGTTTTTTTCGAGGCCGATGTCGACGAACGCGGCGTTCATGCCAGGCAGAACGTTCTCCACGTGGCCCGCGTATATGTTCCCCGAAATGCTTTCGGAACCCGCGCGCTCGACGTAGATTTCACAAAGGGCGTCGTCCTCCAGGAGGGCCAGACGCTTTTGTCCGCACAGTGAATCCATGAGTATCTCGCGCTTCATGTCACAACCTCATGATCGGCGCAAGCGCGCCGTCTTCCCCGCGGCCGAGGAGCGAGCGTCTGTGAATGCGCGCATCCTCGCGCGGCTCCCCCGCCAGGGTCGCGATCAAGAGATCGGGCTTGAGCGTGTCCTTTTCCGTGAGCATCAGGCGCGCATGGAGCGTATCGCCATCGAGACGCACCTCGGCCGCGAGGGGACGAACGTCGATCTCCCGCGCGCCGGACTTTGTCTTGCGGATCGCGGGCACGGTTTCGCACGACAGAAAGGCGTCCAGCATCGAAGCCGTCACGCCGGAATTTTCGATGGAATAGTCAGAAAAGCGCACGAGGGGCATCATCGCGGGATGGTTGTCCTCGATGATTCTTGCTTCCAGCACGGGCAGATCCGCCGGGAGCGCCGCCGCCATGGCGCTTTGGGCGGCTTCCAGATCCACGGAAGACGCGAGCTTGATGTCGAGCACCTCGTACTCGCTGGTCCAGCCGAGTGCAAGGGCCGAGGAGAAGGCCATCACAGCGTGGGGATTGAAGCCCTGCGAATAGGCGATGGGAAGGCCCGTGCGGTTGAGCGCGCGCTGAAAGAAGCGCTGAAGGTCCAGGTGTGAAATGAACCGAAGGCGCGATCTTTTCCCGAAGCGGATCAAAAGCCTCATACGCACGCCCCCTCATACCGGTTCATGCCGCAGCCGACGCAGCCCATGCGGCAGTCCCGGGTAATCTCCGCGCGCAGCGCCTTTTCATATTCGCGCACAAGAAAGTCCTTGGTGACGCCGCTGTCGATGTGATCCCAGGGAAATCCTTCGGAAAGGGGCCGCTCGCGGGTGGCATAGAAGTCCGGATCGACGCCCGTTTCCGCAAACGCCTGCATCCAGAGGTCGAACCGGAACTGATCCGACCAACCGTCAAAGCGGCAGCCCAGCCGGAAGGCGCGCACAAGGACGTCCGCCGTTCTGCGGTCGCCCCGGGCAAACACCGCCTCGACAAAACTCAAATCGGGCGCGTGGTACTTGTAGTCCACACCCTTGACCCGCGAAAGCGCGCGCTTTAAAAGCATCTGGCGCTCGAGCACCTTCTCCCGCGGAAGCTGGGCGCACCACTGGAAGGGGGTATCGTTTTTCGGCACGAACACCGCCACGCTCACCGTGATGCGAAGGCCGGGCGCGCGGCGCTCCTTCGGAATCGAGAAATAACACCTGCGCACCTTTTCGGCGAGGTCGGCGATGCCCAGCACATCCTCATCGGTCTCGGTGGGAAGGCCGAGCATGAAGTAGAGCTTCACCGCCGACCAGCCCTGGTCGAAGGCGTCGGTGACCGAGCGGATGAGGTCCTCCTCCGTCACACCCTTGTTGATGACGTCGCGCAGCCGCTGGGTGCCCGCCTCGGGCGCCAGGGTGAGCGCGGTTTTTCTGACCTTCTGGGTTTCCTTGAGGGTATCCGTCAATATCGTGTCGATGCGCTGGGACGGAAGCGAGATTTTGACCCTTTGGGCCTGATATTTCCGCACCATCTCGTGGGCAAGCTCCGGCAGGCAGGAATAATCGCCGCTGGAGAGACTCATGAGGGAAATCTCGTCGTAGCCGGTGGCCGCCACCAGCTTGTCCGCAAGCTCCAGAAGCTTGTCCATGGACCGCTCGCGCACGGGGCGGTAGATCATGCCCGCCTGGCAGAAGCGGCAGCCGCGGGTGCAGCCCCGGAAAATCTCCAGCATGATGCGGTTGTGAACGATTTCGCCATAGGGAACGATGAGCTTTTCCGGGTAATCGGCGGCCGTCAGGTCGCTTACCAGCGCCTTGAAGCATACCTCCGGCGCGCCGGAGTCTTCCTTGGGCGTTACGGACTCGACCGCGCCGTCGGGGTTGTACCGCACGTCGTAAAGAGACGGGACGTAAAGCCCCGGAATCTGCGCGGCCTGTTTTAAAAATTCCGCCCGGGACGCGCCGGACTGCTTCCAGCGGATGTAGAGATCGATGTAGTCGTGGGTCTCCCTTTCTCCGTCGCCCAGCGCCACGATGTCAAAAAAGGGCGCGACGGGCTCTGGATTGAATGCGCAGGGGCCGCCGCAGACCAGGAACGGACCCTCCGTGCGGTCGGCGGCGCGCAAGGGTATCCCCGCGAGGTCGAGGGCGTCCAAAATGTTGGTATAGCTCATTTCGTACTGGAGCGTCACGCCCACGATGTCAAATTCCCGGATCGGCGTGCGCGACTCCAACGAAAAAAGCGGAATGCCTTCCTTGCGCATGAGGTCGGCCATGTCGACCCACGGGGAAAAGACGCGCTCGCACCACGCGTCCTCGCGCCCGTTAATGGTATGATAAAGGATCTTCATCCCCAGGTGCGACATGCCCACGTCGTAAGTATCCGGGAAAAGAAACGCATAGCGTACCTTGACCGCGTCCGGGTCCTTGGTCACGCTGTTAAATTCCCCGCCCATGTACCGCGCGGGCTTCTGAACCTGTGGAAGGAGCTTCTCAATTCGGTCGGAGAGGTTCAAGGCAGATTCCTCCAGAATGCGTTATCCTTTTGAAAGTATACCACACGAAGGAATTTCATACCACCCCAATCTGTTAACTGTAAAAAACATGCAATGGTCTATTATTTATAAACCATAGTTTGTATTTATATACCAACGTCCGTATCTTCTATAAGCATGTCCCGAAGCTTTTTGAGCACCTTTTTCTCCATTCTTGATATCTGCACCTGCGTAAGGCCCATGTCCTGTGCAATGGCGGTTTGGGTATGGCGCTCAAAATAACGCTTCAGGATGAGCGTCCGTTCCGTTTCGTCGAGCCGGTCGAGGGCCTGGCGGAGCGCGAGCTCGTCCGTAATGCGTCCGGTATCGTCGGTGCCGAGCATGTCCTGCAGCAAGAGCTCCCCGTCGCCCGCCACCGGCTCCGCCAGGGACTTGACGGGCGCGAGGGAGTGGAGCGCGAGCACAGCGTCCTGCATGTCAAGGCCGGTTTCCTCGCAAATCTCGTCCATGGTGACGCCGCCCTGCGCCGCCGCGCCATCCATGGCGCGGGCCACCTTCGCGGCGTTTTCCTTGATGGTGCGGGAAACGTGCACCGGACCGTCTTCGCGCAGAAAGCGCTTGATTTCCCCGATGATGAGGGGCACGGCATAGGTGGAAAACGCCACGCCGTAGCGCGGGTCGAACCGGTCGACGGCCTTCATGAGACCGATGCAGCCATATTGGTAGAGATCGTCGTAATCGTATCCCCGGCCGAGAAACCGGGATGTCACGTAACCCACGAGGGCGAGATTCGCGCGGATCGCTTCGTCGCGGGAATCCTTGTCCCCCGCGCGCAATCGCGTGAGGTGTTCCATCGTACCTTCGTATGGCTTCTCGCTCAGAGGCCGCGCACGTCCCCGAGCTCCGCGCCGAGGGCGCCCAGCTGCTTTGACATGCGCACGGTCGTGCCCTTGCCCACTTCCGAAAAGATGTCCACCTTGTCCATGAAGCTCTCAATGATGGTAAAGCCCATGCCGCTGCGCTCCTCGAGGCCCAGCGTCGAGAAAAACGGCTGGCGCGCGCGCTCGATATCGGCGATGCCGCAACCGTTGTCGATCACGTCCACGCGCAGCGCGTTGTCCTCATAAAGGTATCCGTGCATGCGCACGGTGCCGCGCCGGCCCGCGTAGCCGTGGACGATTGAATTGGTCACGGCCTCGGAAACGGCGGTCTTGACGTCCGCCAGCTCCTCGACGGTTGGGTCGAGGGGCAACAAAAACGCCGCGATCACGAGCCGGGCAAACGCCTCATTTTCAGGCAGCGACGGGAAATCCACAAGCATTTCATTGATGATCGTCATACGCCCCTCCTACGCCATTCGCTCGACGAGAGTGTAAACGCCCGACAGCCCAAAGAGCTTGTCCGTGCGCGGATCCGGCCTTGAAACGCGCACGATGCCGCCGCGCTGGGCCATGATCTTATAGCGGCCGAGAACCAGCCCGATGCCGGAACTGTCCATGAAGCTGATCCCGCCCAAATCGATCACAAGCTCCATCACCCGCCGGTCGCGCAGCTGGTTGTCGATCTCGGCGCGCATGGACGCGGCGCTTCTGTGATCGAGCTCGCCTTCCAGAAACACAACGAGCCGTCCTCCCCTTTTTTCAAAACAAACCATGGAACCACCCTTTCGCATGTACTCGCGTAGGGATGATTCCATGGACGGGGCGTCGTATCCTTTTATGAAGAAGGTCTATCTTTGTCGGACGCGGGGAGAAATGCGCGCGGGCTACGCGGTCGCCTTTTCGGAGGAAAAAAGCGCTTCGATTTCCTCGGCGTCCAGGGTCTCCTTGTCAAGAAGCGCCTCGGTGAGCGTCAGAAGCTCGTTGATGTGCTCTTCCAGGATGCCGCGCGCCTTCTGATAGAGAGCTGAAAGCGCGTCGCGGCAGGCGGCTTCGGCGGAGCCGCTTCCCCCGCAGACGTTTGAAAGCGTGCGCAGCGACACGGCGGGGCTATCCCCCATGCCCAGTTCCATGATCATGGTTCCCGCAAGCTCCGTGGCGCGGGCGATGTCGCTGGACGCGCCGGAGGTGAGCGCGTCTTCACCGCCCACGAGCAGCTCCGCCGCGCGGCCGCCCAGGAACACCATGATCTGGTTTTCGATGTCCGTCTTTTTGTGAAGCACCTTTTCCGTGGGGATGGCGAGGTTATACCCCTGCGCCCCGCGGCTGGCCGGAAGGATGCTCACGCGCTTGAGCCGCGATTCGGGCGTCAGCGTGCGCAGAACAATTGCGTGGCCCGCCTCGTGAAGGGCGATTGTGCATCGCTCGTCGGGGGTCGCCGCGGAGACGCCGTCCGCGCCCGCCACCGTGCGGTAAAACGCCTGGTCGATGTCGCCGCGCTCAATTTCGTCCGATTCCCTGCGGGCCGCGAGAATCGCCGCCTCATTGAGAAGGGACTCGAGGGAGGCGCCTGAAAACGCGCATGTTTCGCGGGCGAGCTGGGCGAGGTCGACGTCCGGCGCCAGGGGCTTGTTCTTGCTGTGGAGCGTCAGGATGTCGAGCCGTTCGTTCAAGCCGGGGAGCCCCACCTCGATCTGCCGGTCGAAGCGGCCCGGGCGCAGAAGCGCGGGGTCGAGGGTCTCGATGCGGTTGGTCGCCGCGATGACGATGACGCCGTCTCCCGTGCGGAAGCCGGACATCTCGTTTAAAAGCGCGTTCAGCGTCTGATCGCGCTCGTCGGAAGACTGGTCGCTTCTGCGGCGGCCCAACGCGTCGATTTCATCGATGAAGATGACGCACTTCCCTGCCTTTTTCGCGCCCGCGAACAAATCCCGCACGCGGCTGGCGCCCACGCCGACGTACATCTGCACAAAGTCGGAACCCGACATGGCAAAAAATGGCACGCCCGCCTCCCCGGCCAGCGCCCGGGCGAGAAGGGTCTTGCCCGTGCCGGGGGGGCCGTAAAACATTACGCCGCGCGGCATGCGCGCGCCGAAGCTCGCGTACTTCTGCGGATCCTTCAGGTAGTCGACGAGTCCCTCGAGGCTCTGCTTGGCCTCCGCGTTGGCGGCAACGTCTTCAAAGGTGAGCCCCGTCTCCTTTGTAATAAGCGCGTCGCGGCCAAATTTTGTGTAGGCGGGGCTCTTTCTTCCCCCGAGCCCCAAGGCGGACACCGCAATGATCGCGATGCAGCCCGCGGCGAGCAGCGCGCGGGAGGTAATGTCGATGGCGCGCGGGCTCATCGCGCTTGCCATCAAAAGCGCGCCGCCCATGAGCATGACCCCCAGTGCCAGAAGAATCGGCAGGTTGTATCGTTTGAACAATCTCATCACCCTCGTCAGAATCTACATAATATTATACGTATATTTCGTAAATATGTCCATGAACAAGTTCTTCCGAGCCTGCATATATCTGGCTTAATTGTACAAAATCATAGGGGGTGATGTGCATGCGCAAAAAAACGATTGTCCTTTTGTCCCTCGGCACGCTTGCGGTGGTTGCCGTCGGCGCGTTCTTGTGGGAACTTGACCTGGCGCATTGGGAAAAGTTGGATGTCAGTAAAATTTACGACGTCCAGCTTGCCACGCAGGTGTTCGATGCCAATGACGAGGTGGCCGGGAGCCTGTTCGCCAGCGAAAACCGGGTATTTGTGTCCATCGGTTCCTTGCCGTCCTATGTGCCGGAGGCGTTTGTCGCCGCGGAGGACGCGCGGTTTTATAAGCACGGAGGCGTGGATCTTCAGCGCATCGCGGGCGCTGTCTGGCATGACGTGAAAACCCTTTCGTACGCCCAGGGCGCTTCGACGATCACCCAGCAGCTCATCAAGCTCACCCACCTTACCAGCGAAAAAACGCTCTCCCGGAAGTTTCAGGAAGCCATTCTCGCCACGCAGCTCGAGCGGCAACTCACGAAGGATCAGATTCTCGAGGCGTATCTCAATGTGGTGTATTTCGGAAACGGTGCGTATGGCATCGGTACGGCGGCCGAGAAATATTTCGGCAAGAGCGCGCAGGAGCTGACGCTCGGGGAAGCGTCTCTGCTGGCGGGCGTCATTAAATCGCCGTCCAACTACGCGCCCAACGTAAACCTCAGCGCCGCCAAGGGACGGCGGGAGTACGTGCTCGCCGCAATGGTGGAAAACGGATATATTACCCAGGCGCAGGCGGACGCGGCGGAAGCAGAGGTTATCGACGTTTCCGCCACGGCGTCCGCATCCGGTGATTACGGCTGGTACGTCGACGAGGCGGCGCGCGAGGCGGAAGAGGTGCTCGGCATCAGCGCGGAGGAACTGCTCTCTGGGGGATACGCCATCTACACCGCCCTGGACGCGGACGCGCAGAAAGCGGCTGAGGCAACCATGGAGGATAGTTCCTACTATCCCGAGGCGGCGGCACAGGGGGCGCTCATCGCCATGAACGTCGAAAACGGAGAAGTGGTGGCCCTCGTCGGCGGACGGGAGTACGTCGTGCGGCGCGGGCTCAACCGCGCGACGCAGTCGAGCCGTCAGCCGGGATCGTCCATCAAGCCGCTCACCACCTACGCGGCGGCGGTTGACCGGTACGGGTATGTGCCCACAAGCCCGGCGTACGACGTACAGCGAACCTATGCGAACGGATACGCACCGGGGAACGCGGGCGGGAAATACAGCGGGCAGGTGACGCTGCGCGCCGCACTTTCCAAATCCATGAACGCGGCGACGGTGGATCTGGCGGACACGGTGGGCGTGGACGCCATCGTGAAATACGCCAAGGCGTTCGGATTGCCCATTGACAGCGGGGATCGGAATCTGGCGCTTGCGCTGGGATCGATGACCTACGGGGTAACGCCCGAGGAGATGTGCACGGCCTATGCGGCGCTGGCCAACGGCGGCACGGTGCACGAGGCACATCTGATCCGTAAAATCGAGGACCGGTACGGAAACCTGGTCTACGAATATGCGGCGGAAGACGCGCGGGCCGTGACCACCCAGAGCGCGTACATCCTGACGGACATGCTGAAAACAGCCGCGCGGACGGGCACGGCCAAGGCGCTTTCCGCACTCCCCTTCCCCGTCGCCGCCAAGACCGGCACGGCGGGACTCCCCAATGGAGATACCAGCGACGCGTGGACGGTGGCGTACACACCCGAAATTTCCGTGGCGGTATGGATGGGACTCGACTCCAACGCGAACGGTGGCATGGCGGCCTCGGTGAGCGGCGGCGGATACGCGGCAAAGGTGTGCGCGGGCTTTCTCTCGCAAATTTCCCAAAGTTTGAGCGGGCGGGACTTTTCGCTGCCCTCCGGCATCAACGTGCTGCTGGTGGACGGATATGCCCTCGAAAATGAGAACCGCGTTGTGCTGGCTTCCGCAAGCACCCCGTCGGAGTATGCCGTCAGCGAGCTTTTTGAAGGAAATACGGACGAAATGGCCGTTTCAGACATCTGGGACACGCCCCAACCCGTGTCCGACCTGACGATCACAAGCATGCCGGGCGAAACGCCGGTGATCGGGTTCACCGCCGTCAGTCCCTACGCGGAATATCTGGTTGTCCGGAACACGGGCGGCGCGTACGACATCGTGGGCATCCTCTCCGGCGCCGCGGGCGAACAGCTGCGCTTTACGGACACGGGCGCGGACCTCGGCGCGGAACACGCGTACTCGGTCATCCCCCGCCATAAGCTGCTTTTCGAAATGGGAAAACTCGTGACAGGCACGGAAAGCACGGCGGTTCGGTATTCGCCGGGAGGTCTTTTGAACGGCATTACAAACATGTTTCGGGGATCGGACGGAAACGATGAAATCGAATCGGGAGAAAAGTCGATTTTTCAATGAGGTTACCGGGAGAACCCTGGGAATTACGTCTGTACGCCGCCGCGCCGCTTGAAAGAGGCGCGGCTTAAGGTCTCTCCGGAGGCTTTATACCGCTTTCGAGCAAGACGCAGAAATATCGAGAGAAGAAAACGGCAGCGGATTTTCGTTCAAAGCAAGGGGCCGGGGCGCAGGCGTAGCAGAGCTGCGTCAAGCCGATCGCGACGCCGAAGGTTTGATTGCCGGTGGCAATCAAAGTCGCGCCGGTATATTTGTCGCATGAAATGCGTGTAATTCAGTCCCGTAGGGATAACTTCGCCGAAAGCGAAGCTGTCGTGCGACCGGGCTGTTCAATACTTTGTCTTGAACAGCCCGCCTCTTGGGCGAAAAGACGCGCCGGGCTTCTCGGTCCTTCTGGGGATTGCGCAGGAGTGTCATTGGGTTCAGAGCGTCGAGAGAATTTATTCTCTGCGAGATTGGTCTGTCACGGTACACCGCGACAAACCAAGTCGCTTTTCGACTGTGCCGACTTCGTTCGGCGCGCCTTGGATTCGAAGCGACGCGTCGCAGCCAGGGGAACTTTCCGCCTATGTCGAACGGAGAGCGGCAAAGCAGGGCGAAAAAAGACCCGGCACAACGACGAAATAAAAGGAGTAGGTATCATTCTCCGCGCGGCTGGATCGCCTGCGCTGTCTGAGAGGCGGTCAGAAGGAGATAGCGATCGTAAGCTTCGTCCGCTGCCTCTTCCCACGTCCGATAGAGGTCCCGGTGCGCGCCTTCCCCCGCACGCGCGAGAGACGCCGGGGATTTGAAAATCTCCTCAATCCGCGCGGCCACCGACGCGTGCGTGTTTTCACACAGGAAACCGTTTTCCCCGTCGACCACCGATGCGCTGGTCACGGAGCCTCGCACGAAGAGAGTCGGTGTTCCCTGGGACGCTGCTTCGATCTGCACCAGCGAATTTGCGTCGAACAGGGATGGCAGCAGGAAAAGATCCGCACGGGCGTAGATTTGCGCGAGAGCCGCCCGGTCAGTAATCCGACCGCAAAAAATCGCCCGGTCCGACAGGCCCTTTTGGGAAACCTCGTCCATATACAAAGCCTGATCCTTTCCCGAGCCCACGAAGAGCATTTTATACGGTAAGGCGCTCCGTTTTCGCAGCAGATCCAGCGCGCCGATGATGGTCGAAATGTTCTTGAGCGAATCCATGCGCCCCACATACAGAAGCACGCGCTCGTCCGGGCGCAGGGCGTATTTTTGATTGACCTGGCTGATCGCGAGGGCTTTGTCGCATAGGCGCAGGTCCGTGGCATTCCGGGCGACGACGGGAATCTTGCGGCCGCCGTATGTTTCCTGATAGAGCTTTACCATGCGCTCGTTGAGCGTCCAAACCTCGTCCGCATCATTGAACACCCGCATCATCCGGCTGACCGCCAGTTTGGTCAGTCCTTTGGCGCGCACCACCCGTTCAAACTCAAAATGAAATTGCGTGTGCAGCGTGGCGATGGACGGGATGGCGTTTCGCCTGGCGTACCGAATTCCAGCCTTGCCGATCAAAAACGGAGAATGGCTGTGTACGATATCCAGCTCGGAAGCCTCGAGCGCGCGGTGAAAGGCGGGATCTGCGTTGGCGAGCGGGATGCGGTAATCGGCTTGTCCCGCGGAGATCGATCTGCTCAGCACGGTTTTATACGGCAGCCGATCGAATTCGTATTCGCCCACTTGGGGCGCGAACACCGTGACGTCCGCATATTGGCTCATCCGTCTGGCGTAGTGATCCACCACCATAACGACACCGTCGATCATGGGAAAAAAGGAGTCGTTGAAAAGTCCGATCCGCAGTTTGCGCATGTCCGCCCATTCCCCCTTTTCCACAACACATGGAATCTTTTGACCTTTTCATTTTACCGCCAAATGATCAGCGCCGCATCAACAAAATAGTTGCGTTTGGGCGAAAGATAATCGAAGAGGAGCGCCCTTCCGGACGCTCCCCGATGGATGTCGCTATTTTTCGGCAGCCGGAATGGCCTTCAGCTCTTCCAGTTCCATCTCGATGGGCGTAAATTTCAGCTCGCCGTTTTCGGAATAGGCGCGGACGCGATCCCCGAGCTTGATGTTGCCCAGGAGAATCTCCTCGCTCAGCGAATCCTCCACCATGCGCTGGATCGCCCGCCGCAGAGGCCGCGCGCCGTATTGCAGGTCGTAGCCGGACTTGCTGATGACCCGAAGCGCCTCGTCCTCCACCTCGAGCTCGATGCCGCGTTCGCGCAGACGCTCCTTGACGCCCTCCATCATGAGCTTGGCGATGGCGTCGATCTCCTCCTGTTCGAGGGGGTGGAACACAATGATTTCGTCCACGCGGTTCAAGAATTCGGGCCGGAACGTCTTCTTCACCTCGTCCATGATGTTGTCCTTCATCATCTCGTAGCCCTTTTCGTCGTCGGCGGAGGAACCGAAGCCGAGGGAACGCTGCCGCCTGAGCTCGTGGGCGCCGGCGTTGCTGGTCATGACCACCACGGTGTTCTTGAAATCCACCACGCGGCCCTGGCCGTCGGTCAGCCTGCCGTCCTCGAGAATCTGCAGAAGAATGTTGAACACGTCCGGGTGCGCCTTTTCCACCTCGTCAAACAGGATCACGGCGTAGGGCTTTCTGCGCACCTTTTCGGTCAGTTGCCCGCCCTCCTCGTAGCCCACGTAGCCGGGCGGGGAGCCGATCATGCGGGAGACGGAGAACTTCTCCATATACTCCGACATGTCGATGCGGATCATGCTGTTTTCGTCGCCAAACAGCGCCTCGCCCAGCGCCTTGCACAATTCGGTCTTTCCGACGCCGGTCGGCCCCAGGAAGATGAACGAGCCGATGGGGCGGTTGGGATCCTTGAGGCCCGCGCGCGCGCGGCGCACGGCCCGGGCGACTGCCTTGACTGCTTCGTTCTGGCCCACCACGCGGTTATGAAGGATTTCTTCGAGCTTGACCAGCCGGATGGCCTCGTCCTCGGTCATGCGGGACACGGGAATCCCCGTCCACGCGGACACAATCTGCGCGACCTCCTCCTCGCCTACAATCTCGATCTGTGAATTTCTGCGCTGTTCCCACTTGTTGCGGCGCTCGGCCATCTCATTGTTGAGCTGTTTTTTCTGGTCGCGCAGGTGGGCCGCCTTCTCGAAGTCCTCGTGAGCCACGGCTTCCTCCGTCTCCTTGTTGAGGGCCTCCAGCCGGGCCTCCTGCTCCTTCATGTCCGGCGGCGCGGTGAACGCCTTGATGCGCACCCGCGACGCAGCCTCGTCGATCAGGTCGATGGCCTTGTCGGGCAGGAAGCGGTCGGAGATATAGCGGTCGGAAAGGTTCACGGCCGCCTCGATGGCTTCATCGGTAATCTGCACCCTGTGGTGCGCTTCGTAGCGGTCGCGAAGACCCATGAGGATGGCGACGGACTCCTCCTTGGAGGGTTCGCCCACGGTGACGGGCTGGAAGCGCCGCTCGAGGGCCGCGTCCTTCTCGATATACTTGTGGTACTCGTTGAGCGTTGTCGCACCCACGCACTGCATCTCGCCGCGCGCCAGAAGCGGCTTCAGGATGTTCGCCGCGTCAATGGCGCCCTCAGACGCGCCCGCGCCCACGATGGTATGAAGCTCGTCGATGAACAGCACCACATTTCCGGCCTTCCGGATTTCTGCCATGGCGTTTTTGAGCCGCTCCTCGAATTCGCCGCGGTACTTAGCCCCGGCGAGCATGCTGGCGAGGTCCAGGGAGACCACGCGCTTGTTGCGCAGGATTTCGGGAATGTTGCCCTCGACGATGAGCTGGGCAAGGCCCTCCACGATGGCGGACTTGCCGACGCCGGGTTCCCCGATCAGGACCGGGTTGTTCTTGGTGCGGCGGGAGAGAATCTGGACGATGCGCTCGATCTCCTTGGTCCTGCCGATGACGGGATCGAGCTCGCCCACCTGCGCCGCCTTGGTGAGGTCCCGCGCAAACTGGTCGAGGGTCGGGGTTTCCGCCTCGCTTCCGCCGGGAAGCAGGTTTCCGCCCTCTTCCTGGCCGTTGATGGCGCGCAGAAGCTCTTCCCGCGCCTTGGTCAGGTCGAGCCCCATCTTGATGAGCACGTGGGCCGCAACGCCCTCGCGCTCCCGCATGAGGGCGAGCAGAATGTGCTCGACACCCACATAGTTTTGCTTGAGGTCGCGCGCCTCGCGCACGGACTGTTCCAGCACCTTTTTGGTGCGGGGGGTGTAGACCATGGTTTTGATGGGCGAATCGTCGTCGCCGCGTCCCAGGATCTGGACGATCTCATCGCGCGCGGTGTCAAGGGAAATCTCCCTCAAAATTGGCTGCGCCGCGCCGGGGTCATTTAAAACGCCGAGGAGCAGGTGTTCCGTGCCGACATACGTCCGGCCAAGCTGCGCCGCCTCGCGCTGCGCCGCGAGCAGTGCCCGCTGTCCGCGTTCCGTGAATTTTGCAAAGTATGCCATATTACCTCCGCTTGGGAATTTTCATTCCATGGTCTGTATCTCCGCAAGACGCTTTTTCATGAGGTCGCTCCTCATCTCGTCGCGCTCGCGGTCCGACAACGGCCTGCCCGCGTATTTTACGAGGGAGCCGGGCTGCATATCCATCAAAAGTTCGTCGAGTGCCCGCAGCGGCGCGTGGAAGTATCCCATGCTTGCCGCGTAGCGGATGTCTGAAAGTCTGCGGGTCATTTCCTTGGCGCCCATGAGCCGGGCATTCATGACCTCGCCCAAAGAGCGCATGAGCCGGTCCTGCAAAAGAAGCATATCCGCCTTTTCGGTCTGCTCGCGCATCTGCCGCTCGTGGCCGACGATCTGCTCGGCGGCCGCGCCCATGGAGCGGAGCATGTCGCCCTCGCTCCTACCCAAAGACTGCTGGTTCGAAAGCACATACATATTGCCGCGCACCTCGCTGCCCTCGCCGTAGAAGCCGCGGACGGTGAGTCCGAGCTTTCCGACCGCCTGCATCACAGGGCCGATCTGCCGGGCGGCGGTGAGCGCCGGAAGGTGCAGAACCGCCGAAATCCGCATGCCGGTTCCAACGTCGGTGGGATACGAGGTGAGATAACCCAACTGCGCGTCGAAGGCCAGCGGATACTTCTGCCCCACCTCGTCGTCCACCGCGAAGGCCAGCTCCGCGCTCCGTTCGAGCTGGAGACCGGGCATGAGCCCCTGCACGCGCAAATGATCGTCCTCGTTCATCATCACCGAAACATTGCGCCCTGAGGAGATGAGCACCGCGCCGCGGGTCTTGAGGCCCAGCATTTCGTTGGAGATGAGCCGGTGCTCGTTGAGCTCCTGCCGGTCGGAATCCGAAAGCTCGTTCATGCGATGGAAGACATAGGCGCTTCCGCGCGGGCCTTCCAGAATCGCGGAAGAAACGCGGGCAATGACCTGTTCAGCCTGCTCCTCGGTTTCCTTGACCGAAAACGGTATGTCCTCAAAGTTGCGCGCCAGGCGCACGCGGCTGGAGACGACGACGTCCTGTTCGGGGGCGGGCACGAAGTTAACCATTTTTTCCCGCCTCCTCGAGCTGCGCGTTGAGGGTGCGAATCTGATCGCGTATCTGCGCGGCCTGTTCATATTCCTCGGCGGCAATGGCCTTGACAAGGTCCTGCTTCAGCCGGTCGATTGAAATTTTCAGGGATGCGTCGTTCTGCACGCCGCCGGGCATGCGTCCCGCATGCTGCAAATTGCCGTGCACCTTCAAAAGCATCGACTCAAGCGGCTTGCGGAAGGCCGTGTAACACTTGGCGCAGCCGAGCCTGCCGGTCTTTCGGAACTCGGCGTAGCTGGTTTCGCAGGCCGGACACTGGAGCGCGTCCGTCTCCTCGTCGTAAGTTTCCGCCTTTTCGGTATTTTTCGATTCAAGAATGCCGCTGAGAATCCCCGCCAGATTCGAAATATCAAGGCCGGGAATGCGGCGCTGGTACTTGGCCATGCAGACCGCGCACAGGTTTTTTTCCCGGACGCCGTCCTCTGTCACCGCCTTGAGCAAAAAGTTCGCGGGGCGGACACCGCAGTCGTCGCACATCATTTCAATCATCTCCCTCGGCATTTTTGAAGATCTGGACAATCATGTTCCTGAGGACAGCCGCGCGCAGGATATCCTTTGCGCTCACGGGGAGCGCCAGCGCGTTTCTGCCCACCGCCGCGCGCAGGATGCGCGCCTCGTTTGGGGTGACGAGCTTCCGGTCGAGAAGATGCATGATAATCGCGACCGAAGAATCCTCGTCGATGGCGTTGCCGATGCGCTCAATGAGCGCGCTCAGAAGATTCTCAGAGGAGCGCTCGCACATCCTTACAATCCTAATATACCCGCCGCCGCCGCGCCGTGACTCAATAATATAGCCGTGGTCGACGGTAAACCGCGTGGCGAGCACATAATTAATCTGTGAAGGCGCGCACCCAAAGTGCTGGGCAAGCTCGTTGCGCCTCAGCTCGATCTGTGCGCCGTCCTCCATCATCTCTTTTATAAATTGTTCTATGCTGTCGCTTAATTGCGCCATATTATCCACCTCGCATTGACCATCTTTGACTATAGTAGCACAACGCGACGGAAAATGCAAGCGATATTATAGGTTGTTTTCTGATGGGAAGGTTGGTTGCGGAGCTTTTCGCGGCCGGCGGCGGGGATTCCCAGGCATCGCCCGAATCCACGCCGTCGACCGGGAAAGTGGAATATCGGCTACAGAGGAGAGGAGGCGAGGAATTTCTTGAGAACCTCCACCGAGTTGTCGGCGGCTTTGACAGCAAATTGATCGAACTCCATGCCGTGCGCCTCGTCCGTTGCGTCCGAAATTGCGCGGATGACGGCGCATTTAATGCCCGCAATAAAGCACACCTGAGCGATGGCGCCTGCCTCCATCTCGCACGCCGCCGCGCCGAAGGTGTCGACGATCCATTCTTTGCGCGTCCGGGACGCGATGAACTGATCGCCGGATGCAATGCGCGAAAGCCGCGCGTTGAGGTTGAGCGCCTTCGCGGCGGCGAGGATCGCGGCGGAGGCCGCTTCGTCGCAGGGAAGATCGATTCGTTCTACAGTCGCGATAAAGCCAACGGGTTCCCCGCACGCGGAAGTATCGAAATCATGCTGCACGACGTCCCTACCCACCGCGATGTCGAGGATGTCAAGCTCCCGGGAAAGGCTTCCCGCGACGCCGGAATTGACGATGAGCGCCGGCGCGTATTTTATGACCATGGTCTGGGCGCACACGGCGGCGTTGACCTTCCCCACGCCGCACTTGGCGATCACCACATCCCGCCCGCAGAGCTTTCCCCGGGCGTATTTGTAGCCGTAAGCTTCTTCGATCTGCGCGCCTTCCAACTCCTCGTACAGCTTCGCGACCTCGATGTCCAGCGCGCCGAGAATTCCGATCATAACGTTTCCTCCCTTGTAACCGTGACCACCGCGTGGGCGGAAATGCCCTCCTGCGCGCCTTCAAAACCCATGCGCTCGGTGGTGGTGGCCTTGACGTTGATTCTGTCCGTTCCGACCCGGAGCGCCTCCGCGACGTTTTCACACATTTTCTCCATGAAAGACGCGAGCTTCGGCTTTTGCGCAACGATGGTCACGTCGGCGTTCGAGACGCGGTAGCCCGCTTCCGCGAGAATCTTCACCGTTTCCGCCAGCAGGAGCATGGAGGAAATGCCCCGGTACCTCTCGTCCGTATCCGGGAAATGGCGGCCGATGTCGCCCAGCGCCGCCGCGCCGAGCATGGCGTCCATGAGCGCGTGAAGCGCTACGTCCGCGTCCGAATGACCGTCAAGGCCGCGCGCGTGGGGAACCTCCACGCCGCACAGCACGAGCTTCCGGTTTTCGACGAGCCGGTGGGCGTCGTAGCCCTGTCCAATCCGTAAATCGGGAAAATTCATCATAAAATCGCTCCGCGTGGTCAGTTTCCGGTTTCGTTCCGCGCCGGGCGCAGTGACGAGACGGACGGTTCCATAATACCGTTCAAACAGCGCCGCGTCGTCCGTGGCGACAAAGCCTTCCGCGATTGCCCGCTCGTGCGCGGCAAGCAGCTTTTTGAATTCAAAACTCTGCGGCGTCTGGACGGCAAAGAGTGTGCTCCGGTCGGGCGTGGACACACATCCGTCCGAATGAACCTGCTTGATCGTGTCGACGACGGGCGTGGAGATCACACCGCTGCCGCATTCCGCCGCGGAACTGAGCGTCGCCTCAATGACCTCCTTCGTAACGAAAGGGCGCGCAGCGTCGTGAACCGCAACGAGATCCGCATTCACAGGAACAGACTTTAGTCCATTATATACGGACTCTTGCCTGTTATTTCCACCAAATATGACTTTTTTTACAAACGACGGTCTGTTTTCTTTGGCAAAGAGCGCCTCGTCGTCCCTTGAAATCACGACAGAGGCGCCTTCGAAGAGCCCGGAGCGGCTGAATGCGTCCAGGCAGACGCCAAGAACCGACTTCGATTCCAGAGGCATGTAAACCTTGTTGACGGGTGTACCCGCGCGCGTGCCCCTGCCCGCCGCGACGATCACGGCCCAGGCTTTCATCTGATCTCCCGGTACATGTCCGCTGCGTCCTGCTTCATGGCGTGTTCGGCGATGGAAGTCACCTCATACGATGAGCGCTTTTCGCCAAAGCGCACGCTGATGATATCGCCGACCTTGACGGAGGTGCCGGGCTTCCCTTCCTTATCGTTGACGGTGATGTGACCGGTGGACGCGGCTTCATTGGCCACGCTGCGCCGCTTGATAAGCCGGGAGACCTTGAGATATTTGTCGAGCCGCATGCTGGTCTGGATCTCCTTGCCCTGCGGCTTGCTGTCCTGCATTGATTTTCTGCTCATATTGCACCTTCTGATAAAAATAGAAGGGCTGCTTTCATCGAAGCGGCCCTTGAATGGATTCGGTTCCGATCAGAACTCGTCCTTAAAGCTTTTTCCAGCCTTGAAGACCGGAGCTTTGGAGGCTGCGATCTCAATGGACTCGCCCGTCGCGGGGTTACGGCCGGTGCGCGCGGGGCGCTCCTTGACCTCGAATGTGCCAAAGCCCATGAGTTGAACCTTGTCGCCTTCCTTGAGAGCATCGGTGATCGTCTGCGTGAACGCCGCAACGGCCGTCTCTGCCTGCTTGCGGGTCAGCCCGGACTTCTCAGCGACCTTCGCCACAAATTCTGCCTTGTTCATTCGTGTTACCTCCATTTATCGTCATCATGATGATGTTTCACATTATAGCATATATTCCCAGTTCTGACGAGACCCTCATGTTAATTTTATTGACTTTGAAACAACAATTTCCGACATGCGTCGTTAAAAATATCGTCCAGATCGAATTCGCCGCGGTCTTCGGCGTATGCCGCCCCGCCCACAAGCCGCAATGCGGCCGCGCACAGCGCGTCATACTCCGCGGGCGCATACGCGTCGGGGTCTTTGCGGACCAGTGCCTGCATGTCGCGGGCGGTTATACGCTGTCTGCGGGTAAGATCGCGCTCCGGGTAAATGAGCGCGGCGCTGGCGTGATCATAGTGTGCGAGGCGGTCCAGATCGTAGAGCGGGACGGACGCAATGCCGCCGGATGTCAACACATCCACACGCGCATCGTCCGGATATGCTTCCATGAGGCGCAGCTTCACCTCGCCGGCCAGCGTGCGGCTGTCCAGTTCGCGCACCAGCATGGCCCGCGACGCATCCGGCGCGAAATCCGCCCAACCGGATGCCGGCGCGGAGAGCGTTTCACCGCTTGCCCTTCCCAGCAGCGCGCCCTCGATGGGCGGGCCGGGGATCACCCGCGCGCCCGCGTGCGCAAGGAGCACCGCGCTTTCGTCGCGCACGTCGAACACGCAGTAGACGACATCCGTCTCCTTCGCCGCACCGACAACAAAATCGGCGGCCGCGCGCGCGTGCGCGTCAAAATCGTCCATGGTCTCATAGAGAAAATCAAGGGCTTCAAACGGCACGCCGCCTTGCCGGAGCCAATCCGCGACGGCCGCGCGCGACGTGTGAAGAATGACCTTTCCGCAGCTTTTCAAAAGCCGGGTGGTTCCCAGCGTCAGCTGATCCTCCGTCAGGCCCACACCCGCCACCGTGATCTTCCCCATGCGCGCATCACTCCCGGTTGATTATACCACCGATGGATGCGCGCTGGCAAGGCTACTGTTCCATCTGACGGCCGATGATGGTGGCCGTCGTCTCCGCAACCTTCTGGTCGATGTCCCCCATGCGTGTGCCGCTTTCGCGGCTGAGGAGCATGAGTCCGCCGATGATCTCGCCGTCCGCAAGGATGGGGACGACGACCTGCGCGGTGTACTGGTCGGCCTTGTCGTCCGCCGTAATGGGGATCATTTTGGCCGAATTTGCAAGGTTCAGAACGCTTGTCTGGCGGCTCTGAAGGATCTGATCCACCTCGGGGCTGAGGGCCTTTTCCATGAGTTCCTTCTTCCCCGAGCCCGACGTCGACACCACGGCATCGCGATCGCTGATGCAGGCGATGTGCCCCAACGTGCGGTACAGGGAATCCGTATAATCCTTGGCAATCGATGCAATCTCTCCGATGGGCGAGTATTTTTTTAAAACGACCTCGCCGTCGTGGTCCGTGAATATCTCAAGCGGGTCCCCCTCGCGGATGTGGAGCGTTCGGCGGATCTCCTTGGGAATTACGACCCGACCGAGCTCGTCTATCCTGCGCACAATGCCTGTCGCTCTCATTTGATTACTTCCCTCCGTCCGGTAATTGGGATCAAAAACCGTACCTAGTATTTGTTTGGGCTGGCGAATTATGCGCATTTGCGGCAGCTGGTAAATTGCGGAGAAACGCAAAACCCGACGGAACAGGGGCAAAGAAGTGCGCCGGAGGGTTTCCCCCCGGCGCATCCGTTATTTGTTGTGGTAGCTTCCGCACATGCTCTCGTCTTCGGGAGAGCCGGACGCGCCGCCGGAACAGGGCTCGACCTGAATCGCGTTGAGGGAGCAATAGTCCTTGTCGCCGCAGTGGTATTCGCAACTCTTGACGCGGCAGCGGATATTGTTGTTGGGATTTTTCTGATGAGACATAAAGGCACCTCCGATTTGTTTTTGCCCATTGGCGGTCATAGGCTTCCCGCCCCCCGCGCATCGTATGCGTTTTGTTAAGTGTATATTCTGTCGTCCTGTTTTTATTGACAACGCACTGCTTTTGCTGTATGATAGATAGCGTTCGGTCGGCCAGTCAGTGGTCGGAATGAGCGCCTTTAGCTCAGTTGGTAGAGCACCTGACTCTTAATCAGGGTGTCCAGGGTTCGAGCCCCTGAAGGCGTACCAGAAGCGTCGCATGTGCGGCGCTTTTTTTGTTTGTCAACCGCGTCTGCATCATTTCTGCACATTCGGATGGTATCATGCTGCCCATCCCAAAGGGGGTGCGCCATTGGAGACAAACATGCGGGAATATCAGCTGCCGATTCGCGGAATGACGTGCGTCAACTGCGAAAGAAAACTTAAAAAAAGACTCGCGCAGACGCCGGGCGTCGCACGGGCGGACGTGCGCTTTGACACGGCGAGGGCGGTGATCCTGTTCGATTGGACGCTTGTCTCGGAGCGTGATATCCGGCGCGTCATTCGCGACGCGGGGTACGAGCCGGGCGGTCCCGGGGGAACGGGACGCGCCGCGCGCGCCGCAGGTTCTCTGCTTCTGATTGCCGCGCTGTCCATCCTCTTTTCGCTGGCACAACGGCGTGGCATGTTCGACCGGTTTCCACTGGCCGAGGCGGGCATGGGTTACCCTCTTCTCTTTCTGGCCGGGCTTCTCACGTCCGTTCACTGCGTGGCCATGTGCGGCGGAATCTGCCTGACCCAAACCGTGCGGGGCGCGCGTCATCCCCTTCTGCCGGGTGCGCTTTACAACCTCGGGCGCGTGGTTTCCTATACGGTCATCGGCGGAATCGTCGGTGCTGTGGGCAGCGTCGTGCAGCCCACGGGCGCGTTCAGGGGCGCGGTTCAACTGATCGCCGGGGCGTTCATGGTCATCATGGGTTTGAGCATGCTGGGACTCTTCCCCCGCCTCAACCGCCTCGTACCGCGCATGCCCGCGCGATTCGCGCGCATGGTGGAAGCGGCGAAGGCACGGTCCGCCGGACCGTTTGTGGTGGGCATGCTCAACGGACTCATGCCGTGCGGACCGCTGCAGGCGATGCAGCTTTACGCGCTGTCTTCGGGAAGCGCGGTCAGGGGCGCCTTGGGCATGCTCGCGTTCTCCCTCGGCACGGTGCCCCTCATGCTCGGCCTCGGCGCGCTGGCCGCGGCGCTGGGACGGCGGTTCACGCGACGCGCCATGGCGGCGGGGGCGGTGCTCGTCGCGGTGCTCGGCATTTCGATGTTCTCCCAGGGCTTCCGGCTTTCCGGACAGTCGGTCGGGACGGCGGATTCGGGCGGCACCGTGGCGCAGACGGAGGATGTCCAGGTGATCAAAAGCACGCTTTCTTCCGGCGCATATCCGGACATCACCGTGCGCGCGGGCGTGCCCGTGCGCTGGGTCATCGACGCGCCCCAGGGCAGCGTCAACGGGTGCAATTACGACATGGTGATCGGCGCGTACGGCATCGAATACCAATTCCAGACGGGGGAAAACGTCATCGAGTTTACGCCGACCCAGACAGGCACGTACGACTATACCTGCTGGATGGGCATGATCAGCGGTACCATTACCGTGGTGGACGACGAAACACAGGGAGGATTCACAGGATGAAGATTGGAAAAAACATGCTCGGAATCGCGTTGGCCGGGATGCTCATTGCCCTAACGGGCTGCGCAAGCGGCAATAACGCCTCGCCTGCCGCGACGCAGCAGGCGGTGGCAACACAGGCCACCGCCACACAGGCGGAAGAACAGGCCGCGGAGGCCCCCTCGGGACAGGACCTTGTGATCCTCATCGCGGGCATTACCCAGGACGCGGGCTTTTATCCGGTCAGCGTGGACGGAACCGAGATGGAGATCATCGCCGTCCGGGCGCCCGACGGCACCATCCGCACGGCGTTCAACACCTGTCAGGTTTGCTATGATTCCGGGCGCGGCTATTATGTGCAGCAGGGAGACAAGCTGGTTTGCCAGAACTGCGGAAACCAGTTCTCCATGTCGCAGGTGGAGGTCGTTTCCGGCGGCTGCAATCCCTGGCCGATCCTCGACGCGGACAAGTCCGTCGATGACGAGAACATCACGATCCCCTATTCCTTCCTGAAAGATTCCGCGGCACTGTTTGAAAACTGGAAGAGCGCAAAAGATTAACACGCCGGGGTTAAATTGTAGAAAACATGCACTGGGGCGATGCGGATGGCGCGGGATGCGCAGACGATTCTCGTCGTGGACGACGAGCCGAAGATTGCGGAGGCCGTGGCAGCGTACCTGGAGAGCAAGGGCTACCGGGTCCTGACGGCGGAGGGCGGCGCGGAAGCGCTGGCCCTCTTCGCGCGGGAAAATGTCTCGCTGGTCATCCTCGACCTCATGATGCCGGGCATGCGCGGCGAGGACGTCTGCGGGGCAATCCGGCGGCAGTCGCGGGTGCCCATCGTCATGCTGACCGCCAAAGCGGGCGAAGAAAATCTCGTGCGCGGACTGAAGCTCGGGGCGGACGATTATGTGGCAAAGCCTTTCAGCCTGCGGGAACTCGCGGCGCGCGCCGAGGCGATTCTCCGGCGGACGGAGGGCGGGTCTCTCCCCCTCGCTCCGCGCAATTCCTGGCGGGACGGGGACCTCTTTGTGGATTTTGAGCGCAACCTCGTTTTGAAAAACGGCGCGCCCGCCGCGCTCACGCCCAGCGAAATGCGCATTCTGGCCGCCCTCGTTAAGTACCCCGGCAAGGTGTTCACCCGGACGGAGCTCGTGGAATTTGCGCTGGGCGACGACTTTGACGGCTTCGAACGGACGGTGGACAGCCATGTGCGCAACCTGCGCCACAAGATCGAGGACGACCCGAAATCCCCCGTCTATGTGCTGACCGTGCATGGACTGGGTTATAAATTTGGGGGGATGTAAATGCGCGGACTCAGGACGCACCTGACGCTGGCATTGGCGCTTGTGGCCCTCGTCTCCGTCGTCGTCGCGGGCTTGAGCGCCAACGTCGCCATCAGGCGGGCATTCGAGCAGCGCGTCGCGCTTCGGCAGGCGGATGAAATGGACGGCATCGCCGCGAACCTCGCCATCGGTTACGACGCGGGCGTTTGGGACGCGGATTTCGTGCACGGCGTCGGCATGAGCGCGCTGTACGACGGCTATGTCATCAAGGTTCGCGACGCGGACGGAAGCGTCGTCTGGGACGCCGAAAATCACGACATGAGCCTGTGCCTTCGCGTCATGGAGGATATTTCCGCGCGCATGACGGCCGAGCGGCCCAACATGGCGGGCGGTTACGTCACCGAAACGCGCGCCGTCGCGCTGAACGGGACGCAGATCGGCGCGGTGGAGATCGGGCACTACGGGCCTTATTTCATGCGCGAGGGAGATTTCGACTTTCTAGACACCATGAACGTGGCGCTCGCCCTGGTTGGCATTCTAGCGCTGGCGCTGGCGGTGGCCGCAGGCGCGCTCCTGGCGCGGCGAATCTCGATTCCGATTTCGAGGACAGCGCGGGTCGCCTGCGAAATCGCGGGCGGGAATTACGGCGCGCGCAACGGGGAAAGGACGCGCATTCGGGAGCTGGGGGAATTGGCCGAATCCGTCGATCGGCTTGCGTGCGGGCTGGACGAGCAGGAAAAGCTGCGCAAGCGGCTGGCGGTGAACGTCGCCCACGAGCTCAGGACGCCTCTGACGGCGGTCTCCGCGCACCTTGAGATGATGATCGACGGCGTGTGGGAAGCGACGCCTAAGCGGCTGGCGAGCCTTGCAGAGGAGATCGCGCGGCTCACCGGCCTCGTGCGGGAGCTCGAGCGGCTGGCCGAGATCGAGGATGAAAATCTGAAGCTGAACCGCACGGACACGGCGCTTTCCACGCTCGCAGAAGCGGTTGCGCGGCGGTTCGAGGCGGAAGCGGAGGCAAAGCAGGTCACCATCGCGGTTTCGGGCACGGACGCGCGGGCATGGGCGGACCCGGCACGGATCGACCAGGTTTTGACAAACCTGGTTTCCAACGCGCTCAAGTATACGCCCGCGGGCGGCGAAATCCGCATCGAAACGGGGTGTGACGCGCACTTTGCATCCATTTCCGTTCAGGACAGCGGGGTGGGCATTCCCGCAGGCGAGCTGCCCTTTGTATTCGAACGATTCTATCGCGCGGAAGGGTCGCGGAGCAGAAAGACGGGCGGCGCGGGGATCGGGCTGGCCATCGCGAAGGCAATCGTGGACGCGCACGGCGGAACCGTCTCGGCCGAGAGCGAGGAAGGGCGCGGAAGCCGGTTTACCGTTGCCCTGCCCCGCGCCCCAAAGGAAGATGTGTGATTACCCGCTGACGGCGAGCATGAAAAGACTCATTCCGCCGGGATCGCCGAGGTCGGACGCATGGACGTCCGCGCGGCCCGTCCCGACGGTTTTCGCGTCGGCGTCGAGGATGTCGAAGAAAAGCGCGTACGCGCCGCGCCCGAAATCGATGACGTTGGTCAAAGCCGCGACGCGATCCCGCGGCTGGGCATCCGACGCGCGGAAATAATAGTACCCGTCCCCGGCGCCAAGCGTTTCCTGCGCCGTGCCGAAGTACCGCCCAATGATGGGATCGAGGGCGTCTGTGGGCAGGCGCGCGTCGCACCCGTCTTCGTATTCGCCCCTCTCAACCGCATCGGAGGCGTCTCCCATGATGTAACGGGCGGCAAACGCGGCGAGGTACGAACCGGATTCGTCCGTGAGCGAAAACGCACCCTGGGAAAGTTCCGCAAAGTCCGTTTCCACAAAGGCGGTGAGGAAGCGCTCGAGATTGGCGCGCTGAGCATCCGTCAGCGAGGCGTAAATGGAGAGCCCGCCGAGGGTGACAAGGTAATCGAGGACGGCGGACGGGACATAGCCCCGCTGTCCCTCGTAGTTGATCCGCGCATATCCCCCTCCCGCTTCCGCGAGAACCGTTACTTCCGCGCCCACGGGAATTTCGCGAAGCGCCTCGGCGGCATCGGATGGTTCCCCGCGCAGGGGCACAGCGTCCCCCGTCGAAAAAATGGCGGCCTTGGTGCCGACGAGCGTGTCCGGCGCCGCGCGCCCGGCGCCCGGCGTCAGAAGCGCGAGGGCAAGGGCGATCAAGAGCGTTTTTTTCATGCAGGCCTCCTTTTACAGGCTCGCAAAAAGCGCGCCGATGGGTTCCCGGAAGATAAGATTCGCGCGGGCATCCTTGGGCGTGGCGTCCCGATTGATGAGCACGAGCCGGCTCCCGCGATAGGCGTCGACGAGCCCCGCCGCGGGAAAGACGCTCAGGCTCGTGCCGCCCACGATAAGAAGGTCGGCCGACATGATCGCGGAGATCGCGCCGTTCATGACATCCTCATCCAGCGACTCCTCGTAGAGAACCACATCGGGCTTAATGACGCCGCCGCATTCGCACAGGGGAACGCCCTGCGCATCCCGAATGTCCCCGATGGCATGAAACGCGCCGCAGCGCACACAAGAATTGCGTAAAATTGAGCCGTGCAGCTCGAACACGTGCGTGGAACCGGCCATTTGGTGCAAACCGTCGATGTTCTGGGTGACCACGGCGGAAAGCTTGCCCGCGCTTTCCCATTCCGCGAGCTTTTTGTGCGCCTCGTTGGGTTGAGCGCCGCGAGGAAGCATATTGTTCCGGTAAAACGCGAAAAACTCCGCCGTATGATTCTCAAAAAACGAATGGCTGAGCATCACCTCAGGCGGATATTTATACTTCTTGCGGTAGAGACCGTCCGCACCGCGAAAATCGGGAATGCCGCTCTCCGTTGACACGCCCGCGCCGCCGAAGAATACCATGCGGCGGCTCTCCTCCACCCACTGTCTGAGCAACGCAAGGCTTGTCACGTTCGGCCTCCGTTTCTGTCTTTCGGTCCATGCGGGAACTCGCCATTCGGGATTGCAATCGCGGCCCGATGCAAGGGGCCTACGCCGCGGGGCACCGGGACCATCCTCTTGCCGGGCAGCGCTTCTTCACGCTTCTTCGTCATCATCCACGCGAAAAGGCTGTCTCGCCCGCGACGATGGTCTGAACCGGCTCGAATGCGGCGTCGAAAACGGCGATGTCCGCGTCCTTTCCCGGCGCCAGGGAGCCTTTCCTGTCGCCGAAGCCGATGGCGCGCGCCGGATTCAGGGAGGCCATTTGGAACGCTTCGAAGACGGAAACGCCGCCCTTTTCCACCATGTTTTTCACAGCGAGATTGTAGCGAAGCACGCTTCCCGCAATGGTACCGTCCGGCAGGAGGCACTGGATGCCGCGCACGCGCATGATCTGTCCGCCCAGGTCGTAATCGCCGTCCGCAAGCCCGCCCGCGCGGGTGCAGTCGGTGATGAGCACCAGACGGTCGACCTTGACCCTTCGCAGAATTTTGAACCACGCGGGGTGGATGTGGAACCCGTCGGCAATGAGTTCGCAATAAACGCGCTCGTCCCAAAGCACCTCGCCTGCGAGGCCCGGCTCCCGGTGGTCCAAGGTCGGCATGGCATTGAACGTGTGGGTCGCCTGGGTGGCCCCCGCGTCGACCGCACGCCTTGCGCATTCGAAGTCCGCCGTGGAATGGCCGATGGCGACGTACATGCCCGCGCTTGCGACCTTCTCGATGCATTCCAGCGCGCCTTCGAGCTCCGGCGCGATGGTGGTGATTTTGATGATATCCGCATGCTTCAGCAGAAAGTCCGAGTCCGGAAGGCGCAGATACCTGGGATCGTGCGCGCCCCTTTTGATTGGGCTCAAAAACGGGCCCTCGGCGTTGACGCCCAGCGCACGCGCCTCGTCCGGCATGGGGTTTTTTACCAGCGTCCGCGCCGCGTCGAAGGCGCGCTCGAGCATTTCGTATGGAAGCGTCATGGTGGTCGGGAGGAAGGAGGTGACGCCGTTGCGCGCCACGCCCCGGGCCATCTTCCGAAGCCCGTCCAGGTCGCCGTCGCTGGCGTCCGCCCCGTCGTAGCCGTGGACGTGGACGTCGACGAGGCCGGGCGAGACGTAGCCGCCCTTGGCGTCGATGGTCTCGCAATCCGGGATTTCGGTCGAGATTCCGACGATTCGGTCGGTAAAGAGGAGCCCTTTCCCCTCGACGATGCCGACGGGGGTGACGATCCTGCCGTTTGTAATCGCTTTCATAATCCACCTCACAAAAACCGCCCGCCGCGGACGCGGGGGCGGCGTTTTTCGTTGATGTCAACCAAGCAGAAGTCGGACGCGGAACGGCGCGCACGCCGCAAGCCGGTTATCCGAATATGGCGTCGATAAAGCTCGGCGCGTCGAAGGGCTGGAGGTCGTCGATTTTCTCGCCCAGGCCGATGTAACGCACCGGCATGCGCATTTCGCTTGCGATGGCCACGGCGATGCCGCCCTTGGCCGTGCTGTCGAGCTTTGTGAGCACGATTCCGTCGATGTCCGCGACGCCGGAGAATGCCTTCGCCTGGGTAAGCCCGTTCTGGCCGGTGTTGGCGTCGATGACCAGCAGTGCCTTGGTGGTGGCCTCCGGGTAATCGCGCTCCACCACGCGGCTGATTTTTTTGAGCTCCTCCATCAGGTGCGCCTTGTTGTGGAGGCGTCCGGCGGTATCGACGATCATGATGTCCACGCCGCGCGCCTTGGCGGCCTGAATGCCGTCATATACCACCGCCGCGGGATCCGCTCCCTCCTGGTGCTTGATGATGGGAACGTCGGCACGCTCGGCCCAGACGGTGAGCTGGTCGGCCGCCGCCGCGCGGAAGGTATCCCCCGCGCAGATGAGCACTCTGCGGCCGATGAGCTTGAAGCGCGCGGCGAGTTTCCCGATGGTGGTGGTCTTCCCCACGCCGTTCACACCCACGATGATGAGCACCATGGGACTTTTGAGCTCCATGGGCTCCGCGCGCATGATGTCCGTGAGGATGGCTTTGAGCGCCTCCTTCGCCTTTTCGGGGTTGCCGATCTTCTCGGCCTCGCACTTTTTGCGCAGCCTGTCGACGGCCAGCACCGTCGTCGGCATGCCGATGTCGGCCATGACGAGCACATCGGTCAGTTCCTCGTAAAAATCGTCGTCGATCGTCCGCGCGTTTTCCACGAGGTCGTCCATGCGCCCGGAGAACGCGTCGCGCGTGCGCTGGAGCCCCGCCTTGATTTTATCGAACAGTCCCATTTCATTCCTCCCGATCAACCGCAAAGTCAAAGCGATCGTGTCCCGCAAAAAAACCGGATTACACGGCTTCGTTGAGCGCCACGGAGACGAGCTTTGAGACGCCCTTTTCCTCCATGACGACGCCGTAGAGCGCCTCGCAGCGGTGCATGGTGCCCTTTCTGTGCGTGATGACCACAAACTGCGTCTTTTTCGAATACATTCGAAGATATTCCGCGAAGTTGTCGATGTTCGCGTCGTCCAGCGCCGCCTCGATCTCGTCGAGAATGCAGAACGGCGTGGGCTTGACGTCCAGCATGGCGAACAGGATTGCGATGGCCGTCAGGGCGCGCTCGCCGCCCGAGAGCAGCGACAGGGTCTGCAGCTTTTTGCCCGGGGGCTGAGCCACGATTTCGATGCCGCAGTTGAGCGCGTCCTTGGGGTCGCTGAGCCGCAGCTCCGCCGTGCCGCCGCCGAACAGCCGTGAAAATGTCCGCTTGAAGTTTTCGTTCATGATCTCGAACTGGGTGCGGAACTGGCGGTCCATGTGCTCTTCCAGGTCCGCAATGATCCGCTCGAGGTCGGAAATCGCACCGTTGAGGTCGTCCCGCTGGCCCGAAAGCTCCGCAACGCGTTCCGCCGTCTGGCGGTATTCGTCCACGGCCGCGACGTTGACCACGCCCATCTGGCGAATGCGCCCGCGAATCTGCGCCACGCGCTTTTCCGCCTCCGCGAGTTTGAAATCCGGAACGCGGAACGCCTCCGCTCCCGCGTATGTAAGCTCGTATTCCTCCCACGCACGATCCTGAATCTGCTTAAATTCGCTCTCGGTGCGCTGAATCTGCATCTCCGTCCTGTGCCGGGCGTCGGACTGCGTCTCCACGGCCTCGCGGAGAATGTCCATGCGGCGGGAAAGATCCTGGGCACCCTTCTGGGCGGCGGTGCGGCCCTTGTCCGCCTCGGTAAACGCCGCGCGGGCCTCGTCGAGCTCCGCCCGGTGCGCCTCGATCCGCGCCGCGCAATCCTCGAGGGTGCGCGCGCTCGCTTCCAGCTCGGACGCGCAGCCTTTCAGCTCCGCCTCCGTGTCGGTCACCAGCTTTTCAAGATCGCCCGCCTGGTCGCGCAGCCGCAACAGATCGCGGGACCGCATCTCATGCTCGCGCTTTTTGGTGGCATGCCGCACGCGCTCGTTGGAAACCTCGGCGCGCAGCGCCTCGGCGGCCTTGCGCATCCCGAAAATTTCATCCTGCATTTTGCGAACGGATGCCTGCATGCCGTCCGTATCCTGCTGGGCATCGCCCTGCCGGGAGGCAAGTTTTTCGAGGGCCTCCGCCGTCTCGCTGAGCTGCGCCTCAAGGCGCGTCCGCTCGCCCTTCTTCTTGTCGTATCTGGCGACATATCCCCCGCGCTCGTCCACCGCCGCCTTCAAATAGGCCTCGGCCCGGGCGCATATGAGGTCCTGCTGATGGATCGCGTCGTAAATTTCGCCGCGCTCCTTCTTGCACGCCGAACGCCTCTCCTCACCCTCCTCCAGCTGCGCGGACGCCCCGACGATGCGCGCGTCCAGCTCCTTGAGCTGCTTCGCGCTTTCCGCCACCTCGCGCGCACGGGAAAGAAGGTTCGTCGCGCGGGACTGAATGGAGCCGCCCGTCATGGAACCGCCCGAGTGCATCACGTCGCCCTCGAGGGTCACCAGCCGGAACTGGTACCGCCCCGCGCGCTGAATGGCGATGCCCGTGTCCAGATTCTCCGCCACCACCGTGCGGCCAAGAAGGTTGTCGATGACATCCTGATAAACGGGATTGAATTCCACAAGCTCCGAAGCAAGCCCCACGCAGCCGGGCATGCGCAGCACGCCGCGTTCCCCGGGCGCGAGAGTTCTGCCGCGCACGGAGCCGATGGGCAGAAATGTCGCCCGCCCGAAGCGGTTGGCGCGCAGATATTCGATCATGCGCTTGGCGTCCTCGTCGCGG
The DNA here is from genome assembly GCA_023435435.1 of Bacillota bacterium. Classification (GTDB taxonomy): domain Bacteria; phylum Bacillota; class Clostridia; order Christensenellales; family Aristaeellaceae; genus RUG11247. The sequence continues at coordinate 26,340 of JAEYRW010000118.1, read as the reverse complement.
TCCACCACGATGTTCTGAAGCGCCGCGCCCAGGACCATGTCCATGGCGCGCTCCAGCTTCTCCGGCACCTTAACGATGTCCGCCACCACGCCGTGCACGCCCGAATTCGGGTTGCGGCGCGCCTGCAAAAGCACCTGCTTGACGGAATTGTTGAGGCCTTCGTAGTCCCGCTGCATCTCCGAGAGGATTCTGTGGCGCGACTCGGTCTGCTGCCGCCGGTTCCGAAGCTCCGTCAAGTCGCCCGTCAGGCGCGCGCATTCGTCGTTTGCCACGCGCACACGCTCAATGGTCTCCTGCACCAGCTCGTTCAGTTCGGCCTGGCGCTTGGTTTCCTCCGCCAGCTGGGCCTCCGCGGCTTCCACCTGCTCGTTGAGAGACCGCATGCCCTCGTCGTCCTTGACGGCGTCGCCCGCGAGGGAATCGATCTGTCTTTCCAGGGCCGCCTTCATGGCGGAAAGACGCGCCTCCTGGGACTTCACGTCACTTAGGCGGTTCATGGCGCGGATAATTTCGGCCTTTGTTTCCTCGGCCTTCACTTCCCGGCTGGAGAGTTCCTGTTCGGCGGACATCAGTTCCGCCTCCCGCGCGGCAAGCGCGCGCTCCGAAACGAGAAGCGCCTCGGCTTCCCCGGCCAGTTCCTTTTCCAGCGCCTCGATGCGCTCGGCCACGCCGCCCCCGCCGTTCATCGCGCCGGCGAGCTGGGCTTCCAGGCGCGCTTTTTCCCGGGTGCCGTTCTGAATGCGCTCGCGCAGCACGTTGCGCTCGCCCTCCAGGGATTCCACGTCCCGGATGAGCGCCTGCACGCGGTCGCGCTTCTCAGCTGAAAAGAGCTCCAGCCGCGCAAGGGCCTCCTGGGTTTCGTCGCGCTGCTTCCCGAGGCGCTCGAGCTCCTGGTTGCCGCGGGAAAGCTCCCGATCGGCATCCGCAAGGGTAACGCGAAGCTCGTTCAGCCTTTCCTCGCTCTTGACCGCGCGGACGAGATAGATATTGAGGTCGAGGGTTTTGAGCTCGTCCCGCAAGGCGAGGTACTCCCGCGCCTCGTCGGCCTGCTTTTTCAAAGGCTCCACGCGCTCCTCGAGTTCGGTCAGGATGTCTTCCACGCGGTCGAGATTGAGCCGCGAGGACTCCATCTTCCGTTCCGCCTCTGTTTTGCGCGCCTTGAATTTGACGATGCCCGCCGCCTCCTCAAACACCTGGCGGCGGTCGTCCGATTTCTGCGAAAGGATGTCGTCGATGCGCCCCTGGCCGATGATGGAGTAGCCGTCGCGCCCGATGCCCGTGTCGCGGAAGAGGTCGACCACGTCCTTGAGGCGGCACTGCGCGCCGTTGATGGCGTACTCGCCCTCCCCGGAACGGTAGACGCGCCGGGAAACGGAAACCTCTGCGAAATCGATGGAAAGCGCGTGATCCTGGTTGTCGAAGACCAAAGTCACTTCACAGAACGCCTGTTTGCGGCGCTTTTCGGTGCCGCCAAAGATGACGTCCTCCATCCTGGCGCCACGCAGCGTCTTCGCGCTCTGCTCCCCCAGCACCCAGCGGACGGCGTCCGATATGTTTGATTTTCCGCAGCCGTTGGGTCCCACAACGCCCGTAATGCCGCGCTCAAACGTGAGCTCGACCCGGTCGGCAAAGGACTTGAAGCCGTGGATGACGAGTTTCTTGAGCTCCAATCAGCTTATCTCCCCGATCAATTTGAGTGCGGCCCGCGCGGCCGCCTGCTGCGCCGCCTGCTTTGAGCGGCCCGCGCCCTCTCCGAGCGTCCGGCCGTCCGCGCGCACGGCATAGGTGAAAACGGGATCGTGGGGCGGTCCCTCCGCAGAGCGCATCTCGTAGACGGGCATCCGTCCCTCGCTTTGAAGCCGCTCCTGAAGCCGCGTCTTGGCGTCCAGCGTCTCCTTGAGCGCGGATGGATCAAGCATGCCCGCAAACATGCGCATGACCACCGCATGGGCCGCCTCCGTGCCGCCATCGAGATACACGGCGCCAATGACCGCCTCTGCGATGTCCGAAAGGATGGACGGTTTTTCGCGGCCCCCGCTCTTTTCTTCGCCCACCGAGAGCCGAATCTTTGCGCCCAGGCCCAATTTTTCGGCAATTTTGTAGAGTGATTCCTCGCGCACGAGCTCCGCGCGCAAGCGGGTGAGCCGCCCTTCGTTTACGTCCGGTAACTCAAAATAGAGATACCTGCTGATCGCGAGCTCCAGCACCGCGTCCCCCAGAAACTCGAGCCGCTGGTAATGCGGCACGCGGTGGTCGGAGCCGAAGGACGGATGCGTGAGCGCCGTCTCGAGAAGGCGCGCGTCGCGGAAGCGATATCCCAAAATGGCCTCGATTTCCTCCACGTCAGGCGTGCTCCACGAGGTATTTTTCGATGTCGCCCACGGTCTTGACGCCCGCGAGCATCTCGTCCGACACCGTGATATCGAATTCGTTTTCGAGGTCCATGATGAGCATGATGAGGTTTGCGCTGTCCGCGCCCAAATCTTCCACCAACCGCGCGTTCGGCACAACTTCTTCCTTCTTCACGGGCAGTTGATTGAGGATGTATTCCGCAACCTTTTCCTTTACGATCTTCGGGTCTGCCATTTACTTCTCCCCCTTATCATCCGGGTTGGAAAGCCCCGCGACGCCCGCGCGGATCTTTCCCACTACGTCGTTTTTGATCATGTTGCGCGCCTGCCCGATGGCCGTTTCAATGGCGCGGGCGTCCGACGAGCCGTGGGCCTTGATGAGCGCGCCGTCCACGCCCAGAAGCGGAGCGCCGCCGTGCTCGCGGTAATCCATGCGCGATTTGAACCGCTTGAGCGCGGGCTTGAGAAAGAGCGCGCCGAACTTCGAGCGCGCGTCGCGCAGAAGCTCTTCCTTAAGCATCTTGGACATGGCGGAAGCGAGTCCTTCCGTATATTTCAGGATCAGGTTTCCGTCGAAGCCGTCGAAAACCACCACCTGCGTTTCCCCCGAGATGATTTCCCGCGCCTCCACGTTGCCCACGAAGTTGTAGCTTGTTTGGTTTTTCATGAGCGCGTGGGTCTCCTTGGCGAGCTTGTTGCCCTTTTCTTCTTCAGTGCCGATGTTCGCGAGGCCCACCTTCGGGTTTTCGATCCCCAGAACGCCCGTCATGTAAGCGGCGCCCATGAGCCCAAACTGGTTGAGGAATTTGGGCTGACAGTCCACGTTTGCGCCCACGTCGAGGAGCAGCACGGGGCCTTTGAGTCCGGGAATCACGGGCGCCAGCGCGGGCCTGTCGATGCCGGGGATGCGCCCCACCTTGAACATGCCGCCCGCCAACAGCGCGCCGGTGGATCCCGCGGAAACCGCGGCCTGCGCGCGGCCCTCGCGCACTTCCATGAGCGCGCGCACGAGGGAGGAATCCGTTTTTTTGCGCACGGCGATCATGGGAGATTCCTCCATCTCAATGACCTCGCGCGCGTCGATGATTGAAATCCGCTCGCCCGCCGCGCCTTCCAGCGCCTCGCGCTTTCCGCAAAGCAGGAGCCTGATGTCCCCGAACGTCCGGACGGCAGCCTGCGCGCCCGCGACAATCGCCGCCGGCGCATTATCCCCGCCCATGGCGTCTACGGAGATCACGTACTGACTCACATTCATCACCCATTCCATTGTTCAGCATATCATACCACATTGTAACAGAAACGCGGCGGACGCGCAAGTGAACCTTGACTGAATTTTGGCGACATGCTATAATTTACGGGTGGATTTTCGGCGGGAGGCAAGGACATGGACGAGATGACGACCCAGAAAAAAAGAATCTTTTCGGGGATACAGCCTACCGGGCAGTTGACCCTGGGAAATTACATCGGCGCGCTTCGGAATTTCAATCTTCTGCAGGACGAGTACGACTGCGTCTATTCGATTGTTGACCTTCACTCGCTCACGGTGCGGCAGAACCCCGCGGAGCTTCGCAAGGCGTGTCTTCGAACCATGAGCCTCTTTCTCGCGTGCGGGCTCGACCCGAAGAAGAACGTCATCTTCTTCCAGTCCCATGTGCACGAGCATGCGGAACTGTCGTGGCTGTTGAGCTGCTTCACATATGTGGGCGAGCTTGGGCGCATGACCCAGTACAAGGAAAAATCCCAGAAAAATCAGGACAACATCAACGCGGGACTGTTCACCTATCCCGTTCTGATGGCGGCGGACATCCTTCTGTATTTGTCCGATCTCGTGCCCATCGGCGCGGACCAGAAGCAGCACCTCGAGCTCTCCCGGGACATCGCACAGCGGTTTAACGCCATTTACGGAGACGTTTTGGTGGTGCCGGACGCGTACATCCCCAAGGTCGGCGCGCGGGTGATGAGCCTTCTGGAGCCGGAAAAGAAGATGTCCAAGTCGGACCCCGAGGAGACTTTCATCGCGCTGCTCGACAAGCCCGACGTAATCCGGAAAAAGATCAAGCGCGCGGTAACCGACAGCGAGGGATGCGTACGGTTCGATCCCGAAAACAAGCCGGGCGTCTCAAACCTCATGTCAATCCTTTCCGTGCTCGCGGGGGCACCCCTCGACGGCATCGCGGCGGATTTTGAAGGCAAGGGCTATGGCGCGTTCAAGGACGCGGTGGCGGACGCGGTGGTCGCGACGCTCGAACCCATTCAGGCGGAATACGACCGGATCATTGGCGACAAGGAGTACCTCCAGTCGGTGATGACGGACGGCGCCGAGCGGGCGGGCGCGCTGGCGCACAAGACGATGCTCAAAATGCGCAAGAAGCTCGGCATCGCGCCATTCAAGCTCTGAGATCAGCCGATTCGGCGATGCGCGACTCGCGCGTTGCCGATTTTTATTGAACGAGGGTGACGTATGTTCACAAACGCAAAGGACGCCATCGACTGGATACACGGGGCCCGGTACAAGGGCCAGAAAAACGGACTTGAAAATACGCGCGCGCTGCTGGCGGCGCTGGGAAATCCCGAGGGGCGCTTCCGCTGCGCGCACATCGCGGGAACAAACGGAAAGGGCTCCACGGCGGCGTTTACCGAACGCGCGCTCCGGGAAGCGGGCCTGCGCACGGGGATGTATACCTCCCCCTATCTCATTCATTACAACGAGCGCGTGCAGGTCATGGGCGCGCCGATTCCGGACGCCGCGCTCGTCGACATCGTCAATCTGCTTGTGGAAAAGACGGGGAAGCTGGTGCGCGCGGGGATCATGCCCACGACGTTTGAACTGGGCACGGCGCTTGCGTTCGAGCATTTTGCGCGGATGGACGTCGACGCGGCCGTGGTGGAGGTGGGTCTGGGCGGACGGTTCGATTCGACCAACGTGATTTCACCGGACGTCTCCATGATCGCCGCCATCGGGCTCGACCACATGAAGATACTGGGCGATACCGTCGAGGAAATCGCGTATGAGAAGGCGGGAATCATCAAGCCCGGCGTGCCTGCCGTGGTGCAGGAGCAGCCGGAAACTATACTGAACGTGTTCCGCAGGGCTGCCCGCGAGCGGGGTTCGAGGCTGACCGTCGCACGAATGCCGGAAATCGTGGAGGAAACTGCCCACGGCGCGCGGTTTTTGCTGGATGACGTCGAATTCCGGACGGCCATGAGCGGACGGCATCAGCTTCTGAACGCATCGTTGGCCATTCGCGGACTGCGCGAGATGGGCATCGGCCCAGCCGCCATCCGGCGCGGCGTCGCCCTTGCAAAATGGCCCTGCAGGCTCGAATGGATCGGCGGCGCGCTCATCGACGGCGCGCACAATCCCCAGGGCGCGCGCGCGCTGCGGGATTACCTCGAACGCTTTTTCCCCGACGAAAAAATCGTTCTTGTCACGGGCATGATGCACGACAAACAGATGGAGGAATGCGCGGAAATCCTTGCGCCCGTGTGTGCGCGGGTGATCGCCACAAAGGTGGACGAACCCCGGGCCGCGGAGCCGGAATCCTTGGCGGCGCTTTACCGCGCGCAGGGCGTCGAAGCATCTTGCGTTGCCGGCGTGGAAAACGCCGTGCGGACGGCGATGGCGCGCGAAGGAATCAAGGTGTTCGCCGGGTCTCTCTACATCGCGGGTGCGGTGCGCAAAATCCTTGCCGGGGACGAATGTTTCCCGACGCAGGATTAAACTTTGGTCCATTTTATTCAGACTACGGTCTATTGATAGGAGAAATCGATGGAATTTCATCACCTGTCCGTCATGCTGAACGAGTGCATGGAGGCTCTGGACATCAGAGCCGGCGGGGACTACCTCGACTGCACCCTCGGTGGCGGCGGACACAGCGCGGAAATCCTGAAAAGGCTCGCGGGCGGGACGCTCACAGGCATCGACCGGGACGCGGACGCCGTCGCCGCGGCTTCCGCGCGCATTTCCGACTCCCGGTTTCGTGCCGTGCGCGGGAACTTCCACGACGCGCGCCTGCTGACGGACGGCATGGCGTTTGACGGGATTCTCATCGATTTGGGCGTGTCGTCCCACCAGCTCGACGTGCGCGCGCGCGGCTTTTCCTATCACGACGACGCCCCTCTCGACATGCGGATGGACGCCGCCGCCCCCCTCACCGCCGCGGACATCGTAAACGGCCGGAGCGCGGACGAGCTGACGCGCATCTTCCGCGCCTACGGCGAGGAAAAGTGGGCGCGGCAAATCGCGCGGGTCATCTGCGACCGGCGGCCGATTGCGACCACGCCCCAGCTTGTTTCCGCCATCGACGCGGCGATTCCCCGGAAATTCCGGGAAAAGGACGGCGCGCACCCGGCGCGCAGGACGTTCCAGGCGCTTCGGATCGCGGTCAATGACGAGCTTGATCCCCTCGAGGGATCTCTGGAAATGCTCGTCGGCCTCTTGAAGCCGGGGGGACGGCTCTGCGTATTGACCTTTCACTCCCTTGAGGACCGGATTGTCAAAAACACGTTCCGCAGGCTGGCGAATCCCTGCACCTGTCCGCCGGACATCCCGGTGTGCGTGTGCGGGAAAATTGCGTCGGTGCGGCTCGTCACCCGCAAGCCCGTGACGGCCTCCGAAGCGGAGCTTACGGAAAATCCGCGCGCGCGAAGCGCGAATCTGCGGGCGGTGGAAAAGCTATGATCGAAAAGCTCGTCACCCGGACGGGGGAAATTCCGCTGCCCGCGTTCTTTCCGGACGCGACCTACGGCGGCGTGCGCGCGGGCAGCTTCGAGGACGTGTACGCGGCAGGGCTTTTCGGCCTCGAAATGAACAGCTACCACCTCATGACAAAGCCCGGCGCGAAGCTCGTGAAGTCCCTGGGAGGACTTCACGGGTTTACCGGGTACAAGGGCGCGATCCTTACCGATTCGGGCGGGTTTCAACTCTATTCCCTCATCCGCGAGAACGCGGCCTACGGTGAGATTCGGGACAATGAAATCATCTTCCGGCCCGACATGGGCGCGGAAAAGCTCATCTTTACGCCCGAAAAGTGCATCCAGGCGCAGTTCCAATACGGGTCTGACATCGTGATGGCACTGGATTTGTGCACCGCGCCGGACGACCCGGACGAGGTGCAGCGTCGCTCGGTGGATTTGACCGTCAAGTGGGGCGCCCGCTGCCGGGCGGAGTTTGACAAGCTCGCCAAGGGGAAAAGCACGCCGCCCCTGCTGTTCGGCATCGTGCAGGGCGGCCAGAACGCGGATTTGCGCACGGAATGCGGGCGGCGGCTGGATGAAATCGGGTTCGACGGATACGGCTTCGGCGGCTGGCCGCTGGGCGCGGACGGCGCGCTGCGGTTGGACGTGCTTAAAATGGCGGCGGACGCCATGCCGGATGGCAAGCTCAAGTACGCCATGGGGCTCGGACGGCCCGAGGAGATCGTTCAGTGCGTGGAGATTGGCTACCAGCTTTTCGATTGCGTGATTCCCACGCGGGAGGCGCGGCACCAGCGGCTCTACGTCTTTGAACCCGGCGCGGGACTGAACGAAAAATTCTACCGGCACATGTACATCATGGACGACAAGTACGCCCGCGACGGCCGTCCCGTCGAGGAAGGCTGCGACTGCGCCCTCTGCCGGAACCATTCCCGGGCGTACGCGCAGCACCTGTTCAAAATGAACGATCCCGCCGCCATGCGGCTCGCCACGGCGCACAATCTGCGGTTTTACGGGCGGCTCATGGAGCGATTGAGGGGACAATGATGGAAGCTGCGCTTGGACGGCTGCGCGGAGCGAAAAAGTACGCGGACGTGTGCCCGGACACCCTTGCGCGGGTGCTCGTAGAGGCGTTCTCCCGGCACAGGAAGCCCAAGGACGCGGAAAAGGCGGCGCGCGAGGCGCTGCATGCCATTACAGGCGCGTTCATGACGCCGGACGAGCTCAAAAAAGCGCGGGAACTTCTGCTTGCGGGCGACGCGGAGGGCGCGCTGCGGCTGCACGCCTCCACCCGGGAGCGGATGCCGCTGGACGCGTTCTACGGAGAACTTTTTGGGTGGATCGGAAAGCCCGGGCGGGTTCTCGACCTGGCGTGCGGCATGAACCCGGTGTATCTCGCTTCTGTGGGAATCGACGCGGTGGGCGTGGACATCTCGGGCGGACAGGCGCGGCTCGTCAACGAATGGGCGGCAAGGGCGGGGACAAGGGCGCGCGTCGAGGTGCGCGACCTCCTTTGCCCGGGCACGGTCCCGGCGGAGCGATTCGACGCGGCGCTGGCGATGAAGCTGTTGCCCGTTCTCGAGACCCAGAAAAAAGGCGCGGCCGGGGCGCTGCTCCGTACCGTGAACGCCGCGCGTCTGGCTGTGACCTTCCCCACCCGGACGCTGGGCGGACGCGGCGTCGGAATGGAAAGACATTATTCCGAATGGTTCGAGGCGCTGGAGAAGCCGGACTGGGCGGTCGACGCGCGGTACGTTCTGAACGGCGAACTCGTCTACATTTTAAAGGAGGCGCGAAATGCCCAAGTTGTACGTGGTGGCGACGCCCATTGGGAACCTGAGTGACATTTCGCCCCGGATGCGGGAGGCGCTTTCGTGCTGCGACCTCATCGCCGCGGAGGACACCCGCGTCACGATGAAGCTTCTCAACCATCTGGACATCAAAAAGCCTCTCGTCTCCTGTCACAGGCACAACGAAGAGGCGCGCGCGCCGCAGATCGTCGCGCGAATGCTTGCGGAAGGCCTTGCCGTGGCGCTCACCTGCGACGCGGGAACACCGGCGATTTCCGATCCGGGCAATTTACTCGTGGCTGCCGCCTGGGAGGCCGGAATTCCCGTGGAGCCCATTTCGGGGCCGTCCGCGGCGGTCACGGCGCTCTCCGCTTCTGGCTTTGACGCCCGGGAATTTGCGTTCTACGGTTTTTTACCCCGCGAGAAGAAGGCGCTTCGCGAAAAGCTTGATTCCATCCGCGCGGCGGGCATTCCGGTGGCCGTCCTGTACGAGTCGCCCCATCGGATCGTCGAACTGACGACGGAAATCGCCCGCGCATGGCCCGGCTCAATGCTGTTGGTCTGCTGCGACCTCAGCAAAAGATACGAAAGCTTGCAGCGCGGCACGGCGGAAGAGGTGCGCGACGCCCTCGCCGCGAACCTCAACGTCGAAAAGGGCGAATACTGCGTGGTGGCACGGGTGCCGGAGAAGCGCGAGGTCGAGGAAAAGCGGGCGGGCGCTGCGGAGTACATGCTCATGAAAATGCTTGCCGGAATGGAAATTCAGGAGGCTTCCGACGAGGCGGGCGCGGCCGGATACGCGCGCAATGAAATCTATCGTGCAAAATTGGAAATAAAGCGCAGATTTGGAGAATAAAGACGCCTGAACGCTCCCATACTGTTGCCAGATGGGAGTGATTTTTTGATGGGTAATTTCTTCCGAAACATACCGAAATGGATGGGCGCCGCCCGGGACAAGGCGTTCCCCGTGGTCAAGCGCGTCTGGAGCGGGTACGGATACTACATCTCGCTGGCGGTGCTGGTTGCGCTCTTCGGCGTGGCCGCGTATCTCTACAAGGCCGGAACGCCTCAGGAAAGCGCCGCCCAGCCCGTGGTGGCCGAGGCGACGCTGGCGGCTCTTCCCGTCATGGCCGAGGCAACCGTCCAGCCCACCGCGACGCCCGTGCCCGACCCCGTGTTCATGATGCCCGTCGTGGGCGAGATTACCAAGGAATACGCACCGGACACCCTTACGTGGAACGAGACCCTCGGCCAGTGGCGCACGCACCCGGGCGTGGACATCGCGGCGGCAAGCGGTGCGGCGGTGATGGCCAGCGAAGCGGGCGTGGTGCTGGATGCGTATGAGGACGACGTATACGGATACGTCATCGAGTTGGGACACGCAAAGGGATACGTCACGCGCTACTGCTCCCTGGCGACCTTGGAGCTCGTTAAGATCGGAGACAACGTCGTCAAGGGACAGGTCATCAGCTCCGTGGGAACCACCGCGCGCATGGAGGCGGCGGACGGGGCGCATCTTCACTTCGAGATGGAATATGACGGCGAGCGGATCATGCCCGTCTTCGCACAGTAGGCTGGAAAAAACCCGCGCGCCTTTCAGTGTGATCGGCGCGCGGCTTTCTTTTTGGCATCACAGGGAAATCTCAATCTTCCGCTTCTGCATCCACGCGTTGACCTGCAGGATGTAGGCGAGCATTTGCGGCCCGGACATGAGCTGGCCGAACCACGGAAGCCCGCCCGGGGGGAGCTCCGCGGCGTTGAGTTGGCGGAGCACGTTCGGCTCCAGCACGCGCAGAACGGGCGAATCCCCGTCGTCCAGAAGCGCGGCGATTCCCGCGCGGACGGCGCGCGTGTAGAGCGCGGAATACGTCTTGGGATAGGGACTTTTCTTGCGACGCAGCAGCTTTTCGGGCAGAAGATCCTTCACCGCCTCGCGCAGAAGGCCCTTGCATTCCCCGTTCAAAAACTTCATCTCGCCCGGCACGTTGTAGACATATTCCACCAGCCGCTCGTCGCAAAAGGGCGTAAATATCTGAAGGGAGGACGCTTCACACATGGCGAGCGCTCGCTCCTGCAGGTTCGCCATGAAATACCGGAAGCAAATGGTCTGGAGGATGCGAAGCGACGCGTCCCTCTCCCCTTCTCCCGCGAGGCGCGGAACGGTTTCACGCGCCGCGTCGAACGCCTCCCGCGCGTACCGTTCGGGGCGGACCTCCTCGCAAATCGCGCGCTTGAGGATGACGCGCCGAAGATCCATGGAACCGGACCATGGAAAGCCGTTTTCAAGCGTCAGATGCTCGGGCGCGAACCACGGATCGCCCAAAAACACCTCGTCGCCGCACTCGCCGGACAGAACCGCCCCGGTGCCCGTCGCAATCTCGCGCGCGAAGAGCAGCAGCGACGCGTCCACATCCGCCATGCCGGGAAAGCCGCGCGCGTCCGCCGCCGCCCCGAGGGCGTCCGCCAAGGCCCGGTGATCAAGCACGATGCTTTTGTGCCCGCAGGCAAACAGCTCCGCCGCGTACGCGGCGTATTCCCGGTCGCGCTCGGGCTGAAACTGGTTGCCGGTAAATTCACTCTCGTCGTTTTCATAATCCACGGAAAAAGCCATGGGCCTGGTGCCCCGCTCGCACAGAAGGGCCGCGAGGGTCGTGGAATCGAGCCCGCCGGAAAGCATGACGGCGCCCGCGTGGGGCGCGGCGTCCTCCACCGCGCGCTCGAGAAGGGAACGGACCTTCTTCACCGTCGCGGCAACGTCGTCCGCGTGAGGCCGAGCCTCGAGCCGATAATAGCGGCGGACGGAAATGCCGGTGCGGTCCGCGACGAGCAGACAGCCGGGCTCCAGGGACATGACGTCCCGGTAAGGTGTGCGGCCGGGCGTGCGCGCGGGGCCGAGGGCGAACAGCTCGTTTAAGCCGTCTTCGTCCACGACGCGGGACGCGTAAGGGCTTTCGATGAGGGCATCCGGATGATCGCTCAGGGCCGCCGTGCGCCCGTGGCGGCAATAAAACAGTCGCCTTTCCCCCATGCGGTCCCTGGTGGCGATCATGCGGTCGGCGCTCCGATCAATGAGCACGGTGGCAATGGGGCCTTCCAGGTGACCCGGATATTGCGCGCCCCAGCGGCGGTAGGCCGCGATGACGAGGGTGGCCGCGTGCGCCGTGGCGGCGTAACCCAGCTCCCGCGAAAGCTGCGCGCGGTTGCGGAGCCGCCCGAGGGTGCCCGCCATCAGCTCGCCGTCCGACTCCGAATCCAGCGCGGACAGGATATGCCTGCCCTTGCGGATGCTCGTCAGACCATCCTGCGCGCCGGCGTTCCCCAAACGATTGGCATGATACACGGCCAGTATATTCACGCAACACACCCTTTCCATTCCGCCTTGTGCCATTCTATGCCGCGCGAAAGGGCGATATGATTTCGCGCCGGAATGTGATATAATATGGACGCAAGGAGTGATGCGTATGAAGCTAACGGTGCTCGGCAACAACGGCCCCTTCCCCGCCCCCGGCGGCGCGTGCTCGGGCTATCTTCTTTCAAGCGAGGACGGGAAAACCAACATCCTTCTCGACTGCGGCGCGGGCGTGCTTTCGCAGCTCGCGAAGCACATTGAAATTGAAAATCTGGACGCCATCGTCCTGAGCCATCTGCACTTCGACCACATGTCGGACATGACGGTTCTCAAATACGTGCTTCTGTTTGGCAAGCGGAAAAGGAATCTGCCCGTCATTTGCCCCGCGGAACCGCACAATGTCTTCGAAATGATGGACGACCCGCACCTGGATTTCATGCAGCCCGGCGACATTTCCATCGGCCCGATGCGCGTCTCCTTCGTTCCCGCCACGCACCCGGTCCCGGCGGTGTCAGTCAAGGTTCAGTGCGACGGCGCGTGTTTTGTCTACACAGGGGATACGAATCTCAATCCCTTTCTGGAACTGTTCGCGGACGGAGCCGACATGCTGCTTGCCGACGCGGGCCTGACCACCGCCCAATGGACGGAGACGGCCCCCCACCTTTCGGCGCGGCTGTGCGGCGAAGTCGCGAAGAACGCGCGGGCAAAGGCGCTTTTGCTGACCCATCTCCGACCCGGCAACGACCCGGAGCAGTTGCTCGACGAGGCGCGCGCTTCCTATCCGGCCGCGCGGCTTGCGCAGCCCGGGGAAACGTACCTCATCTGACGTGCGGATTCTGACGCGTCGGAAGCTTTTCGCGTTCGCGCTGTTTCTGGGCGGCGGGATGGTTTTCGCGCGGCTTTTTTCCCCGAACCTCATCGCCGTGCTTGCTGTCGCGGCGGGTCTTGCCGGGCTTGCCGCCTGGCTGCACGCCCGGCGCGGGCTGCGGCGCTTCTTTGCCGCGGCCGCCGCGTTCCTGTTCTTTTCGTCTGTTTTTTTCGCGGGCGCGGGTTATTATGAGGCGCGAAAGGCTGCAAGGCCCTCGTTTGCGACCGCCTACGGCGTGCCCTTTTCGGGGACGGTCGCGGGAAATCCCTACCTCGACGAGGACGGCGCGCGCTTTGTCTGCGCGCTCGGGGACGTCGAAATCGACGGAGAAAAAATTGGATACCGGCTCAGACTCTATTTGCGCGGCAATGCCGACCAGCTAAGTGAAATCGCGTGCGGGCAGCGAATTTCCGGCACGGGCCACCTGTACGCGCCGGACGCGGCGACGAATCCTCACGAATTTGACTTCGGTGAATACCTTTGGCGCGCGGGCCTCGCGGGGTATGTGACCGCCAAGGCAGGAGACGTCGCGATTTCAGGCACGGGCGGCGGGATTTCAAACCTGCTGTTTTCCGCGCGGAAGGCCATTTCCGCGCGCGTCTACGCGGCGTTTCCCGACAATCCTGAAATCGTCATGGCGCTGACGCTTGGGGACACGCGCGACATCGATACGGATTTGCGCGAGGATTTCAGCAGGTCCGGCGTGGCGCACCTGCTGGCCGTTTCGGGACTGCACATCACGCTGGTCGCGGCGGCGCTGACGCTCCTTCTTTCCCGGCTCATAGGCATGCGCGCGGCGACGTACCTCTCTCTCCTCGGCATCCTTTTCTACGCTGCGGTGGTGGGCTTCCGTCCCTCGGTGACCCGCGCGGTGGTCATGTACGCTGTGCTGTGCGGCGCGCCGCTGACCGGGCGGATGTCGGACGGGAGTACCCGGCTCGCCTTCGCGTTTTCCTTGGTGCTCCTCGTCAATCCGCTGAACCTCGCGGACGCTGGCTTTGCGCTCTCGTTTTCCGCCTCCGCCGGAATCCTTTGGATTGCGCCGCCCCTCCTGAAGCTCACGCGCGCGGACAGGCTTCCGAAAATGCGCGGGTTTGGGCCGCGGATCGGATACTACTTCGCATCCATCGCGGCCACGACCACCGCCGCCCAGATCGCGACCTTCCCGGCTCTGGCACTGTTTTACGGCAGGATTCCCACCTATTCCGTCGCCGCGAATCTGGTTCTTGTGCCATACGCGCTTTTGACGATGTATCTGACGCTTGCGGGGATCGCGGTTCCCGCGCTGGCCTTTGTGCCGGATCACATGCTCACGCTTCTGCGGCAGGGCGTCGGCTTCTTCGCGGGACTCCCCCACGGACAGATTTCAATCGCCCCGCCGGGCGTCCTTGTGTGGCTTTTGTTTCTCGCGCTGGGCGTCGCGGTTTCTGACATGGGGCGGATGCGGGAAAAGTGGAAGCCGTGGGCCGTGCTGGCGCTGCCGGTTCTGGTGATCGTCTCCTGCTTCTGGACCCTCGATTCCGGATGTCTGATCGCGTTTCTGGATGTGGGCCAGGCGGATGCGGCGGTGATCCATGTGGACGGAAAAACATATGTGGTGGACGTGGGCGAAAACGCCAGAGAGGTGGCTGCCTACATAAACGGCGCGGGATGGACGATCGACGGCGTCTTCCTCTCCCACCCCCACGCCGACCACGCGGGCGGACTGGGAGAACTGGCGGCGGCGTGCGCCATCGGTTCCGTGTACGTGCCCGAAGGCTGGTTCGACATGGCGGAAAACGAGAGCATCGCGGAGGAGAGTCAGGCGGTCATCGACGCGGGTGTCAACTGGGTCGAGCTTTCCCCCGGCGACGAAGTGGCGCTTTCGTCCCGCGCCGTGATGGATGTCCTCGATTCGGTCTCTCAGACCGACGACCCGGTCAACGACAGATCCCTGATTCTGCTGCTCGATTACGGAGACGCCGAGGCGCTCTTCACGGGTGACGCGGATGTCGCCACGGGGCCGGACATCGATGTCCTCAAGGTCGGGCATCACGGTTCCCGGGACGCGACGGATTTAAAGCTCGTTCAGGCGCTCACGCCGGAGGTGGCCGTCATCTCCGTGGGCAAAAACAACACCTACGGGCATCCCAGCGCCCACGTAATCGATCTGATTGAGGAAGCCGGCGGAAAGGTGTACCGCACGGACGAATCGGGCGCCGTGACGGTGCACATGGACTACGACGGAGATCTTTCCGTCGAAACGTTTTTGAAGGAGGGCGGCGGATGAGGTGGGACGCGTTCTTTGACGAGGTGAAGCGCGGCGCGCTCCGGCAGGCATACCTGTTCGGCGGGCCGGAGGAATACGTGAAGCGGGAGGCGCTTGCAAAGCTGCGGGAGGCGATGCTGCCCGCCGGGCTCGAGGCGCTCAACGAGACGGTGTTCGAAGGCGCGCCCGCGGAGCGAATCGTCGAGGCCGCCGAGACGCTGCCCGTGCTTTGCGACAAACGGCTCGTGGTGGTCAAGGATTTCGCGCCTCTGGTAAGCGGTAAATCCCGGGACGAAGAGGCGGAGGCCCAAAGGATCATTTCGTGGCTCGACGCGCCGTGCGGCACCTGCGTTCTGGTTTTTTACATGCGCGGAGCGTTCGACGGTCGGAAGAAGCTGGCGGGGGTGCTCAGGGATCAAACCGTGACGTTCGACCAACTCACGGAGCCGGAGATGCGGAAATGGATCGCGGCAAGGCTGAAGCCGCTGAAAAAAACCATGCAGGCGGACGCGATGCGGCACCTGCTCTTTACGGCGGGCTGGGAACTGTTGAAGCTCGAGGGCGAGCTTTCAAAGCTCGCGGCCTACGCCGGGGAACGCGCCGAGATCGGAATTCCCGACATTGAGGCTGTGGTTTCTCCGTCCACCGAATTTGGCGCGTTCGATATGATCAACAAGCTCTTCGACGGGGATGCGGCGGGGGCCTACGAAACGCTCTCGCTCATGCTTGAACGGGGCACGAACCGGATCGCGGCGCTGGCCTCCATCACGCGCCAAATGCGCGGCATGACGTTTTTGCGCGTGGCGGCGGATAGCGGCGAGCGCGCGGAGGATGTTGGAAAGGCGCTGGCGCTCAATCCCTACGCCGCAAAAATCATGGCACAGAAGGCGCGGGGCTACGACGCGCGTACCCTTGAAGCGCTCTACCGGGCGTGCGTGGACGCGGATTTTGCCGTCAAGAGCGGACAGGCGCGCGATCAATCGGCCCTGGACGAAATATTTATAAAAATTTCCTTGGCGGCGTCAAATCCTGCAACCAAACATGCTTAAAACGCGTCAAAGACCTGACAAAGCATGAGGAGGCGATTATGATATGAGGAAGCGGGTGGCGATGCTGTTCGTAGCGCTTGTGCTGTCGCTCTCGTTGTGCGCGTGCGCGGCCGCCGAGACGGGCGTGCCTTCCATCGACGACAGGATGTTCAAGGACGCGAAGCAAGTACTGGTGTATTTTGACGCGGGTGACTATGATTCCGCCGCGGCGCTCGTGGGCTTTGCGGACGCGAAGGAGCTTCGCAAGTTTGTCGAGGGCAATTTTACGAGCATCGGAAGCGGCGTTCAGTCGAAAGTTTCCGTCGCCTACTGGACGGGAAGCGCCTGGGAACTGGCCGTACCGGTGGCGGAGCCCAATGGGTCGGATGTCGAGGTCATGATCCTCGTCACATCCGACGGAGAGAGCTTTTCCGGGTACTCCTACTCCACGTGGGGAGACGTGGAAGAGGAATACGCGACATGCGACTATGTCGTCTGGAACGAAGAATACATTCCGAGCATGCCGCAAATCGTCGAGGACAACTGATGTAAAAAAACCCGCGTCCGCCAAGCAGGCGGACGCGGGTTTTTTCATTCGGAAACCGGTGCGGCGAGATACCTCTTCATCAGCGTCAGCATCGCAGGGTCGTCCGACGTCGTGTTGAGTTCGTATCCTCCTGTGCCGTTTTCATTCAGAAGGTGTCCCTCCGCAAGGATATCCCGCAGATGGCGCGCAAGGCCGTCGTTTCCGTCAAAAACCGCCGCGTCGGGCAGGACCTTCCGGATGGCCGGGCGAAGCCAGACATAGTGGGTGCAGCCGAGAACGACGGCGGCGATTTTCTCTCCGTCGGGATTCAGCCGCCTTTTGAGGGCCTCCAGTAGCGCGTCCGAACCCGTGTCGCCGCGCTCGACAAACTCCACGAGGTCGGGGCATGGGATGCTCACCGTGTTGCGGCCGAACCGCTCCAGAAGCAGGTGATACTTGTCGAGCTTGATGGTCGCCTCGGTGGCGAGCACCGCGATCCGCCTCTCTCCTGCATAGCGAACGGCGGGCTTCAGCGCGGGCTCCAGGCCCAGCACAGGGATGGTCAGCTTCGCGCGCAGGTCGGCGGCGGCGGCGGACGTGGCGGTATTGCACGCGATCACGATGGCCTTTACGTTCCTTGCGAGAAGTTTGTCTACGATGTCCCATGTGAGGCGGCGGATGTCCGCCTCGTCGCGCGGGCCGTAGGGGGCGTTTTTGCTGTCACCCCAGAAGATGAAAAATTCTCCGGGCATGCGCCCTCTAAGGGACTGCAAGACGGAGATGCCGCCCATGCCCGAATCCATGACGCCGATGGGCCTTGCGTCAGCCAAGAAAAGCGCCTCCCTTGCGGCGGAAAGGGCGGGAATCGATCCCGCCCCTCTTCTATGATCGGATTGCCCGGCTTATTCTTCCTCGGGTTCCTCGGGCAGCTCTGCATCGTGGAAAACGTCCTGGCAGTCGTCGTAGTCCTCCAGCCAGTCGATGAGCTTCTGCACCTTTTCGGCCGTCTCGGGATCGCTGACCTCGGTGGTCGTCTGGGGAACCATGGCGCGCTCGGCGGATAAGAACACGCAGCCCGCGGTCTCCAGATTGTCGCGCACCTGGGAGAAGTCGTTGGGATCCGTATAGATAACTGCCGTGTCACCCATATAGTCGACGTCCATGGCGCCCGCGTCCAGGGCCACCATGAGCATCTCTTCTTCGTCGAGACCCTTTTCGTTGTCGATCTCGATGACGCCCTTGCGCTCGAACTTCCAGGAAACGCAGCCCGTGGCGCCCAAAGAGCCGCCGCACTTGTCGAAGATATGCCGGACTTCGCTGGCCGTGCGGTTGATGTTGTCGGTGACCGCCTCGACGATGACCGCGACGCCGCCGGGCGCGTATCCCTCGTAGGTGATCTCCTTGTACGCTGCGCCTTCGCCCTCGCCGGACGCTTTTTTGATGGAGCGCATGATGTTGTCGTTGGGCATGTTGGCGGCCTTTGCCTTGGCGATTACGTCCTTGAGCTTGCTGTTGCTATTCGGATCAGCGCCCCCGCCCTCGCGCACGGCGATGGCGATTTCACGGCCAATTTTGGTGAATATCTTTCCGCGCTGCGCGTCTGTCTTTTCCTTTTTATGCTTGATGGTCGACCATTTGTTGTGTCCCGACATGGACAATCCCTCCCAGAATCACGTATACAAATATCATAACACAATTTACGATTCCACGTCAAGAAAAGAAGCCGTTAGGTGATATACTTGAATGGGAGGCGATGGGATGGCAATCGTGACTGAAATCAGGGAAAACAGGGGTATGGTCGAGGTTTACGTGGAAGGAACGCGCCTTGCCACGATCAGAAAGGCGCATTTTGTAAAAAAAATCCTCGCGGCGGGCGACGACGTCGAGCCCGAGGAATATCTCGATTCCGTCGCGGGAATCCAGTTCGCGGACGCCTACGAGGCCGCGCTCACGTCCCTCGACTTCAGCGCGCGCACCGCCCGCGAAATCGAAAAAAGTCTCGCGCGGCGGGGCTACGTCACGCCCGTTGCAAGAGCGGTGACGGAAAAGCTCGCCGAGGCGGGGATCATCGACGACACCCAGTACGCCGCGCGCCTCGCGGAAGGGGCGGCAAAAAAAAATGTCGGCAAATACGCCGTCCGGCGAAAGCTTCTGGCCAAGGGCGTCGGCGCAGAGGACGCGGCGTCGGCGCTCTCCCATCTGGACGAGGCGCAGCAGGCGCGCGCGGCGCTGGAAACGGCCGAAAAGCTCGGGCGCAAGTACGCGTCGCTGCCGCCCCGGGAGGCGCGCGCAAAGCTCTCGCAGGCCCTCTCGCGCAGGGGATTTTCGTGGGACGCCATTTCCGGCGCGCTTGAAGGCTTTTTTGACGAGGACTGACCGTGTGCCCGGCACGTCCGTGCCATTGAAATTCCACTTTAAAAAGGATAAAACGGGGAGCCGCGCTTCCGAACGGCTCCCCCCTCCCCCTTGTCAGGCGTGCACCTTTGACCCGATTTCCTCCCCGCGCGCAGCCTTCAGGATGTTCTCGAGGTCGTCCATGGAGAAAATTCGAATTTCCGGCACCTTCTGCGCAAGGCAGATCTGGAACGCCGCCGCGTCCATGACCTTGATGCCCCGGGCAAGCGCTTCTTCATAGCTCATGTCGCGGATGAGCTTCGCGTCCGGATTCTTTCTCGGGTCGGAATCGTACAGCCCCTCGACGGTGGTTCCCTTGAACACCGCGTCGGCATGCAGCTCCGCCGCGCGCAGCGCCGCCGCCGTGTCTGTGGTAAAGAAGGGATTCCCGCTGCCGCCCGCCAGGAGAACGATGGCGCCGGTATCGAGGGCAGCGGATGCCTTGTCCGCGCGGTAGAGCTCGCAGAAGCGCGGCATGTCCTGGGCCGTGAAAACGACGGCTTTCCGGTTTTTCCGGTTGATGGCGTCCGCCACCGCCAGCGCGTTCATGACGGTTGCAAGCATGCCCATCTGGTCTGCGTTCACGGCGTCCATGTCGCTGGTGAAGCGCCCGCGCCAGATGTTCCCGCCGCCCATGATGACGCCGACCTCCACGCCCATGTCGGAAAGCGCGATGATCGCCTCCGCCGCACGGTCGATCCGCGCGGGACAATAGGCGGCGGGCTGTCCGGCCTGCGCCTCTGCCGGGGCGAGGGTCTCCCCGCTCAGCTTCAAAATCACACGTCTGTACATACTGCCTCCATCCTGAAAAAGAGGAACGCTTTCGCGTCCCTCTCGCCTTTTATTGCTGCATCTTCGCGGTCTGCTCGGCGACCTCCGCGGCCAGGTCGTTGACCTTCTTCTCGAGGCCGTCGCCCATCTTGTAGCGGGTGAAGCGGACGATCTCGAGGCCCTTGGCCATCTGGTCGATCATCTGCTGAACGGTGATGTCGCCGTTCTTGACGAACTGCTGCTCGAGGAGGCACACATCCTGATAGAACTTCTTGATGCGGCCTTCGACCATCTTCTCGATGATCTTCTCGGGCTTGCCTTCGTTGCGCGCCTGGGCGATGAGAATCTCCTTTTCGTGCTCGAGGTGGGAAGGATCGACTTCGTTCCTGCGCACATACTCGGGCGCCACAGGGGACGCGGCCGCAATCTGCAGCGCGCAGTCGTGAATGACCTCGGCGGCCGCCTCGGTCTTCTCGCCCTTTGCCTCGATGAGAACGCCAACCTTGCCGCCCATGTGGATGTAGCTGTCAAGCATGCCGCCCTCGGTCTCGTAGCGCGTGAAGCGGCGCACGGAGATCTTTTCGCCGATTTCGGCGGTCGCGCCGTTCACGAGGTCCTGCATGGTCTTGGTCTCGTCGGCATAATACTTCTGGGCAAGGAGCGCATCCACGTCGGCGGGGTCCACCTTCACAATCTGGACGGCGACCTCGGTGACGAGATCCTGAAACTTGTCGGTCTTGGCAACAAAGTCGGTCTCGCAGTTTACTTCCACAAGCGCGCCGATGCCGCAGGTCGTGCAGATATAGCTCGACACAATGCCCTCGGCTGCGATGCGGCTCTGCTTCTTGGCGGCGGCGGCGAGGCCCTTCTCGCGCAGGAAATCGATTGCCTTTTCGATGTCGCCGTCCACGGCGGCAAGCGCCTTTTTGCAGTCCATCATGCCCGCGCCGGTGCGTCCGCGCAGGTCCATTACGATTTTCGCGCTGATCTCTGCCATATTTTTACCTCCTTAGGATGCTCGTTTCGTTGCGCCCCGGCTTATTCCGCCGCGGCTTCGGGGGCTTCCGCCTGATCCTCGATCTGTTCGCCCTGCCGGCCCTCGAGCACGGCGTCGGCAAGCTTGCCGGAAATGAGCTTGACCGCGCGGATGGCGTCGTCGTTGCCGGGGATGACGTAATCGATTTCATCGGGATCGCAGTTCGTATCGACGATGCCGACGATCGGGATGCCGAGCTTCCTGGCTTCGGTGACGGCGATGCGCTCCTTGCGGGGGTCGACGATGAACATGGCGCCGGGGAGCTTCTTCATCTCGCGAATGCCGCCGAGGTTCTTTTCGAGCTTTTCACGCTCAGCCATGAGCTTGATGACTTCCTTCTTGGGAAGCACTTCGAACTGGCCGTTGCGCTCCATGGCGTCGATGGTGTTGAGCCGGTCGATGCGGGTGCGGATGGTGCGGAAGTTGGTGAGCGTGCCGCCCAGCCAGCGATTGTTGACATAGAACATGTTGCAGCGCTTGGCCTCCACCTCGATGGACTCCTGCGCCTGCTTCTTCGTGCCGACGAAGAGGATGGACTTGCCCTCCAGGGCGATGTCGCGCACGAACATGTACGCCTCGTCGATCTTGCGAACGGTCTTCTGCAGGTCGATGATATAGATGCCGTTGCGCTCGGTGAAGATGTACTGGGCCATCTTCGGATTCCAGCGACGGGTCTGGTGTCCGAAGTGGACGCCCGCCTCCAGAAGCTGCTTCATGGAAATGACTGCCATTGTGTTTCCTCCTTGTTTTGACCACCCTTCGTCCAAACATCAACAAGGACGGGCGAAGGTGCGTTTTCCAAGAAGTTATTATAACACGCCGCGCACGCTTCCGGCAAGGGGCGGGTGTTAAATTACGGATAAGCCTTGACAGGTTTCCATGCGCATCCTATACTGACTGCATAGAATTCCGCCGGAATGACGGAGATCGCCCTTCATCAAGGAGCAAAAGAGAGGCCGCGTCCCCGGCTGAAAGCGCGACCGGCACACCGTGAAAAGGGCCACCGCCTCCCGACCGTCGGCGCGCGGGCGCGTTACAGCCCGGATGAGTGGTTTACAACAAGTTGGGTGGAACCGCGGGCTTTGGCTCGTCCCTTCGATTGGGACGGGTTTTTTTGTATCCAATGAGAGGAGAAAATCAATGAAACTGGTCATTCAAGAGAAGGAATACGAATTTGAGAGCGGCAAAAACGCACTCGACATGGCGGGCGAGATTTCGCAGGAGCTGAAGAAAAGGGCGCTGGTGGCGCGCGTCAACGGGCGGCTCGTCTCACTGCCCGAGCCCGTCCGCGAGGACGGCATTCTGGAAATTCTGGACGCCTCCGACCCGGCGGGACTCTGGACCCTTCGCCACACGGCGAGCCATGTGCTGGCCCAGGCGGTCAAGAATTTGAAGCCCGCGGCAAAGCTTGCCATCGGCCCGGCCATTGACAACGGCTTCTATTACGACTTCGACGTGGAGGAAGCCTTCACCCCCGAATTCCTCGCCCAGGTCGAGAAGGAAATGGCGCGGATCATCAAGAAGAGTTCCCGGCTGGAGCGGTTCGAGCTGCCCCGGGCGGAGGCGCTGGAATTCATGAAGGATGAGCCGTACAAGGTGGAGCTGATCAGGGATCTGCCCGAGGACGCGGTCATTTCCTTCTATAAGCAGGACGGATTTACCGACCTGTGCGCGGGGCCGCACCTGCCGAACGTTAACAAAATCAAGGCCTTCAAGCTCATGTCCATCGCGGGCGCATACTGGCGCGGCAGCGAGAAGAACAAGATGCTTCAGCGCATTTACGGCACGGCCTTCGATTCCAAGGAGGCGCTGGCGGACTACCTCCAGAAGCTCGAAGAAGCGAAAAAGCGCGACCACAGAAAGCTCGGCAAGCAGCTCGACCTCTACGACATCTTTGAGGAAGGCCCCGGCTTCCCGTTCTTCTTCCCCAAGGGCATGGTTTTGCGCAACATCCTCGAGGACTACTGGCGCGAAATCCACAGAAGGCACGGCTATGAGGAAATCAAGACACCCATCATGCTCAACCGGGCGCTGTGGGAGCGTTCGGGCCATTGGGATCACTACCGGGAGAACATGTACACGACGGTCATCGACGAAACCGACTTTGCTATCAAACCCATGAACTGTCCGGGTGGCATGCTGGTTTACCAGAGAAAGCCCGTGAGCTACCGCGATCTGCCCATCCGCTGCGGCGAACTGGGGCTGGTGCACCGCCACGAGCTTTCCGGCGCGCTCCACGGACTCATGCGCGTTCGGTGCTTTACCCAGGACGACGCCCACATCTTCATGCTGCCCGAGCAGATCAAGGATGAGATCAAGGGCGTGTATCACCTCATTGACGAGGTGTACTCCGTGTTCGGCTTCAAGTACAAGGTTGAGCTGTCCACGCGCCCGGAGAACTCCATCGGCACGGACGAAATGTGGGAGCTTGCCACGGCGGGCCTGAAGGACGCCCTGGACGAGATCGGCGTTCCCTACATCGTCAACGAGGGTGACGGCGCGTTCTACGGCCCGAAGATCGACTTCCATCTGGAGGATTGCATCGGACGCACATGGCAGTGCGGCACCATTCAGCTGGACATGAACCTGCCCGAGCGGTTCGAGCTTACCTACACGGGCGCGGACGGTCAGAAGCATCGGCCGGTAATGATCCACCGGGTGGTGTTCGGCTCCATCGAACGGTTCATCGGCATTCTGACGGAGCAGTTCGCGGGCGCGTTCCCGCTGTGGCTCTCCCCCGTCCAGGTCAAGATCATGACCATCACCGAGCGCACGGACGATTACGCGAAGGAGATGCTCAGACAGCTCGAAGACGCGGGCATCCGCTGCGAAATCGACCTGCGCAACGAGAAGATCGGCTTCAAGATCCGCGAGGCACAGATGATGAAGATTCCGTACATGCTGGTCATCGGCGACAAGGAAGCGGAGTCCGGTCAGGTGGCGGTGCGCACGCGCACGGGCGCCGATCTGGGCGCGATGGCGCTTCCCGCGCTGATCGAGAAACTGCGCGGGGAAATCAAAGAGAAGGCACTGTAAGGAGGGTTCGTTATGGCGACAAACACCGCGAAAAAGAAAAAAAAGAAGGGCGGCAAGCCGGACTACTTTTTCATCGGGCTCCTGGCAATCGTCGCCTTCGTCGGCGTCTATATGCTCTTTACCTGGGATTGGCCGTCCCACAAGCGGGAAGACCTCATCGGCAAGTGGTACTATGACACCAGCTCCGTCAGCATTGCGGAAAGCGACGGGAATTATAAGGAGGTCGCCTCCACGTACTGGACGTTCGGCGAGGACGGCTCCTTTACCCTCACAAACGCATCCACAGGCACGGAGAGCACCGGCACATTCTCCGTGGAGGACAAGACACTCACCATCACATTCTCGGGCAGCGACCCTGAGGATTTCCCGTTCGTCATCAAGGGCACGACACTCAGCCTGGACGAAGGGGACGACGCGGTGGTTTTGTCCCGGGTCCAGTAGCATTCGCCCGCAAACCCCCTCATACGATTGTGTGAGGGGGCGTTTCTATGCATATCCCATGGGAGATGATACTGGCATTTGCAATCGGGCTCGCCGTCATGGGGATCGTCGGATACCTCCTGCTCGTGCCCATGCGCTTTCTGTGGCGGATGGCCGCCGGCGCGGTACTCGGCGCGGTGGCGCTTTTCATCATCAACTTCTTCGGCGCGCTGGTGGACTTCTCGGTGGCCATCAATCCCTTCACCGCCTTGGCGGTGGGGCTTTTGGGGCTTCCCGGCGCGGTGCTCGTGGTGGCGCTCCAGCTGTTCCTGTGATAAACTTCGGTCTTAATTAAACCGACAGCGGTCGATATAAGGTGCGCCGCCAACGCTTCAGCGCGCCCGGGAACCAATCCGCCCCCATTGCGCCGCGCCAGTGGGAGCCAATGTACAGAAGCACACCCAGCGCGACGAACGCATCGACGCTCGCTTCGTCGGGCGCGCTTCCCCATGCGTCCGCATACCCGGCAAGAAGCATGCCGCGAAACGGGTCGCCGAAATCCGCGGTCATGCCGCCCACATCCTGCGCAAAGAAGCCGGAACCCGAAAGACAGAAGTCGATGGGCGCGAGGCCTCCTTTTGTTTGAATGAGGTTCCCCTTCGAGAGGTCCGCGTGGATGAGGCCAAAGCCGTTCCCGCGCGCGCGAAGAAGCGCCATGCGAGCCGCGATGGCATTAAGCGCATGGGAGATGTCCGTCATGCCATCTCCGAACGCGCCCGCTTCGTCGCCCTTCAAAAGGAGAGCGCGCAGCGTCACGAGAAGCGATTCGTCATACCGGTAGCGATCGATTCGATCGAGGTCGCCTCTTCCGTTTAAACAGATGTGCATGCGCGCGGCGAGCCGGCCCGCGTCCCGGGCGATTTCCTCGGTCAAATCCGAGACGGTCTTCCCCTCAATCCACGTCAAAAGCATCGCGCAGTCGCCGCTTTCGAGAACGGTCACGCATTCCCCCGCCCGATTCTCCACCGGGCGTTGCACGGGAAAACCTCCCTCGGAAAGCGCGCGGAGCATGGCGATCTCGCCCTCAAGCTTCCCACGCCCATGTCGGTCGACGTTAAACATTTCCAGGGCGAATCCAGGGCGCGGCGCGTGAACGCGCAGTACGCATTCCCGTCCCCCGCACGCGACGCGATACGTCGCGTTTTCGTTGTGCCGCAAAAGCACCGCGTCCGCGCCATCCATGCCGTACGCGGCGAGGGCTTCCCTCAGGTTCTGTTCCATATATGCTCCGCCTCGTCGAGCATCCGTACGAGCATGTCCATGTACCGGTATTCCCAGAAGCTCTCCCGGTCGCGCGCCAGGGAAAGCAATTCCTTCCGGCCCACCCATCGGGCCTCGGCGACCTCCGTTTTTTGAAGCCGCAGGTCGCCAATGGCGACGTCCGCCTTGATGACATACACGTCCACGATGGCATCCCGCGTCACGAACGAAATGGAAAGCTCCGCTTCGCGCATGTCGGGAACAAAGCCCATTTCCTCCTGTGTCTCGCGCACGCACGCATCCACACTGCTTTCACCCGCCGTTGCCGAACCGCCGGTGAACGCCCACAGCCCCGGCGCAAGTTCCTTATGATCCGCACGGCGCTGTACCAGAATTTCTCCCTTGGAATTGAAGTAGACCATATGGACGACCAGATGGCGCGCGTCCTTGGGAATGGGGTCGCCGCGCCGAATCCTGTACCCCAGCGGTCTTCTGAACCTGTCATAAGCGTCCCAGTATTCCATCGCTTCCTCCACAATGCCTACACCGGGGGGACAGGGGGCCGCAG
>JAEYRW010000036.1 GCA_023435435.1 Bacillota bacterium | reverse complement strand
GCTCCCGCGGCGGCGGTTTTGGGGGCGGCGGCTTCGGCGGCGGACGCGCCGGCGGGGGCGGCGGTTCCCGGGGCGGCGGCGGAAGCCGGGGAAGATAATAAAAGAGCCTCGTGGCGCATGCCCGGGGCTCATTTCAATGAACGGAGGGAAACAGATGGCGATTCGCAGCGCGGCGCGCGGGCTTGTGATTAAGGACGGAAAGGTACTGCTCAATAAAGTGGTTCATTCGAGCGGCGAAACCATGTACACGCTTCCCGGTGGCGGGCAGAATCAATATGAACCGCTCACGGAAGCGGTCGCGCGGGAGGTGCTGGAGGAGAGCGGTTACGAAGTGAAAGTGGGGAAGCTGGTCGCGGTGTGCGAGGGCATTACCCTTTCGGCGCGCGCCCGGGAAAAACACCCCGATTACACCCATCGCGTGCACCACGTCTTTTTGTGCACGCTGAAAAAGGACGCGCCCGGCGCGGCGACGGAGCCCGACCTCAACCAGGCCGGGTGCGTGTGGATGTCCCTTGTGGAAGCGGACAACCTCGAACACCTTCATCCCATCGCGATGCGCGGAAAAATCTCGTCGCTCGCAGGGGCCGAAAGCTGCACATTTCTCGGCTGCACATTTGTTGCAGACTGACAGGGAGGGAGCGATGAAACCACTGTTTGAAAACGTCGATTGCGTCTCCTTCTTCGTGGACGATCTTGAAAAGGGCATCGCCTTTTATTCGGGCGCGTTGGGCCTGCGCCTCCTGTGGAGGACTCTAACCTCCTGCGGCCTGGGACTGGAAAACGACGTGACCGAGGTCGTGCTCGTCAACGCGCACAATCCCACCGCGAATTTCAAGGTGGAATCCGTGTCCGCCGCCCTCGAAACGTTCCGGGCGGCGGGCGGAATACTCGAATATGGCCCCTTCGACATCGACATCGGCAAGTGTGCGGTGGTTTCCGACCCGTGGGGAAACCGGTACTGCGTCCTCGACATGAGCAAGGGCCGGTACACTGTCGATGAAAAAGGCGGCGTGACGGGCGTCAAGCCGGATTGACGGGGGAAACCGCAGGATTTGCGCGCCTCCAGTCCTGCGCCTCAATGACAAAATCGTATTGCAGGCGGTCCTTTCCTGTTAGGATGTGTGGCTCCGTCTCATCTCCCTCGGGGTGCCGCCGAAAGCCGCTGCCGATGAGCATCCGATAGCTGGCTTTGTTATCCTCAAAACATCCCGCAGTTATTTTTTTCAATTGCAGCGACTCAAACGCGTACCGAATGGCCAGCCTGCAGGCGGCGGTTCCGTAGCCGTATCCTCGATGCCCGCTGTAAATCGTGATGGTCAAATCCGGACAAACACCCGGCGAGATGCCAATGCGGCCAATGGTCTCGCTGCGCGCCTTGTCGCGGATTGCAGCACCCCAAGATTCGCCTTGCGAGGACGTCCGATACGCGGAAAACGTGCGATTCATCCGCCAGTTGTATGCGAGTATGACCGTCTGTTCTTGCCAGCTTTGATAAGCAAGCTCGTAATCTCGCTCGTCGTATTCCGCAAGGCGGATTCTTTCATCTTCAATATAAACCGTCAACATCCGCCCCTCCGTTTCAATCTGCCATCCTCGCCATCATTCAATTCGCCCGCTCGGGGCTTGGGTCCCCGAGCGGCCGACGGACAAAGAGAAGATTTCCACCCAGTCCGGGATTCCAAAGGGACAAATGTCCCTTTGGCGGGGGACCGGGGGCGGAGCCCCCGCGTTCCCTCATCCCCTGTCATTACGCCGTCTCGATGCTGCCCGCCGCCGCGAGATTGAGCTTCTCCACGGCCTGTTCGCGCATGCGGTACTTGAGAATTTTCCCGGCCGCGTTCATGGGGAACTCGGTGACGAAGTCGAAGTACTTGGGGCACTTGTGCTTGGCCATGCGGGCGAGGCAATAGGCGCGCAGCTCGTCTTTGGTGACCTCGACGCCGTCCTTGACGATGACGCAGGCCATGATCTCCTCGCCGTACTGCTTGTCGGGCACGCCGATGACCTGCACGTCGCGCACGGCGGGGTGGGTGTAGAGGAAATCCTCGATCTCCTTGGGATAGATGTTCTCGCCGCCGCGGATGATCATGTCCTTGATGCGCCCGGTGATCTTGTAATTGCCGTCTGGCAGCCGCCGGGCAAGGTCGCCCGTGTGGAGCCAGCCCTCTTCGTCGATGACGGCGGCGGTGGCCTCGGGCATCTTGTAGTACCCCTTCATGACGTTGTAGCCGCGCGCAACGAACTCGCCGTCGGTGTTGTCGGGCAAATCCTGCCAGGTCTCCGGATCGACGATCTTGCACTCGACGCCGAACATGGCGGAACCCACGGTGTTCACGCGCACCTCGATGGAGTCCGAGGTCTTGGACATGGTGCAGCCGGGGGAGGCCTCGGTCTGGCCGTAGGTGATGCAGATGTCCGTCATGTGCATCTGGTCCAGCACGTCGCGCATGACCTTGATCGGGCAGGGGGAGCCCGCCATGATGCCGGTACGGACGTTGGAAAAATCGGTGATGGCGAAGTCCGGATGCTCAAGCATGGCGATGAACATCGTGGGCACCCCGTGGAAGGCCGTGATCGGGAGCTTCCGGATGCACTCGAGGCTCACGCGCGGGGAGAACGCCGGAATGGGGCTCATGGTGGTCCCGTGGGTCATGGCCGCGGTCATCGCAAGAACCATGCCGAAGCAGTGGAACATGGGGACATGGATCATGAGCTGGTCGTGGCTTGAAATGTCCATGCAGTCGCCGATGGCCTTGCCGTTGTTGACCACGTTGTGGTGGGTGAGCATGACGCCCTTGGGGAAGCCGGTGGTGCCGGAGGTATACTGCATGTTGCACACGTCGTCCTTGTGTATCCTGTGCATGCGGCGGTAAATCTCGCTCATGGGCACATCGTCGGCAAGCTTCAGCGCGCCCGCCCAGGTAAAGCAGCCGGGCTGCTCGGAATCGACGGTCACGACATTGCGCAGGCACGGCAGGCGCTTGCAGAACAGCTCGCCCGGGGCGCTGGTTTCCAGCTCGGGACAGAGCTCGTGAATGATCCCGACGTAATTGGAATCCTTAAACCCATCGATCATGACGAGGGTGTGGGTGTCCGACTGGCGCAGCAGATACTCCGCCTCGTGCACCTTGTAGGCGGTGTTCACCGTCACAAGAACCGCGCCAACCCGGACCGCGGCCCAGAACGTGACGAACCACTGGGGCACGTTGGTGGCCCAGATGGCCACGTGATCGCCGGGCTTTACCCCCATGGCGATGAGCGCGCGCGCAAACTGGTCCACATCGTCGCGGAACTGGGAATAGGTGCGGGTATAGTCCATGACGGAATACTGGAACGCCAGATGATCCGGGAACTCCTTGACCACCCGGTCCAGAACCTCGGGGAATGTCAGGTCAATGAGCTTGTGCTTGGGCCAGATGTACTTGCCCGTGCCGCGCTCGTCGGTCTGCATGCAATGATCTTCCGTATAAACGCGCATGAAGTTCGCGAACTGGGGGAATACGACGCCCGCGTCCTCGAGGTCGGGCATCCAGCGCTTCACCCATTCCAGGGAAACAAACCCCTCGTACCCGATGCCGTTCAGGCAGTCGAGCATTTTGTAGATGGGCAAATCGCCGTCGCCCATCATCCGATAGGCGATCTTTCCATCCGCACCGACGGAGTCTTTGGCGTGCACATGCCGGATATAGGCGCCCAGGTTTGAGACGGTCGTTTCCGGAGACTCGTGAAAAAAGCGGTAGGGGTGATGGATATCCCAGAGCGCCGCGATTTCGGGTCGGTTTACGCGGTCGAGGAGCCGCCTGAGCCGTGCGGTATCGGCATAGACGCCGTTGGTCTCGCACAAAAGCGTGATGCCCGTGCCCGCGGTGATGTCGGCGAGCTTCAAAAGGGCGTCGCGCACCTCGTCGTCGTTGACCTCGGCGGTGACGGGCGCGTCGAGGTCCGCGAGTATGCGGATGTAGGGCGTGCCCAGCTGCTGGGCCAGGGCGATATAATCCTTGATCTCCCGGAAGGCCGCCTCCCGGTTTTCCGCGTCGCGGATGGTGCAGTTGGAGGAAAGGCAGGGGACGGACAGGCGCAGCTCGGAAAGCTTGCGAACCGTCGCCTCGATGCGGCGCGCGGTAAAGGGCGGAGCGGTCACGGCATAGATGTTGCGGCCCAGACCGCGAATTTCGATGCCGTCGAACTGGAAGTCCTTCGCCATGGTATAGATATCGACCCAATCGAAATCGGGACAGCCGATGGTTGAGAATGAAATGCGCATCTGCATACCTCCGCTCAGTGAATGTATAAGTATGAGCATAATTGTAACATTGAACCATCCGCGCTTCAATGAACGATCTGTTAAATGAGGCGGCCTACCGCATCCAGTCGGGATTTCCGCCCACGTAAGGCCGTATTTTACACTTCCCGTCGCAATCTTCCAGTAACTTGGCGCGGGAATCGGGAGAGGCGGCAAGCCCGTCCCGCAATTCGGCGGGTATGTCTCCGGACAGCGGACACGCGGCCAGGCAAATCCCGCAGTCGGTGCCAATCCTCTGCCAGTTTGCGAAGCACTTGTCGGAATCGATGTCCCGCCCCGGGCATCCGCCGTAATCCGTCCTGTCGCCGCCCGGGATCGCCTTGGCCGGGCAGGACATTGCGCATCGTTTGCAGACTTCGCACAAACCCGCAATGCCAAAGTCCTTTTTTTCGTCCGTGAGAAGGGGCAGGTCGGTGGTCACGACGCCCAACCGGACGCGGGGGCCGTACTCCTTTGTGATCAAAAGACCGCTGCGCCCGATTTCCCCCAAGCCGGCCGCCTGAGCCACCAAGGGAGCCACGACAAGATACGAGCCGTCCATATGGTTGCGGGCTGCGTATCCAAGTGCGCGAATATAATAGGAAAGCACCATTCCAATCGTCGCAGCTTCGATATACCCCTTTGTGACCGCCATCGTTTCGGCCTGCTGCGGCGCCCTGAAAATCATGTCACGGTCCATCTCAACGGCAAACGCAATGGCAAATTTGTGCGTCGGCTCGACAGGTTCGCCATACGCACAGAGGGGACGCCCCTTGTTGGAATAATAAAAGTCCGGGTCTGCCAGTGTGATCCCCACCAGCTTCGCGTTATAATATCCGGCCAGTCCTTTGACGCGCCGGGTGAACACCTCGGGACTTGCCTCCGTCCGATGGGGAGACACCTTGCCGTCGACAAATCCCCGCAGCGCCGCCAAAAATTCAAAGCACGCGTCGGAAATCGGCGTGTTGACCGGATCAAAAAAAGCCGCGCCCTCGCCGCCAAAAGGCGGTCTGGTGCGAAAGACATCATCGATTTCCTTCTGTCCGGGCCTGTCCTTGTAATAGTCCGCGTGTGCCGCGGTCTCGGAGCCGTACAGCAGGCGCGAGAATATGACATCCCTCTCGTCGATTCTCTTCAAAAAACCACCTCCGCGATTCAACCGAGTTTCGCCTTGCATCAAATGTTTTCAAGGACACATTATCTGAAATTATATACAATGCGCGGTTTTTGTCAATGAAAAGACGGGGAAAAACAGGACTTGCACATGACGATGTTTGTACGTAAGCCAAGGAAAGCAGACCAGATTTCTGGGTTTTCTCACAAAAACTTCGGAGGTAATCCGGAGACATGAACTGATTCGCCGCCCAGAGCAAGTGCTCCCGTCTCGCGGGTCCCCCTGCCATGACCGGACTCGTCGGGCGGGTAAATTCAGCTCAGCCGATAAAAATGATTCACGGGGCGGGACAATCCTCTATGCCTTCCGGCGTTCATACTTCCTTTATGCTTCGGCCCTGAAGATACCCGGTACAACTATTGACTTTGCTTCAAAGAACTCCTATAATCATTTAAGTTGGTACCCTTTAAATGAAATACGACCACGTATGGTGGGGAAACGCTTACGGCAGGAGAACAGCAAAAGTGAATCAGCCAACTGCAAAAAAGACAAGCCGCAAATGCGCGATGCGCAGGATATGGATTGCGTTTGCGATCATGCTCCTACTTCAAGGGTTGGTTCTGGTCGATTGGGGCGTTCAGAAGCAAGGGTTTCACGTTGACGAAATCACTTCCTTTGTGAACAGCAACGGGTATTATGCGCGTAAGCTCTATAAATCATCCGGCTATACGGACGTATGGCAGACATCTCAGTATTTTCTGGATTCATTATATGCGCATGCGGATCAGCGTTTTTCCTATGCCACAGTTTTGGAAAACGTCGCGACCGATTCTTCCGTCCACCCGCCGCTTTTCCATTTGGCTCTGCATACGGTGCTTTCGTTTTTCCCGGAAACATTTTCAAAGTGGCTGGGCATCGTCCCGAATATGGTCTATTTTTTCGTCGCGCAGGTATTTTTGTTTTTAATCGCCAGATGGTTTCTCGGCAAGAAAAAGCAATGGCTGGCCCTGCTGCCTTGCCTGATTTGGGGGTTCAGCGCCGGTTCCGTAAGCATCGTCATCTTTATCCGCATGTATGAGATGCTAACCATGTGGAGTCTCGGTCTGATCTATTTTCACTTGCGGTATATTTCGGCCGAAAAGCCGGCGAAGTGGCTCGTCTTGATTGGCGTTTTCTCATTCCTGTGCTTCATGACCCACTATTATTCCATCGTTTTCATCTTTTTTCTGGCGGGGCTTTTTACCCTCGACCGACTGATTCGCCGCGGTTGGAAGGCCGCCCTCGCGTATGCCGCCACCGTATTGGGCGCATTGGGACTCATGGTCGCCTGCTGGCCCGTCACCATCACAAAAGGCGTTATCGGGAGTTCTCGCGGAACTGAGGCCGTATCAAATCTCAAAGAGTCCACCGCACAGCTCATCCGCGAGCATCTTTCCGATTACCTGTCCATCGTCCAAAAGGCGCTCTTTGACGGCAGAATGACATGGCTCTTTCTTGCCATGGCGCTGCTCTTGCTCATCGTGCTTTTTAAGGCGCTGTTTCGCGCTTTCTCGGAAAAAGTGCCTGAGGCCCAAGCCCGCGCGTTTCTACCCCTCCGCGTGCGTTTGGAACGCTGCCGCTTCGCTTTGACAGACGGGCGCATCGCCGCATTCCTTCTTTCCGTTGCCGGACTCGCAACGTTTTTAATGATCGTCGTCGTGGCGCCGTACCAGGATTTGCGGTATATCTCTTTCCTGCTCCCACTGCTCGTCATCGTCATTTTTCTGTTCGCCAAGTGGCTTGCGGGGCATCTTTTCAAATGTCGCGCCGTCTTTCCCATTGTCATGGCCGTCATATTTGCGCTGACCACAGGCCTTTCCTATCGCGACGGCAGCGTGCAATACCTGTATCAAAATCAGGGCGAGGCCAACGAAAAGATCGAGGAAACCGACTGCGATGTGGCAATCTGCTTTTACAGCGTGGTGAATCGTACGGCCCTCGATTTCGTGCAATACATGTTGTTTGACGCTGTCTATTTGACGGATGTAAGCAGCTTTGGGTCCTTTCCGGTCATTCTTGCAGATCAGGATACCACGAACGGAGTGGTTGTCTTTCTCGATAAATCACAGGATATGGATGCCGCGGTGGCGGAGATTCTCGCAAATACAAATTTGACCTCATATCAAAAACTATATACGGACAGCTATTTTAACGTTTTATGGTTTTCCGTGTAAGCAGAGGCACAGGAGGTTTTCACTTGAATCGAGTTTTATCATTTGTGATACCGTTTTTCAATGAGGAAGGTTCGCTTAAGGAACTGCACATGCGGATAACCCAAAATGCGGAGCTGGCGGTCAAGAGCGGACTCATTTCCGGTTTTGAAATCTGGCTGATCAACGACGGCTCCACTGACGATTCGGAAAAAGTCGTCAAGTCGCTCATGCAAAAGGATGCCCGGATTCGTATGATCTCTTTCCGCAAAAACTTCGGCAAGGCCGCGGCGCTCCAATCGGGGTTCCGGCATGTGGAGGGCAACATTGTCATCACCATGGACGCGGATCTTCAGGACGACCCGGCGGAAATTCCACGGTTCATCGAGAAACTGGACGAAGGTTTCGACGTGGTATCCGGTTGGAAGTATAATCGCCTGGATCCTCTGGAAAAACGTCTGCCCTCCAAGCTTTTTAACGCGGTGAGCGCAAAGCTTTCCGGCGTAAAGCTGCACGACTTCAACTGCGGCTTTAAGGCATACCGGCGCGAAGTGGTGGATCAGATCGACCTGTATGGCGAGCTGCACCGCTACATCCCTGTGCTCGCTGCCCGATGGGGCTTCCGCATCGCGGAGATCACAGTGACGCACCACAAGAGGGAATTCGGAAAATCCAAATACGGATTCAAACGCTATTTGCGAGGACTCTTTGATTCCCTGACGACCACGTTTCTGCTGAAATACAGCGACAAGCCCATGTACTTTTTTGGAAAAGTGGGGCTTATCTCCTTGATTCTTGGGTTCGTGATTTGCGCCTATCTTACCGTTTTATGGCTCTTGGGCAACAGCATCGGAGGGCGTCCTCTGCTGATTTTGGGGATTCTTTGCATCATCTTGGGTGTACAGTCCATTTCCACCGGTTTTATCGGAGATATGATTGTGGAAGCTGCCTTTCGGCGCAAGTACAGCGAGGCGCATGTACGGGAAATCTCTGGCATTCCCCCGGAAGAACGTGAGCACGAACAATGATAAAGCTGATTCGAAAAATCTTCACGGCAGAGCTGATCAAATATGGAATTTCAGGCGGTGCAATCTCTGTCACGAACTTCGCCGCCTTCTATTTGCTTTTCAGCATCTTGGACATCCACTATACGATCGCGAACATTGCGGCGCTGATCCTCAGCAAAACCGTGGGATACCTTCTCAACAAACTTTGGGTATTTGAAAGTAAAACCGCGGGCGTCTGGGGCTTTGTGAAGGAGTTCCTTTCTTTTTTCGCGACGCGCGGGTTCACGGGACTTGTGGATTATTTCGGCCTGATCCTGCTTGTCGAAGTTTTCGGGTGGAACAAACTTTTCTGCAAAGCGATCATTATGGTGATTGTCATCGTCTTGAATTATGTGCTCGGAAAACATCTGGTTTTTCGGAAAAAGAAGGGTGCTTGCGACGGCGTGGCGAACGACGCGTAGGGAAAGCGACTTGTCCGTCGTTGCATGTAGCACACATGGTTTCCACCCCGCCCCCACAGCGGAGAAATGAATCGCGAAACACCCCGCCTCGCGCCTGTTTTGCAACCCATTGGCGCAAAACAGGTTCTCGAAGTTCCGTGCGCTGAAAGAACGAGCAAAAGGGATGGGGAAGAGGTGGGCCTACCTTCGTACCCACTTTTCGTACCCATGAACGTTACATATCTTGTGCCCACGCGGAATGGAATCAAAAAAGTGATATGAACTGCTGTACAAACAGAAGAAAAGCCTCACAATTCATTGTGAGGCTTTGTGGTGGGGATAGTAGGGCTCGAACCTATGACCTTTACGATGTCAACGTAACGCTCTAACCAACTGAGCTATATCCCCGCGCGACAGGTTACATTATACAACGCCACCGTGCCCTTGTCAACAGGAAATTCCACGTTCCCGCACATCTTTTTTCGTCTTCCCACAGGAAAGATGAATGCGCACGCCAGTCTCCCCGAGCGCCTCCTGCAGGCCCGCCATGTCGATTCCGTAAATGGGCGCGCCTTCATCGATGGCCCGCGCCGCGGCCGTGCCTGCCGCCTGCCCGGTCAAAATCGCGGGCGGGATCACGCGCAGCACGTCCCAGGCATGCTCCGCGCCGGACGCGCTTCGCCCGCAGGTGATAAGGTTCTGAAAGCCGGTTCGCACAAGGCATCCGTAGGGCACCTCGTAAAGAAGATCCGCTTCGTCGAACGACCCGATGGTTCCAATGGAATCCGGGAAGCGGCGTCCGGCATCCGCGGGATACAGCGTCCGGTCACCGTCGATCCGCCGCGTGGTGCGCAGCTGCGCCATGCCAGGAAGCGTCACGATGTCGCGGGAGAAGCGGTCCTGGTCGCCCACGGCCGCGAGCAGCCGGCGCTGGTTCAATATGAGGTATTCGGAAACGTCCCGGTTCGAAGTCCCCTCGAAAAGGCGCACATCGGCGGGATGCCCGTCTCCGTAGAGCGTCGCGCCCCCGCCGTGGACGTGGTAAATCGCGTCCTCAATCCGCCCGGACGCCGCCGCCTTTTTGCATCGCTCGATGTCAACGGCAAAGCCGATGTAAGTAAAGAAGTTCTTTCCCTGAACGGTGGGCACGCCCGCGCGGTGCAGAACGTCCGCGTCGCCCGTGGCGTCCACCACCATGCGCGCGGAGAAAAACTGTCTGCCGGACTTTCCGTCTACGACGAGCCCCGTGCACACGCCGCCGTCCATGACCGGTTGGGACATGAGCGTGTCAAACAGAATCTCAACGCCCTCGGCAGCGAGCAGTTCCGTCAGTTCCAGCGCGAACAGCGCATGCGAATAGCGGCTCTCGTACCTCCGCCCTGTTTGCTGGCCCGGCTCGCCGCGCTTCCATTCGTCCGGCACCGTGTCGTATCCCGCGCGCGTCGCGCGCACGAAAAATTCCGCGCAAAGACCGCCCATCAGCCTGTGGCCGCGCCCGTCGTCCATGGGCTCGAAAAAGTTAATGAGCCCCGACGTCGCAAGCCCGCCGAGAATCGCGCCCTTTTCAAGCAGCAGCACGCGCTTGCCCCCGCGCCGCGCGGAAATCGCCGCGGCCGCGCCCGCGACCCCGCCGCCCGCGACGATGACGTCGTACGCGCCGCCAATCGGAAGCCGCTCCGTGCGCGTCATGTATTTCATGTTAAACCGCCGTAAAGCAGCCGTCGATCACCAGATCGTGGCCGGAGGTGTAGCTTGCCGCGTCCGAAAGCAGGTAGATGACCGCGCCCGCGAGCTCCTCGGGCGTTCCCATACGCCCAAAGGGAATGGAGCTGACCCAAAGCTCCTGCCAGTCCTGCCGGACGTTTCCAGTCATCTCCGTGCGAATGTAGCCGGGGCTGATGGAGTTGACGCGGATGCCCTTTTTCGCCCATTCTACCGCAAGGGACTTGGTCAGGTGCTTCACCGCCGCCTTGGACGCGTTGTAGGATGCCTGCCCCTGGGGCACGTTCACGATGCTGCCAGACATGGAGGCGGTGTTGACGATGCTCCCCGTGCGCCCGCTTTCCACAAGATGGCGGGCAAATTCCCGCGCGACGTAGAAAACACCGTTGAGATTGACGTCGATCACCTTCAGCCATTTCTCCGGCGCGACGTCCAGCGCGTTTTCGTGGATGCAGATGCCCGCGTTGTTGAACAGCGCGTCGAGGCCGCCGAAATCCGCGGCCGCCGCCGTGATGGAGGCATGCACCGCTTCCGGACTCGTCACGTCGCAAATGTACGCCTTTGCCCGCACGCCGTAGTCCCGGGCGATTCCGGCCGCGATCGCGGACGCGTCCGCCAGGTCAAAGATGGCGACGTCCGCACCCGCATCGGCCAGAAAACCCGCAACGACCCTGCCGATGCCCTGATATCCGCCCGTCACGACCGCAACCTTGCCGCGCAGCGAAAACAAATCATGCTTCATATTTATATTCCCCTCATTGCCCGTGTGCTTTTGCCAAAGTATAGCATTATATGCACCCTGCGTCAACGCAAGAATTACCATGCGCTCCGTTGACACGCGCGGCTTCGGGCGCTATCATCATGCTACGGAGGGTACATATGAAAAAGTTTGAAGGCATCCTTCTCTGCACGGATTTTGACGGAACGTTCGCCATGCCCGGTCCCGTTGTTTCCCGGGAAAACAGCGACGCCGTCCGCTATTTTCAGGAAAATGGAGGCCGCTTCACGTTCGCAAGCGGTCGTTCGCCCGAATTCTTCGGCAAATTTACCGATTTTCATGCCAACGCCCCCATCATCGCCGCCAATGGCACCATGATCTGCGACCCGGAGACGTTTGAAAAGCGCACGGTCTTCACCATGCCGGCGGGGACGCTGGACGTCCTCGACGCCCTCGCCCTCTTGCCTCAAACCGAGGACATGTACCTCTGCGATTCGTTCGGGCAGGGCATCAAGTGGGAAAAAGCCGGCGGAAAGGCGCCGTCCGCGGTTTTCGGAAAGATTGAAAAACCCTGGTTCAAGGTGCTTCTCCATCAGGGAGCTGAGGAAACGCTCTTTCTGCGCGCGCATGTGCGGAATCGCTATCCGGGCATGTTTGCCGTCAACCGCAGCTACAAAAACGGCGTGGAACTGCACACCCACGGCAGCGGGAAGGGGGAGTGCCTCCGCTTTCTCAAGGCCCACGATTCAACCATCCGCCTGACGGTGGGCGCGGGTGACTACGAAAACGACGTCACACTGGTATCCATGGCCGACATCGGCTACGCGGTCAAAAACGCCGAGCCCGAGATTAAGGCCGCGGCGGACCGGATCACCGTCGGATGCACGGAGCACGCCATCGCCCGCATCATTGCGGACATCGAAACGCTTGTGGAGGTTCGCGCATGAAAATCCTTCTCGCACCCGATTCTTTCAAGGGGTCCCTTACGTCCCGGGAGGCCGCGCGCATCCTCGCGGACGTGGCGGAAGCCGTTCTTGGCTGCGAAACCGTGTGCCTGCCCGTCGCGGATGGGGGGGAGGGCACGCTGGAGGCCATTGTGGAAGCCGCCCACGGCGCATATGTCGACCTGACCGCCACCGGCCCGCTGGGCAATCCCGTCGAGGCGCGCTACGGCCTCGTCGACGGCGGCGAAACCGCCGTCATCGAAATGTCGCGCGCCTCGGGCATCACCCTGGCGCGCCCCCTCGATCCCCTCCGGGCGAGTTCGCGCGGCACGGGCGAGATGATCGCGGATGCGCACAGGCGCGGCGCGCACAGGTTTTCAATCGCCATCGGCGGCAGCGCCACAAACGACGGCGGCATGGGCATGCTGGCCGCCTTGGGCGCGCGCTTTCTTGATGCGGACGGTGCGCTTCTCGCGGGCAGCGGTGCGGATCTTGGACGCGTCGCCTCCGCGGACCTCTCCGCGCTTCCCGCGCTCGAGATGACGATCATCTGCGATGTGACGAATCCCCTCCTCGGGCCTTCCGGCGCGACATACGTCTACGGCCCGCAGAAGGGGGCCGACGCGGAAAAGCTGGCATTGCTCGAACGGGGCATGGAAAATTACGCGGCTGTTCTCGGAAACCGGGGCGACTTCCCCGGTGCGGGCGCGGCGGGCGGCATGGGCTACGCCCTGGCGCTGGCGCTGGGCGGCAAGGTAAAGCGCGGCATCGACGCGGTGCTCGACGCGGTCAGATTTGATTCCCTTCTCGAAGGCGTCGACCTGGTGGTGACGGGGGAGGGGCGGCTCGACGGCCAGTCGGTGCGCTACGGCAAGGTGCCCGCCGGAATTGCCGGGCGCTGCCTCGCCCGGGGCATCCCTGTCATCGCCGTCGCGGGCGGACTGGGAGAGGACGCGGAGCTGTTCTTGGACATGGGCCTTACATCCCTCGAGCCCATTACCGACGGCCCGCGCACGCTGGAATACGCCATCGAAAACGCCGAAGCGCTGCTCGCCGGCGCGGCCCGCCGACTGTTTTCCACGTTGAAGATTGGACGGACGCTCGCCCGATGAGCGAATGATTGTGCGTTACCGCACAATAATGTTCGTATTTTTAACGTGTTTAAGCGCATAAATGACTTTACAAACGCCATATAATCGTGTAAGATGCAAACGAACTTATTCATTCACATGGGAGGTCTGGTCTATGAGGAAACTTTTGGGTCTTCTTGTGGTTCTTGCCTTGGTCATGACGATGTCCCTGTCCGCGCTGGCGGAGGGCGTTGCCGCGACTGACATCAAGGTCGGCTTCATCTTCGTGGGCGACGAAAACGAGGGATACACCGCGGCGCATTACGAGGGCGCGAAGGCCATGCAGGAAGCGCTCGGCCTCACCGATGATCAGATCATCATCAAGTGGAACGTCCCCGAGGATGAAACCTGCTATGATGCCGCCGTGGATCTTGCGGATCAGGGCTGCAACATCATCTTCGCCAACTCCTTCAACTTCGAGTCTTACATGATCATGGCCGCCACCGAGTATCCGGACGTGCAGTTCTGCCACGCCACCGGCTATCAGGCCGCCATGTCCGGCCTTTCCAACATGCACAACTACTTCACCGCCGTCTATGAGTCCCGCTACGTTTCGGGCGTCGTTGCCGGCATGAAGCTTGATCAGATGATCGCGGACGGCACCATCACCGCCGAGACCGCCAAGGTCGGCTACGTGGGCGCCTATCCCTACGCGGAAGTCATTTCGGGCTTCACCTCCTTCTTCCTCGGCGTGCGTTCGGTTTGCCCCTCCGCCACCATGGAAGTGACCTACACCAACTCCTGGGCGAGCTTCGACCTTGAGAAGGAAGCCGCCGAGGCCCTGATCGCGGACGGATGCGTGCTCATTTCCCAGCACGCCGACACCACCGGCGCCGCCACCGCCTGCGAGGCAGCGGGCGTGCCCATCGTCGGCTACAACGTCTCCATGACCGCCACCGCCCCCACCTGCGCGCTGACTTCCGCCGCCATCAGCTGGGGCCCCTATTACACCTACGCCACCGATTGCGTCATCAAGGGTGAGACCATTGCCACCGACTGGTGCCAGGGCTACGCCGACGGCGCCGTCTCCATCACCGAGCTCAACGAGGCGGCCGTCGCGGAAGGCACCGCCGAAAAGGTCGCCGAGGTTGAGGCGGCCATCGTGGACGGCACCCTGAAGGTTTTCGCCACCGATACCTTCACCGTGGGCGGTTCCTCCCTCGAGGATCTGATCGCGGCGGGCGGCGACTACGCCAAGTACGAGGCCTATGTCTCGGACGGCTACTTCCACGAGTCCGAGCTGGCGTCCGCCCCCTCCTTCGATCTCATCATCGACGGCGTGACGGATCTGACCAACAACTGATTCGGTTCCTTCCCCTGCGAGCCGCGGAGCACAAATCGTTCCGCGGCTCCTCGTTTTTCGGAAGAGCCGGACATTTTCGCTGTCACGCGCGCAAATATCCGGCAAATTCACATCCGCCTAACGCGCCGTAAACGCGCGAATGATACAATAAAACATCGATTTCTTTGGGGGGATATCCGGTGCGGCAAAGTGCGGCCATCGAGCTTACGAACATCACAAAGCGATTCGGGAAGGTCGTCGCCAACGACGGGATCAATCTGACCGTGAAGCGCGGCGAAATCCTCGCCATTCTCGGCGAAAACGGCTCCGGTAAAACCACGCTCATGAACATGATTTCCGGCATCTATTACCCGGACGAGGGAAAGGTGTCGGTCAACGGGCGCGAGGTCACGATCCGCTCGCCGCGCGACGCATTTCAGCTGGGCATCGGCATGGTGCACCAGCACTTCAAGCTCGTGGACGTCTTAACCGCCGCCGAAAACATTGTTTTGGGCCTTCCGGGCTCCCAGAACCTCAACATGAAGGCGGTGTGCGAGAAGATCAACGCCCTCACCGCGCGGTACGGTTTCGAACTCGACCCTGCGATGAAAATCTACGACATGTCCGTTTCCCAGAAGCAGACCGTCGAAATCGTCAAGGTGCTCTACCGCGGCGCGGACATCCTCATCCTGGACGAGCCCACGGCCGTGCTCACGCCCCAGGAGACCCAGCGGCTGTTCGACATACTGCGCTCCATGCGCGACGACAACCGCGCCATCATCATCATCACACACAAATTAAACGAGGTGCTCGAAATTTCCGACCGCGTATTCGTCATGCGTAAGGGCAGGGACGTGGGCGCCGTGGACACCAAAACCGCCACCGTCTCCTCGCTCACCGAGCTCATGGTGGGCAAGAAAATCAACCTCGACATCGAGCGGCCCCGGCCCAAAAACCGGGTGCTTCGGCTGGCGGTGGAGGGCCTCACGGTGGTGGACCACGAGGGCGTGCGCACTCTGTCGAATGCGTCCTTCAAGGCCTACGGCGGCGAAATTCTCGGCATCGCTGGCGTCGCGGGCAGCGGTCAGCGCGAGCTTCTGGAAGCCATCGCGGGGCTTCAGCCCATCCGCGAGGGCGTGGTCAGATACAATCCGCCCGAGGGCGGCGAAAAAGTCATTTCCAACATGGACCCTTCGGAGATCGGAAAGCTCGGCATCCGGCTTTCCTTCGTGCCGGAGGACAGGCTTGGCATGGGCCTTGTGGGCTCCATGAGCATGACGGACAACATGATGCTCCGCTCCTACCGCGACAGCGGCCTTTTCTGGGCGGACCGCAGGCGGCCCAAGAATCTGGCGGAAGACATCGTCCGCAAGCTCGAGGTGCACACCCCCGGCGTTCATACCCCCGTGCGCAAGCTTTCGGGCGGAAACGTGCAGAAGGTGCTGGTGGGCCGCGAAATCGCGCTCAACCCTACCGTGCTCATGGTCGCCTATCCGGTGCGCGGCCTCGACATCAACTCGTCCTACACCATTTACCGGCTGCTCAACGAACAGAAGGAGAGCGGCGTGGCGGTCATCTGCGTGGGCGAGGATTTGGATGTGCTTCTTGAGCTGTGCGACAAGATCCTCGTGCTTTGCGGCGGGCGGATCACCGGCGTCGTGGACGGATACAAGGCGACCAAGGAAGAAGTCGGCATGCTGATGACGTCGAGCGAGGAGGCTGGCGCGTGACAGGAGAAATGCGTGCGGCGCGCGAGCCGCTGTTTCAGATATCCCGGCGCGACGCCATTGCGTGGTGGAAGGCGTGGCTCATTCGGATCGTGGCGCTTGCACTCTCCCTGTGCGCTTGCGCCGTGGTCATCTATGCCCTTACGAGCATGAATCCCCTCGAGGTCTACAAGGGCATCGTCGCAGGCGCGGTGGGCACCGCCAAGCGCAGCTGGGTAACGGTGCGCGACACCATGACGCTTCTTTGCATCTCCGTGGCGTTGGCCCCGGCGTTCAAGATGCGGTTCTGGAACATCGGCGCGGAGGGCCAGGTGCTTGTGGGCGGGCTCGCCACCGCGGCGGTGATGATTTATCTGGGGTCCATGCCCACCTGGCTTCTGTTTGCCACCATGGTCGTCGCCTCCGTCGTCGCGGGCATGGTCTGGGGGCTCATTCCCGCCATGTTCAAGGCCATTTGGAACACCAACGAATCGCTCTTTACCCTCATGCTCAACTATGTGGCGATGCAGCTGGTGACGTTCTCCATCGTCTATTGGGAAAATCCCAAGGGCTCGAACTCGGTGGGACTCATCAACATGGCGACGCGCAACGGCTGGTTCCCGGCGCTGTTCGGGCAGCAGTACACCCTGAATGTCGTCATCGTCCTCACCATTGCCATTTTGATGTTCGTCTACCTGCGTTATTCCAAGCACGGCTACGAAATTGCGGTGGTGGGGGAAAGCGAAAACACCGCGCGCTACGCGGGCATCAACGTCAAAAAAGTCATCATGCGCACCATGGCGCTTTCCGGGGCCATCTGCGGCATCGCGGGCTTTCTGCTGGTGAGCGGCTCATCCCACACCATTTCGACCAGCACCGCGGGCGGGCGCGGCTTCACGGCCATCGTGGTGGCCTGGCTTTCGAAGTTCAACGCATTCATGATGCTCATTGTGGCGTTCTTCCTCGTCTTCATGGAAAAGGGCGCCAGCCAGATCGCAACCCAGTTCAACCTCAACGAAAACGCGTCCGACATCATCACGGGCATCATCCTGTTCTTCATTCTCGGGTGCGAATTCTTCATCAATTTCAAGCTGAACCTCCGCGTTCGGCGGGGGGAGGCGGCGCGATGAGCACCATCGTTATTTTCATCCAGAAGGCCATCGCCCAGGGCATCTGCATCCTCTTCGGCGCCAACGGCGAAATCCTGACGGAAAAGTCGGGAAACCTCAACCTCGGCGTGCCCGGCATGATGTACATGGGCGGCATCGCAGGGCTGGTGACCGCGTTTCTGTACGAGCGCAACGCGGGAAATCCCGTGCCCTTCGTCGGCTTTCTCATTTCCATCGTTTCCGCGTTCCTGTTCGCGGCGCTGGGCGGGCTCATTTACTCCGTGCTCACCATTTCCCTGCGCGCCAACCAGAACGTGACGGGCCTCGCGCTCACCACATTCGGCGTGGGCATCGGCAATTTCTTCGGCGGTTCGCTCTCCCAGCTGGCGGGCGGCGTGGGTCAGATCTCCGTGGCGCGCACGGCGAGCGTGTACACCGCGAAGATTCCGTTCCTTTCCCAGATTCCGGTGCTGGGGCCGATCCTGTTCTCCCACGGCATCCTGACCTATCTCTCGATCATCATTTCGTTCGTGCTTGCGTGGTACATTATGAAGACGCGCAATGGGCTCAACCTGCGCGCGGTGGGGGAAAGCCCCGCCACGGCGGACGCGGCGGGCATCAATGTCACCTGGTACAAGTACCTCGCCACCTGCGTGGGCGGCGGCATCTGCGGCCTGGGCGGGCTCTACTTTGTCATGGAGTATTCCGGCGGCACGTGGACCAACAACGGCTTCGGCGACCGCGGCTGGCTGGCCATCGCGCTGGTGATCTTCGCACGCTGGAACCCCAAGCATGCCATCTGGGGTTCGGTGCTCTTCGGCGGCCTCTACATCCTGTACCTCTACATCGCGGGGCTCAACCGCGCGACCCAGGAGATCTTCAAGATGCTGCCCTACGTGGTGACGATTCTGGTTCTC
The DNA here is from genome assembly GCA_023435435.1 of Bacillota bacterium. GTDB lineage: Bacteria > Bacillota > Clostridia > Christensenellales > Aristaeellaceae > RUG11247. The sequence goes on along the minus strand of JAEYRW010000036.1, from coordinate 2,457 downwards.
ATCCTCACCAGCCTGCGCAAAAAGCGCGAAAATCAGCCCCCGGCGAGCCTCGGCCTCGCGTACTTCCGGGAGGAACGGTAAATTCAGGCCCGCGACGGATTGTCGCGGGCTTTGCGTTTCGTGGGAGGCACTTTATGGACTGGAAGGAGCTTTACCCCAACCGAAAGACGCGGCCGGACGTGACCGCGCTTTCCGCGTATCTGCCCGGGAACGGCATGGAACTGTTCACGCGCTTTGCAAACCATCTCGCCCGGGAATACCGACTGCACTGCGATCCCGCCGTCTTTACGGAAAAGGACGGCTGGATGTTCCGGTTCGGGAAGTACGGCATGTATCTGACCGGCGCCGTCGTCATCCGCGAAGGCTGTTTTCATGTGGAAGGAATCCCCGTGCGCGATGAAAATGCCTTGAACGAAGCGCTCGCACTGGCAGACCGGCTTTGGGCGGACGGCTTCGGTGAACAGCTCGCTGCGCACAGCGCGAAAAAGATCGAAGCGCAGGGAGCGCGCGCGAAGGAGCGCGCGGCGCGGGAAAAGAAGGAGAAGGAAGCGCTGATGGCGCGAGTCGATCCGGCCCGCTTCAACAGGTTCAGGTGGTCGCCAAAACTTTCCCGCAGGATGCTTGCCGCGCTGTACGAAAAAGACGCGAAGCTGCTTGAGGACGAGGAACTTGCCGATGAGGTGGGCTGGACGCTCTACGCCCGATGCGCGCAGGGCAGGGACGAGCGGGCGCTGATGCTCTCCGGACGGATGAAGTGCCACAACTGCGGGGCGATTCTTCCGTGCGACGCAGCCATTCTCAGCTGCGGATGCGGCAGTCAGTATCAGTTCAGGGCGTATATGCGTTCCTTCCGGGAAAACAACATGCCCGCCAATTCCGCGGCTGAAATTTTTGGAGAATACATTGAAAAATGGCCCGCCGCCCGGACATACCGGAACAAAATGCGGCTCATTGACTGGCTTGTGCATGAATTTCATCTGAATCTTGCCTCCGGCGTCAAGGGCCGGTTCGTGGGCGTCAACCTCATCGAGGGCACGAAGGCCCAGATCCTGGATCTGATTCTGTCTCTGGCCGGCACGGAGGTCGCGACCAAGGAGGAATTTCTGCGAAATCTCGACAGGCGGTGAGACTTGATTCGCGGAACGGGACGTGCTATAATTGATCCGGTTTCCTCATACGAACGGCGAAACGGGGTGTACCGATGGTCTATTGATCCTTCTTTGACGGGAAATAAAGCGCATCCACGGATGTGCTTGGTTTGTCGTTGGGACGGGATCGATACGCCATCCGCACCTTTTGTGGCATGAAAAGGCCGCTAAACAAGTATTTTTTGCGCGTTCCTCCCGCCCGGCGACAAGCGCCGGGCATTTATATTTTGCGGAGGAACCGAATATGGAACGAATAAAAACCGGGCGGCTCGCGCTTGTCCCGGATGCGGAAAACACACGGTTTATCCTATGTGAATTGCAGGACAATCGGACCGTCGGTTGTGTCATTGTTGGGCCAGAGACCGGAGAAATTTCTGTCCGGGTGGATGCGAATTTTCGCCGAATGGGTTATGGCATGGAGGCCGCCAAGGCGGCGGTCTGGCACGGGCTTGAGAACCTCGGTCTGGACGTCGTCTCCGCCCGCGCCGATTCTCAAAACCCGGCCGCACGGCGCATTCTGGAAAAACTCGGGTTCGTCGAGAATGCGGGGGAATGGAGACTCTACCACACCGACCGTTTGGACGGTCCCGCCTGGGACGTAAACGACGTGGCGAATCCTGAAAGAATGGGCGCTTTCTTTGACGCGCGGGCGGACGGGTATGACGCGCACATGTTTTCGTTCGGCGGCGGCGCGTCCTACGCGAAGCTCGGTGCGTGCGTGCCGGAAACGGACTTTCCCATTCAAATCCTGGACATCGGATGCGGCACGGGAATCGAGCTTGATTACATCTGGCGGAAGGCGCCCAACGCCCGCGTGACATGCGTCGATTTGTCGCGTTCAATGCTCGAGCTTCTTGTGGAGAACCACCGTACACATCTGACGCAAATCGAGGCGGTTGCGGCGTCATATGTGGATTGGGATTATCCAGGGTCGGCGTTCGACCTCGTCGTCTCGAGCAACACCATGCACCACTTCTGGGAGGCGGAGAAGGTCGCGGTCTACAAAAAGATCCTTGCGAGCCTCAAGCCGGACGGCGCGTACATCGAGAGCGATTTCATCGTGGATGCCTGGTGTGAGAAGCAGTACAGGAACCGATACGAACTCTTCGTTAAAAACCTCGGCCGCGCGCCGGGCCCGGGGGAATTCCACATCGACATCCCCTTCACCATCGAGCGACAGACGCGGCTTTTGCGGGAAGCGGGCTTTCGCGCCGTGGAGGTACTGGATGACAGCGTGCGCCCCCAATGGAGCGGGGCCATCCTTAAGGCAATCAAGTAGAAATCGGCGGCTCGGGGATAGGTCCCCGAG
>JAEYRW010000174.1 GCA_023435435.1 Bacillota bacterium | reverse complement strand
ACCGGCTGTGACGGAAGAACCGGCTGTGACGGAAGAACCGGCTGTGACGGAAGAGCCGGCTGTGACGGAAGAGCCTGTCGTGACGGAAGAACCGGAGGCCACGTCCGCGCCCACCGAAGCTCCAACGGAGGAACCCACCGTATCCCCGACCGCGGAGCCGACGGCGGAGCCTTCCGCGACGCCCGAGCCCACGGCCACCGTGTATCCCACGCTCCAAAGCGGCAGCACGGGAGACGACGTGACGAACCTGCAAAAGAGGCTCATCGCGCTCAACTATCTTGACGGCACCACCGGGGGCATGCCCACAGGCACCTTCGACGAGGCCACCGAAACCGCCGTCAAGCTCTTTCAGAAACAGAACGCACTCGAAGAGACGGGCATCGCAGACGACAGCCTGCAACAGCTCCTCTATGACGAAAGCACGCCCGCATACAGCGGCGAAGGCGGCCCGGGCGAAGGTCCCGGCGGCGGCGGAATGCCCAGCGGCGGCGGTGGCGGCGGCAAAAGCGGCAGCGGCGGAAGCGGCGGCGCGAGCGGCGGTGAAATGGAGGAAGAGCCGGGCGGGATTACCCCCGGCGAGGCGCTTACGTCCTCCCACGCATCCGGAGACAAGGACATGTCCCCCTACTGGTCCCTCGAAACGTCCGTGTCAGACGAAGCGGAGCAGACGCTCACCCTGGGCGGTGAAGTGCTGGACATCTCCCTTGCGGACGGCGACTTTGCGGCGGCTGTCGAGGACGGCACGCTGACACTCTCCGCCCAATCCGGCGCGGTCTGGAACATCAACGGCTACGCGCTGAAGCTCCTGTCCGTCAGCGGCATTTCGGCGCTTACGCTCACATCGGGCGACGAAACGGTTACGATTCCCACGGAGGATTACCTCGCGGGCACGGTCTACGCGTCCTTGCGCGCCCAGGGACTCGTCTCAAAGGATTTCACAATTGAACTCACGCTCCTGGACGGCATGGACGCGACGGTGGAGGCGGCGGGCGACGCGTATCCGGTGGACGGCACCGCCATGATTCTGAACCAGAAGAGCACCGAGTGAAGCGGGTGATCGCATGAAAAAGGCAACCATTTTCCTGTTGGTGTTCCTCGTCTGCGCGTTGCCGGCGTTGGCTGAATCTGGCGTATACGCGGGCGAGGTGGTCGCCGCGCGGGAGGTCAGCGTGCTCGCCCCCGCGGACGGCACGATCGAAAGCTACGCGGTACAGGCGGGCGAGCGGATCGCCGCGGGCGAGCTCGTCGCGACCTACGAGACCGAAAAAGTCTACGCGACGGGCGACGGCACCGTCGCGGCCGTCTGGGCGGAGGAGGGCGAGGAAATCGACGGCACCCTCGTCGAGATTGAGCCCATCGGCAAATATACGATTTACTGCACCGTCGACGGCGGGTATGCCACCGAGGACAACTACTTCGTCCACGCGGGCGAAACGGTCTACATCAAATGTACCGAGGACGGCACACACCGGGGCACGGGCACCGTCACCTCCGTGGACGGCGAGGAATACATGGTCACCACCACGGGCGGCGAATTCTATGTGGGCGAAACCGTGTACCTCTACCGCGACGCGGACTTCACCTATTCCCAGCGGATCGGCATCGGCACCCTGATTTATTCGGACAATACCCTTTACGAGGCGGACGGAACCGTGATCCGGCTCCATGTGCAGGCGGGCGACCGCGTCGAGCGCGGGCAGCTTCTCTATGAAACCCTGGGATGCGCCCAAACGGAAGTGACCGCGTCCGTATCCGGCATCGTCGCTTCGGTGAGCGGCACTGCGGAAAGCGAGGCGGAGACATCCGATGCGACCGGTTCATCGCTGGGCACGGCGGACGACTCCGCCACGGACGCCGCAACGCAGACTGACGCGGGCACGGCGCAATCGGCGGAAACGGCTTCAGCTTCGCAGGACACGTCGGGCGCTTCGCAGAGCACTGAAACCGAAACGGCCTCCGCCTCGGATGATTCCGTCTCGGAAGGCGACGTGCTCGCCGTCCTCTATCCCGACGACGCGATTTTGGTGGAAATGACCGTGCCGGAGGACGATCTTGGGCGGATTGCGGTGGGGCAGCCGGTGGAAGTGGTGTTTGCGGATGATTCGGACACGACATATGCGGGAACCGTCCTGCGCGTCTCAAACATCGCCGAGGACGATGGTTCGTACCGGGCCCAGGTGTCCGTAGAGCGTGAAAACCTTTCCATCGGAATGACGTGCGATGTCATCATTGAATAGAACCTTGTTTTCTACGGCAGCCTGTGTATAATAAGAAACAAAGGAGGCGAGGCGCATGAAGCTGCTCGTCGCGGAAGATGAACCTGAACTCGTCAAGGCGTTAAAAACGGTGCTCGAAAAGCAGAACTATACCGTCGTCACGGTGACAAACGGCAACGATGCGCTCTCGCACGCGACATGCGGCGATTACGACGGCGTCGTCCTGGACATCATGATGCCGGGCATGGACGGCCTGCAGGTGCTCTCGCGCATGCGCGCCGCGGGCATCGGCATTCCGGTGCTCCTTCTCACGGCAAAGGCGGAGGTGGAGGATCGCGTCGCCGGGCTCGACGCGGGCGCGGACGACTATCTGCCCAAGCCCTTTGCCGTCTCGGAGCTTCTGGCTCGGGTGCGCGCCATGCTCCGGCGCAAGGGCGACTATGCCGGGCAGACGCTCGCGTACGGCGGCGTGACCCTGGACGGCCAATCCTTCGAGCTGATCTGCGAAAGCGGCGCGACGCACCTCTCCAGCCGCGAATACCGCATGATGGAGCTGATGATGGACAGTCCGCGCAGGGTGATCCCCACCGCGCAGTTCATCGAGAAGATCTGGGGCTGGGACAGCGACGTGGATGTGTCCATCGTTTGGGTCAACATTTCGAACATCCGCAAGAAGCTCCAGGCCATCGGCGCTCCCGTTTCCATCCGCGCCATGCGCGGGGTGGGCTACGCGCTGGAGGCAAACGAATGATCGCACGCTTCCGCAGGCGGTTTGTACTGGTGTGCATGCTCTCGGTAACCACGGTTCTCATTGCCATCCTTTTGGTGGTCAACGTCATGAATTACCGGACGCAGACGGGCCGCGTCGACCATACCCTTGATTTTCTCATGGAAAACGGCGGCTCGTTCCCTGTCGTCCAGCCGCCTGCGGAAGACGGCGGCACCACCGGCGGAAACCCGCCCATGGACGAAACAAACCCCGAGGCGCGGTTTACCACCCGTTTTTTTACCGTTACGTTTACAGATGACGGTACGGTTGAATCCTCGAACGTCGAGTCGGTGGCGGCAATCGATCAGGAGGAAGCCGAGACGCTGGCGCAGAAGGCCTACGCGTCCGGAAATTCATCCGGCTGGATGGGCGCGTACCGCTACCGGGTGGACGGCGCGCTCGTCATCTTCCTCGACGCGTCCAATACGCGGGCGAGCATCGAACAGATCGCCGCGGCGTCCTGTGCCATCACCGCGTCCGCGCTCCTGGTGATCTTCCTGCTCATGGTGATCTTCTCGCGCATCGCGTCCCGCCCGGTGGCGGATTCCCTGCGCAAGCAGCGCCAGTTCATCACCGACGCGAGCCACGAGCTCAAAACCCCGCTGACGATCATCTCGGCAAACGCGGAGATCATCGAAATGAACTTCGGGGAGAATGAGTGGTCGCGCAGCATCGGGAAGCAGACCGAGCGCATGGCGAAGCTCATTCAAAACCTCATCGAGCTTACGCGCATCGACGAGGGCGCGAAAAAGTTCGTGCCCGCGCGCTTCAACCTCTCCGACGCCGTATACGACACGGCCATGACGTTCGCGACCCCCGCCGCGCGCAGAAGCCTCACCGTCTCGGTGGACGCTCCGCCCGACGTCTTCGCCCAGGGCGACGAGGCATCCGCGCGCCAGCTCGTCTCCATTCTCATGGACAACGCGGTGAAGTACGCGGACCCGGACGGCGAGATCAGGGTTCGGCTGACCTCCGCGGGCAAATACGCGCACCTTGCGGTCTCGAATCCCTATAAAAACGGCACCGCGCTCAAGACGGACCGCGTCTTCGACCGCTTTTACCGCGCCAGCGAGGCGCGCACGGGCGACGGCAGCTACGGCCTCGGCCTCTCCATTGCCAAATCACTCGTCGACGCCATGCGGGGGCGGATCGCCGCGGCGGCGGACGGCGGTTCGTTCACGGTGTCGGTCCGGTTCAACGCGAAGCCCTGAACACGGCAAAGCGCTCCCCTGCGGGGGCGCTTTTGTTGCGCACAAATCTATTGTCAACCGTTTCGCGCGTATGCTATAATAGCCGGAGTGTGTGAAGCCGCCGGCGCCAAAGGCGCATTCCCGGTTCTTCGGGAAATGGACGCGGCGTCCGGATCAGTGAAAGGACGGTGCGCCGGCATGAACAGGGTCATGCGCGTTCTGCGCAAAAACGACATGGTTGACACGTTCCTCCGCCTCAAGGGAAACGCGCGGGCGTGCATCTGGACGGAGCCTCTTTGGGGCGTGCCCTTCAACCTTTATAAGCCGTACATCGCCCGCTACATGGTTTTGCTGGGGCTCTCCATGTCGGACATCGGCATGGTCGCCACCATCTCGTACATTTCGCAGGTGATTTCGTCCATCCTGTCGGGCGTATTGACCGATAAGCTCGGGCGGCGCTGGTGTACGCTCATTTTCGACGTGCTGGCGTGGAGCATCCCGGAATTGCTGTGGGCTTTTTCGCAGAACTTCACGTGGTTTCTGGCCGCGGCGCTGTTCAACGGCCTTTGGAAGATTACCGACAATTCCTGGAGCCTGCTTCTGGTCGAGGATACGCCCCGCGAGCAGATCGTGCCCGTCTTTTCCATGGCCTCGTTCATGGGCGTCATTGCGACCTTCGTGGCGCCCGTCTCCATGTGGGCGGTAGCGCGCTATTCCGTGGTACCGACCATGCGCGTTCTGTACTTCATCGCCTTTATTTCGATGACCGCGAAGTTCCTCATCCTGTTTGTGTATTCCAAGGAAACCAGCGTGGGGGAGCGCCGGCTCGCCGCCACGAAGGATGTGTCCATCCTGCGCTCCCTCTACGAGTGCAAGGATGTGTATCTGGGCATCCTGCGCGAAAAACGTATGCTCCTGACCCTGGGCATCCTCGCCGCCTATTCCCTTGTGGGCAGCGTCAACGACAGCTATTGGGCGACCTTCGTGGTGGAATATCTGGGTCTGCGCGAGAGCGACCTTTCGTGGTTTGCCATGGTCAAGGGCATTGTGACGCTGGGCGCCATTCTGATTCTGATTCCGCGGCTCAAGCGCATGTCCTTCCGGCGGCCCATGCTCACCGCCATCGCCATGCTCGCCCTTTCGCAGGGGACATTGCTCGTGCTCAGCGCGGTTTCCGCGCCCCTCGTGGCCGTTTGGCCCGCGCTCATCATTTCAGTCTCCCTCGAAGCCATGGCCATCGCGCTCCTTTCGCCGCTCACAAGCTCCATGCTCTACTTCCACGCGGACCCCGAGGAACGCGCGCGCATTTACGGCATGGTGTATGCGACGATCTCGCTCATGGTCTGCCTGTTCCCGTTCGTGATCGGCCTTTTCGCGAACAAATCGCTGTATTATCCTTACCTTGTGAACCTTGCCCTGTTCGCCGCCATCGCACTGCTTACGGTGCTCATCGCGCGTTTCCCGCTCCCCGCGCACAACAGGGAAGAAACTTGACTCCTTTACGGAAGGCGGCTTGAACGCTTGGGTTTTCCGGGTGTATAATGGGCGCATTGAACGGACGGAGGTCATGAAATGGCTGAAATGAAAAAAGCGGTCGTCACGGTTTTGGGCTATGACCGCAAGGGCATCATCGCGCGTGTATCGGACGCGCTTTACCGGCACGACGCGAACATATTGGACATCTCGCAAACCATCCTTTCGGGCCTTTTCAACATGATTCTCATCGCGGACGTGTCCTCGCCCGCGTGCGATTTCGACGTGCTTACCGAGGAACTGCGCGCGTACGGCCGGGAGCAGAACCTCCAGATCAGGGTGCAGAGAAGCGAAATCTTCGAAGCAATGCATCAGGTTTAGGAGGCGCGCATGATTCACACCTCCGAAATTCTCGAAACCATCCGCATGATCGACCGGGAGAAGCTCGACGTGCGCACCATCACCATGGGCATTTCCCTGCTCGCCTGCGTGGACGACAATCCCGACAGACTCTGCGGCAAGGTCTATGACCGGATCACAAAAACAGCCGAACGCCTGGTGAAGGTGGGCGGCGACATTGAGCGGGAGTACGGCGTGCCCATCGTCAACAAGCGCATTTCCGTGACCCCCGTGGCGCTCATTACCGGTGCCATCGACGACCCCGTCTGCGTGGCGCGGGCGCTGGACGCGGCGGCCAAGGAGACGGGTGTCGATTTCATCGGCGGCTATTCAGCCCTTGTGCAGAAGGGCATGACCGGAGCGGATCGGCGGCTCATTGATTCGATTCCCGAGGCGCTTTCCACCACGGATCTCGTCTGCTCGTCCGTGAACGTCGGCTCCACCCGCGCAGGCATCGACATGGACGCCGTGGCGCTCATGGGTCGGGCCATCAAGGACACCGCCGCGCGCACAAGGGAAAAGGACGGACTCGGCTGCGCCAAGCTCGTGGTATTCGCAAACGCCGTGGAGGACAATCCGTTCATGGCGGGCGCGTTCTTCGGTCCCGGCGAGGGCGACTGCTCGGTGAGCGTCGGCGTTTCTGGCCCAGGTGCCGTTAAGCGCGCCCTGGAAAAGGTGAAGGGTGAGCCCTTCGACATGGTTGCCGAGACCATCAAGCGCACCGCTTTCCGCGTGACGCGGGTGGGCCAGCTTGTGGCGCGGGAGGCCTCCGCGCGGCTGGGCGTGCCCTTCGGCATCGTCGATCTCTCCCTCGCGCCCACGCCCGCGGTGGGCGATTCCGTTGCCGCGATCCTCGAGGAAATGGGTCTCGAGGTATGCGGCACCCACGGCACCACCGCCGCGCTGGCGCTTCTCAACGACGCGGTGAAGAAGGGCGGCGTCATGGCGTCCTCCCACGTGGGCGGGCTCTCCGGCGCGTTCATTCCCGTCAGCGAGGACATCGGCATGATTATGGCTGCCGAGCGCGGCGCGCTCTCCCTCGAGAAGCTTGAGGCCATGACCTGCGTCTGTTCCGTCGGCCTCGACATGATCGCCATCCCCGGCGATACCTCGGCCGAGACCATCTCCGCCATCATCGCCGACGAGGCGGCCATCGGCATGATCAACAACAAGACGACCGCCGTGCGCATCATCCCCGTGCCGGGCAAGAAGGTCGGCGACCGGGTGGAGTTCGGCGGCCTGCTCGGCCACAGCCCGATCCTGCCGGTCAACAGGTTCAGGGCCGACGACTTCATCGCCCGCGGCGGCCGTATCCCCGCCCCGGTGCGCAGCATGACGAACTA
>JAEYRW010000169.1 GCA_023435435.1 Bacillota bacterium | reverse complement strand
GTTTGGGCCCTCGCGCCGTCGACGGACAATGTATTTATTTCTGCCCAGTATGGGATTCTCAAGGGCCTTTGGCCCTTGAACGGGGTCCAGGGGCAGCGCCCCTGGCGTCACTCAGTAAAACACCAGCGCGACGGCGGCGTCAACGAAGGCCTGGTTGAGGCCGACGACGTGCCAGGCGGCGTCGGTTTCGTCGTAGCGGGCGAGGTAGACGGGGACGTCGCCATAGTCGTAGCAGGAAAGATCGAAGAGATAGGTGGCGCTGTCCGCGGCGGCTTCGCCGGTGAGGGAGAACATGCCGACGTTGGTCCAGACGTCGTCGGCGAGGGCGAAGACGGCGAAATCGCCGGCGGGAATCACATAGGCGGGCACGACGGAATTGACGGGGGCGTCGTCGCCCTCGGCGTAGAAGTCAAAGCCTTCCTCCGGGACGGCGGCGTTCAGGAGCGCGGTAATGATGGATGCCTTGTCGGCATAGGCCATGGTCAGGTAGCTGTTATAATCGAGGTCTGTGGCCTTGATGGCCGCGAGGGTGCGGAAAGTATCCACCTCGGCGGCGTCCAGACCGGAGACCACGTTGGCGTAACGGTTCCAGTCCCCGGATTCGGGGGCGGTGGCAGCGGATTCGGAAGCGGTGAAGGCAACCGCCTCCCCCGTGCCGTCGGTAATGGCCGGCAGCCCCTCCGCATAGGCGGATGCAAGCGCAAAAATTGAAATCAGGCAGATGCACAGAAGACGTTTGATCATTTTCTTTTCCTCCAATAGAAATCACAATTGAACTATAGTTTAACATACAATCCATGAACATTCAATACGCCCGGCAATGAACTTTCTGGCAAACATGTTAGTCTTATATACTGATCGATCGTTGGAGGTAACCACATGAAACGCGCGCGCAAAGTCCTCGCAGCTACAATCATCCTGTCCATCGCCCTCTCCGCCCCCGCACTGGCGCTCAACCTGCCCAGCGACTTCACGTTCACGGACACCATGCCCACGGGCGCCGTCAAGGGCGCCGTCATCGCGGAAACAGCCACGTTTTACGCGACCACGGGCAAGGTAACGACCCTCGCGCGCGGCGACCGGCTCACGCTCAAGGGCATGCAGAACGACAGCTATATCAAGGCCACCTATGACGGCGTCAGCGGTTATGTCAGCGCCAAAGACGTCATGATGCTCGTGGGTGTCTCGGCGCGCGTGCGCAAGGACTGCTGGGCTTATGAGTACGACGGCGACCGGAAAGTCAAGCTCACCTTCGGCGCCGCCGTCTATATGGTCGGCCGCTATACAGATAAAAACGGCACGCTTTGGCTCTTGTGCACCAACAAGAACGGCGACGGCCTCGCATACATCAAAAAGAGCAATTTATACCGATAGTCCTGGAAACTGAACGGCGCCCGGACAAGCCGGGCGCCGTTCGTTTTTTTATGTGTCAATCCGTTGAAGTTCCCGCAGCGCGCGGTTCCGGTAATTGAGATCCGTCCGCACCGCAAAGCCCATCTTTTCCCAAAACCCGTTCCCGATCTGGTTTCTTTGGAATACCACCAGGGCCACCTTCGAGATGCCCTCGGCGGAAAGCGCCGCAAGCGCCGCCTCCACCAGCGCGCGCCCAAGCCCCGTTCCCCGCGCGGTCTTGTCCACCGCCGTGTGGTGGATGTATCCCCGCCGCCCGTCGTGCCCCGCCAGAATCACGCCGTTGACGGCGCCGTTTTCCTCGCTCACGAAACAGGTACTCGGGTTGCGCAGGAGATACTTTTCGATCCCCGCGCGCGAATCGTCCACGTCGTTTAATCCCATTCCCTCCGTGCGCGCCCACAGGGCACGCACATCCTCGTAATCCCCAATCGTCATCAGCCGCACCATTCTCTTCACCTCATGCATAATTATACATATTCAGCGTCTATATGTCAATAATATTCAAAAATTATACGGAAACGCCGGGGGTGAAGGACGATTCCCGCATCATGCGTGAGCTGCCGGTCACAGTGGGCCATTGCGAATCTGCCTGCGTGCGCATGGCGTTATGGATGGAAAACGGGCGCGCCGCCGCCCGCCCAAGCCAGCGGTTTTTGACGCCATCGGCATGCGCCCGTACGCCACGAACACGATCCGGAAGGATTGACGCCGCACGCAAAAATCGGTTGCATCGCGCCGCGCGCGTACGCAGGGCGTCTTTTCGTGGTATAATGGAAGAAAGAAATCTCGAAAGGAAGGACACGCGCATGGCAAATGATCAGGGCGAAAAGATTCAGTATTGCTGCCCGAAGTGCGGCTGCAAAACATATGAGAGTGACCAGTTTCAGGCGACGGGCGGCAACTTCGCGAAAATTTTCGACGTCCAGAACAAGAAGTTCATCACCGTTTCCTGCGAACGCTGCGGCTACACCGAGCTCTATCGCGCCCAGACCTCGCACGGCATGAACATCCTCGACTTCCTGCTCAATAATTAAATTTCGTCGATCCGCATAAGATATCGCCGCATATCTGTGCATAACGTCGATAAAAATCAACAAAAGGACACCTCCGGCGCTTACATGGGAGGGTCCTTTTATGTTATAATGAATAGGAAGGGAGTGATGCGAGTGACGATGAGCGGCAAGCGGGTAACGCATCGCCGGTTTGGCGAAGGAGTCGTCAAATCCTGCGAGAAGGGCGTGATCCAAGTCCTCTTCAAGGACTATGGCGCGCGCAGATTCCACTACCCGGAAGCGTTTGAGCGCTTTTTGACAACGGAGGATCAGGAGCTCTCCGAGCACGCGCGGGAGGATCTCGGCGTGTGGAAAATCGGACAGCAGGCCGAGGACGCGCGCGTCATCCAGCTATGCATGGATCGCGTCCGCGAGGCCCAAACCAAAAAGTCCTCAAAGAGCAAGACCACAAAAGCGAAAACAGCCGCGAAGAAGTAGGCGCCCGCGGGGGCGGCCCCCCGGGGACCCCCCCAACGGGCCATTTGCCGTTTGAA
>JAEYRW010000121.1 GCA_023435435.1 Bacillota bacterium | reverse complement strand
CGGGGGCAGCGCCCCCGGCGTTCCCTCCGTTCCTACCACCCGTACCCAGCGCTCTTGTCGAAGAGGGGTTTGAGGGTGGGATAAAGGTCTCCGTAGAGGGCGTAGGCCTTCCGGTACTGGGTCTGGTTTTCCTCGTTGGGCCTGACCTCGGTTTCGACCTTGAGGATCTGGATGGCCTCGGCGAGGTTTTTCCAGACACCCGCGCCCACGCCTGCCACCATCACGGCGCCATAGGCACCGCCTTCGCTGGCGGCCGACATGGTATAGACGGGCAGGTCGAAGATGTCGGAGAACATCTGCCGCCAAAGCTTGGAGGAGGAACCGCCGCCGGAGACATAGACCTTCTCGCAGGGCGCAAAATTGCCGATTACGTCCGCCACCTGCTTCATGGAATAGGTCACGCCCTCCATGAGCGCGCGGGTAACGTCGCCGCGCCTGGTGCCGAGGGTGAGCCCGTAAAACACCGCCCGGGCGTTGGGATCGGGATAGGGGGCGCGCTCGCCGGTGAGGTAGGGCGCGAAGATGACGCCGCCGGCACCGGGTGCGGACGAGGCGGCGTCGCCGTCCATGAGCGCATAGACGTGCTTCCCGGTCTCCTTGGCCTCGCGGACCGCGTTTTCACACAGCGTGTCGCGGTACCACTGGTACGCGCCGCCCGCCGTGAGCGTGCAGCCGAAGGTCATGTAGGAACCCGGCTCGTTGGAGCAGAACATCTGGAGGGTGCCCTTGGGATTGTCGTAGAAGTGGTCGAGCCCCATGGACACGTTGCCCGCCGTGCCGACGACGACGCCCAGCGTGCCCGGCACAACCAGCCCCGAACCCACCGCCTGAATCACCGCGTCGCCGCCGCCGAAGTAGGCGGGCAGGCCTTCGGGAAGCCCGGTCAATTTCGCGGCCTCCGCCGTGACGGCGCCCGCAAACTCCGTGGACTCGTGGACCTCGGGGAAAATGGAGAAGTCGAGGCCCGCGATCTCAATGAGCGATTTTGACCACGTCCGGTTTTTGGTGTCAAAAAAACCCGTGCCGGACGCGTCGGACACGTCGATGGCCACATTCCCGGTGAGCTGACCGCGTATGTAGTCCTTGGGGCAGGTGAAGCGCACCATTTTCGCGAAGTTCTCCGGCTCCTCATCCCTGAGCCAAAGAATCTTGCCGCCGGTGTAGCCCGTGAGCATCTGGTTGTTGGTATAAGTGAGCAGACTTTCAAGTCCGCCCGCCTTTTCCGTGATCCAGTCGCACTGCTTCTGGGTGCGCTGGTCGCACCAGAGCATGGCCGGGCGGATCACCCCGTCGTCCCGGTCGAGCGCAACGAGCCCGTGCATCTGCCCGGAAAAGCTCACGCCCGCAAGCGCGGATTTGTCCACCTTGGGCATGATCTCCTGAAGGGTCTCAACCACCGCGCGCCACCAGTCGGCTGGGTCCTGCTCCGCCCAGCCTGGCCGGGGCGTGTGAAGCGGGTACGTCCTAAGCGCCGAGGCGACGACCTTTCCGGTCTCGTCCGCGACGATGGACTTGGTTCCCGACGTGCCGATGTCGATGCCTACCAGGTATTTCATCCTTCGCCCTCTCTCTTTTTGCGGGAAATATCCCTTATTTTTCCGAAATCAAGCCTGTTTTCATTGCCCTGAATGAGCCTGGCAATGTTGGCCCGATGACTGAACAGAGCAAGCGCGCCCACGATGATGGAAGCAACGATGCGCGCAGGGTCGTGGGGGTGGAACACCCACGTCAGAACGGGATACAGCATCGCGGAAAAGATGGACGCCACGGACATGTAGCGCGTAAGGGCCACCACCACGATCTGCTCGGCGAGCAGAAACAGGGCGATGAGCGGACTGGTCACCAAAATAAGCCCCAGGGACGCCGCGATGCCCTTGCCGCCCTTGAAGCCGTAAAACACGGGCCAGTTGTGGCCGGCGATGGCTGCCACGCCCGCCATGAGCATGCCGTACTCGCCGCCGACGAGCTTGCCGAAGATTGTCGCGATGACCGCCTTGAGGCAATCCCCCAGAAGGGTCAGAACCGACGGCAGCCAGCCGTATGTGCGCAGCATGTTGGTGGCGCCGGCGTTGCCGGAGCCGCTCTTGCGGATGTCCTTGTGCGCCACGAGATTCGAGACGATGACCCCGGTGGAGATGTTCCCGAGAAGATAGGCGACCACGACGATGATCGCGTAGCGAAGATACATCATTTCTTTCTCACTCCTCCGTCTTGCGGCGCTCGCGGAAGATGAACCGGATGGGCGTCCCCTCAAACCCGAAGGCCTTGCGGAACTGGTTTTCCAGGTACCTCTCGTAGCCGAACTGCATGAGCGTCACGTCGTTCAGGAACACCACGAAGGTGGGCGGCTGAATGGCCTGCTGGGTGGCGTAATAGATCTTGAGCCGCCTGCCGGAGGTGGACGGCGGCTGAAGGTAAGCCTGCGCATCCGCCAGAACGTCGTTGAGGACACCCGTGGTCACGCGCTTTCTCGACTGTTCGTACACGCCGCGCACGGCCTCGAGTACCTTCTCCGCGCGCTTTCCGGTGAGGGCGGAAATGAACAGAATGGGCGCGTAGTCCATGAACTTGAGCGCCTCCCGCACCTCTTTCACATATTTTTCGTAGGTGCCGGTCTCCTTTTCCAGAACGTCCCACTTATTGACGCAGAGGATGGCGGCCTTGCCCTGCTCGTCGATGTAGCCGGCGATTTTGGAATCCTGCTCGGTGACGCCCTCCAGCGAGTCGATCATGAGAATCGCCACGTCGCAGCGGTCGATGGCCGCGAAGGAGCGCACCACCGAATACCGCTCCAGCGAGCCCGGCTCGATGGCGCGCTTTCTGCGGATGCCGGCGGTATCGATGATGACGAAGTCCTCGCCACCGTCGGTAAAGCGCGTGTCGATGGCGTCGCGGGTGGTGCCCGCGATGTCGGAGACCATGACGCGCTCCTCCCCGAGGATGCGGTTCACCAGCGACGACTTGCCCACGTTGGGTTTCCCCACCACGGCGATGCGAACCGCGCCCGCCTCCTCCTCGTCCTCCGCGGGGTCGGGGAAGTAGGCGCACATGGCCTCGAGAAGGTCGCCGAGGTTTAAAAGGTTCACGGACGAAATGCCCATGGGCTCGCCCATGCCGAGCTGGTAAAAGTCGTAGACCTCGCCCATGCTCTTGGGGCTGTCAATTTTGTTGACGACGAGCATGACCGGCTTCCCGGACTTGCGCAGAAGGTCCGCAACGTCCTGATCGTCGGAGGTCAGCCCCTGCTTTCCGTCCACAAAGAAAAGGATCACGTCACAGGTCTCGATGGCGATTTCCGCCTGGCGGCGCATCTGCTTGAGGAGCGGGTCCTCGCTGTTGGGGTCGATGCCGCCGGTGTCAATGAGGGTGAATTTATACCTCTGCCACTCGCAGTCCGCGTACACCCGGTCGCGGGTCACACCGGGGGTATCCTCAACGATGGCGATGCGCCGTCCCGCCATCTGATTAAAAAACGTCGACTTGCCCACGTTGGGGCGTCCGACGATTGCCACCAGGGGTTTGCCCATTGTCATTCCTCCACAATATCGATGATCGCTTGCAGGAGATCGCCGCCGCGCCTGCCCACCGGTATGATGGGCCGTCCGACGCGGGAAATCGCCGCCGCAAGCGGCAGGTCGTCCAAAAACAGCTGATCCTCGGCGCGCAGCATGCACTCCGTGATGAGCACGTGGGTACAGGCTTCCTCCGCCAGCTGCGCGGTGAGGTCGCCGCCCGTCACGAGTCCCGCCACCGTCACCGTTTCGCCGAAGAAATTGTTTCGAATCGCCCGCACGCGCACCCGCGCGCCGGGAACGGGATGGGTTTTGATGAGGGCGTCCAGAAACGGCGCGGCGGAGACACCCGTGGCGATGACGATGTCCTTTTCGCCCCGGGGACGCACTTCGCCCATCTCCGCGTAGGCCTCGTCCATTTCCTCCTCGAGGAGCCTGAGCATCCCCACGCCGTCGTCGATCTGGGCATAGTCCTCGTATTCCGCATTGGACGGGAGCGGGCGGCACGCCGCCAGATAAAACTCGTCCGAGGGAAACACAAAGCGCGTGCCGAGCCGTCCGAGGCAGATTTCGCGCCACCGGTCCGCCATGTCGATAACCGCCTGGGCTTCCTCGGGACGGTACTTCCGAAGCCCGGGGAGCCCCTCCCTGTGGCGCGTGATCCCCACCGGCACGAGCGCCAGGGAGCGCGCGGCGGGCCCAAGGGCAATGAGTTCGCGGATGGTGCGCTCGAGCTCCGGGCCGTCGTTAACGCCCGGCACCAGCACCGCCTGGGCATGAAATTCGATCCCCGCGTCCGCGAGTCTTTGAAGCTGCGCGGGAAGCCTTTCCGCCCGGGGCGTGCCCATGAGTTCGGCGCGCAGGCAGGGGTTCATGGCGTGAACGGAGATATACAGCGGGAAAACGCGGCGGCGGATGATGCGCTCGAGCTCCACGTCCGAGACGTTGGTGAGGGAGACATAGTTTCCCATCATGAGCGACATGCGCCAATCGTCGTCCTTGACAACGAGGCTCTTGCGTGCGCCAGCGGGGAGCTGGTCCACAAAGCAGAAGGCGCAGTTGTTGGCACACATCCGGACGCCCGACATCATGGGCGTCTCGAAGGAAAGCCCCAAATCCTCGTATTCGCCCTTTTGGACGCAGTATTCACCCTTGCGGGTTTTGAGCGTGAGCCTGGTATGCGCGGACAGCGCCTGATAGTCGATGAAGTCGCGGACGATTTCGCCATTTATTGCGATCAGCTCGTCCCCCGCCCGCACCCCCGCGCGGCAGGCGGGCGAGCCCTTTCCGACCTCTGTGATCCTGTGCGCCATCCGTCCTCCGTGCCTGCATTTATTCCCAGTTTTATTATCGCCCAAATTCGCGCGTTCGTCAATAGGATACGCGAATTTGGGCAGGATACGGATGATAATTAACCTGCCAATACTTGAAAAATGCTGGTATTTCGTGTAAACTATCAGTCTAAAAAGCGGATGACCTTATAGGAGGATTGCAATGACGCACAAGTATGTCTACCTCTTCAGCGAAGGGAACGCTGACATGAAGAACCTTCTGGGCGGCAAAGGCGCCAACCTGGCTGAGATGACCTCGCTGGGCCTGCCGGTTCCCCAGGGCTTCACCATCACGACGGAGGCATGCGTATCCTACTATGACCACGGCAAGACCATACAGTCAGATATCATGGATCAAATCGAAGAAGCGCTGGCCCAGACAGAAGAAATCTGCGGCAAGCGCTTTGGTGATATGGCCAATCCCTTCCTCGTTTCCGTTCGCTCCGGCGCGCGCGTGTCCATGCCCGGCATGATGGACACGATCCTGAACCTGGGCCTCAACGACGTTTCTGTGGTGGGACTCGCCCGCCTGACCAACAACGAGCGCTTCGCCTACGACTCCTACCGCCGGTTCATCCAGATGTTCTCGGACGTCGTCATGGAAGTCAAGAAGCATAAGTTCGAGCGCATCATCGACGCCATGAAGGAGCAGAAGGGCGTCAAGTACGACACGGAGCTGGACGCCGAGGACCTCAAGACCCTCGTCGAGCAGTTCAAGGCCCTCTATTACGAGGAGCTGGGCCAGCCCTTCCCCCAGGACCCCCGGGCGCAGCTGGTGGAGGCCATCCGCGCGGTGTTCCGCTCCTGGGACAACGAGCGCGCCATCTACTACCGCCGCATGCACGGCATTCCCGGCGACTGGGGCACGGCCGTCAACGTTCAGTCCATGGTCTTCGGCAACATGGGTGACACCTCCGGAACCGGCGTCGCCTTCACCCGCAACCCCTCCACCGGCGAAAAGACGCTCTACGGCGAGTACCTCATCAACGCCCAGGGCGAGGACGTGGTGGCGGGCGGGCGCACGCCCCAGCCCATCGGGCGCCTCAAGGAGGACATGCCCGAGGTCTACGAGCAGTTCGCGAAAATCGCCCAGACCCTCGAGGACCACTACCGCGACATGCAGGACATGGAGTACACCATTGAGCGCGGCAAGCTCTACATGCTCCAGACCCGAAACGGCAAACGCACCGCGGCGTCCGCCCTCAAGATCGCGGTGGACCTGGTCAACGAGGGCATGATCTCCAAGCACGAGGCCATGCTCATGGTGGAGCCCAGCCAGCTGAACGCGCTGTTGCATCCCACCTTCGACACAAAAAAGCTCAAGAAGGCCAAGGCCCTGGCCCAGGGCCTGCCCGCCTCCCCCGGCGCGGCCTGCGGCCAGATCTACTTCACCGCCCGGGAGGCCACCGAGGCCTCCAAGGCCGGCCAAAAGGTGGTGCTGGTGCGCCTTGAAACCTCACCTGAGGACATCGAGGGCATGAATCATTCCGAAGGCATCCTCACCGCCCGGGGCGGCATGACCAGCCACGCGGCGGTGGTCGCGCGCGGCATGGGCACCTGCTGCGTGGCGGGCTGCGGCGACCTGTCCGTGGACGAGGACGGCAAGACCTGCCTGATCGGCTGCGTTTCATTCAACGAGGGCGATTTCATCTCTCTGGACGGCTCCACCGGCAACGTTTACGGCGAGGCGATCCCCACCGTGGACGCCGAGGTCTCCGGCGATTTCGCCACCCTCATGGAATGGGCGGACGCCACCCGCAAGCTCAAGATCCGCACCAACGCGGACACGCCCCTCGACGCGGAAATCGCCGTGAAGTTCGGCGCGGAGGGCATCGGCCTCACCCGCACGGAGCACATGTTCTTCAAGGCCGACCGCATCGCCGCCGTGCGCGAGATGATCCTCGCGGACACCGAGCGCCAGCGCCGCAACGCGCTCTCCAAGCTTCTGCCCATGCAGAAGGGCGATTTCAAAGGCATCTACGAGGTCATGGGCGAGCGGCCCGTCACCATCCGCTACCTCGACCCGCCGCTGCACGAGTTTTTGCCCCACAAAGAGCAGCGTGTCGAGATCGAAGCCATCGCCCGCGAGCTCGATACCTCCGTCGAAAAGGTCATCGCCAAGATCGATGCGCTCAAGGAAGCCAACCCCATGATGGGCCACCGCGGCTGCCGCCTCTCCATCACTTATCCGGAGATCGCGGAGATGCAGACCCGCGCCGTCATGGAGGCCGCCATCGAGGTGACCCAGGAACGCGGCTTCGTCATCCACCCCGAGATCATGATCCCCCTCGTCGGCGACGCCAAGGAGTTCGCCTTCGTCCGCAAGGTCGTCGAAAAGACCGCCGAGCGCGTCATGGACGAAAAGGGCGTCGTGCTCAACTATAAGGTCGGCACCATGATTGAAATCCCCCGGGCCGCCGTCACGGCAGATCAGATCGCCTCCGAAGCGGAATTCTTCTCCTTCGGCACCAACGACCTGACTCAGATGACCTACGGCTTCTCCCGCGACGACGCCGGGAAGTTCCTCGACGCCTATTACGCCAAGAAAATCTTCGAGTCCGATCCCTTCGAACGGCTCGACCAGACCGGCGTCGGCAAGCTCGTCGAAATGGCCACCCTCCTCGGCCGCAAGGTGCGCCCCGAAATCAAGCTCGGCATCTGCGGTGAGCACGGCGGCGATCCCTCCTCCATCGAGTTCTGCCATAAGCTCGGCCTCGACTACGTCTCCTGCTCTCCCTTCCGCGTCCCCATCGCCCGGCTCGCCGCCGCGCGCGCGGCCATCAAGCAGAGGCACGGGAAGCTGTAGAGGAACGACGAGGCAGGGGGCTCTGTCTCCTGCACCCCCGCCTAAGGGACTGAGCCCTTAGGAATCCCGAACTGGGTGAATATTCTGTCATTGTCCGTCGGCGGGGCCGGGGGGGGAAACCCCCCCCCCCCCAATTTTTTTTAAA
>JAEYRW010000087.1 GCA_023435435.1 Bacillota bacterium | reverse complement strand
GTGCCGGGGGCAGTGCCCCCGGCCGTCACTCCCCGCTCGCGCCGTAATTGGAGAGCACGCGG
Organism: Bacillota bacterium; assembly: GCA_023435435.1. GTDB lineage: Bacteria > Bacillota > Clostridia > Christensenellales > Aristaeellaceae > RUG11247. The sequence continues at coordinate 31,222 of JAEYRW010000087.1, read as the reverse complement.
GCGGAGGGATCGTTGACGTTGCAGCCCTCCCATTCGCGGTTGGGCATCCAGAAATCCTTGACCATGGAGGACATGCCGGGGTAATATTTCTCGAAAAGATCGCGGTACATGAGGCTTTCCTTGGTGAAGGGCTGCGCGTGGGCGTATTTTTCCGCGCCGGCGAGATCGGCGTAGGTTTCCTCGGCAAGGGCTTTCAGGTCGTCCACCATGGAATGGCCCACGGCGTCGGAGAAGGCCGCCTTTTCGCGCATGAGGATTTGGCGGGGCAGCCAGTCTTCGCCGTCGTCAAAGGCGCGGCGGAGCAGGTACTTGCCCATTTTATAGGAATTCATTTTAATTTTGGGATCGATGTGCATGACGTACTTGACGAAATCGAGGTCGCCGAAGGGAACGCGGGCCTCGAGGGAATTGACGGAAATGCAGCGGTCGGCACGGAGCACGTCGTACATGTGAAGCTCGCGCACGCGCTTCTGCGCCTCGGCGCTGAAGGCTTCGGGAGAGGGCGCAAAGTCGGTGTACTTGTAGCCGAACAGCTCGTCGGAAACTTCGCCGGTGAGGAGCACGCGGATGTCCGTCTTTTCGTGTATATACTTGCAGATCAGGTACATGCCCATGCTGGCGCGGATGGTGGTGATGTCGTAGGTGCCCAGAAGCTTCACCACACCGTCCAGGGAACTGATCACGTCGTCCGCGGTCATGAAGACCTCGGTATGGTCCGCCCCGATGTGGTCGGCTACCATGCGCGCGTACTTTAAGTCGATGGCATCCTTGTCCATGCCGATGGCGAACGTGCGGATGGGCTTGTCGGTCATTTTCGCGGCGATGGCGCACACGAGGGAGGAATCGAGGCCGCCGGAGAGCAAAAATCCCACGTTGGCGTCGGCGTCCATGCGCTTTTCCACCGCCTTGATGAGCCGGGACTTGATGCCCGCGCAAACGGTGTCAAGGTCGGCCGCAAAGGCGGGCTCGGCTTCCGCGATGTCCGAAAACCGGGTGAACGCGCCGTCCGCGTAGTAGTGGCCAGGCGGGAAGGGCGTGATGGAGTCCGCAAGCCCCACCAGGCACTTGGGTTCGCTGGCAAAGGCGATGGCGCCGTCCTCCATGTAGCCGTAGTAGAGCGGGCGGATGCCGATGGGGTCGCGGGCAGCCACGAGTCTTCCGGTCTTCGAATCATAAATGATGACGGCAAATTCGGAATCGAGCTTTTCGAACATCGAGAGGCCGTATTCGCGGTACATCGGGAGCAGAAGCTCGCAGTCGGAGCCGCTCAAAAATGTATATTTATGCGAAAGCGCCTCCTTGATCGGCCGAAACCCGTAGATTTCGCCATTGCAGACGACCTTGTCGCCGCCCAGGTGAAAGGGCTGCATGCCGCGCTCGTCCAGGCCCATGATGGACAGGCGGTTGAAGCCGATGAAGCCCGCGCCGGCTTCCTCGATTCTGGTCATGTCCGGGCCCCGGGAATGCGAGCGGGCAAAGAAATCAGCGATTGGCGTGCATCTGGATTCCGTACCGATGATCGAACACATAATGATTCCCTCCTCGTGATAAAAAAGAGCCCGCGGCGTTTTCTGCGCCGCGAGCCCATTTGGAAGCTCTTCGGAAATTACCGCGCAAGCGAAAACGCTTTGTCGAGACCCTCGATAAAGTTGCAATTATAATTATTGAAATTGTCAACAAAGGTCTTGCGCACGGTGATTTCCTCCTTCCCTCTCGGTTGAAATGGATTTTATCACCATCAATCCTGCATGTCAACGGGTATTTTTTGTTAAGTCGCGCACGCGGGACGCGCATATTATAGTAGGAACATTTCTTAGCCCACTGTTTACATAAAAATGCATTGACAGCTCCAGTTTCCACGATTATAATCAACCACATCAAGGGCAAGGGTGTACCTGAGGGTTGCCCTTGCATTTTCATATTGCACAACCAGTAGGAGGCATAGACATGAGCAAGTTCACCGGTGAAGACATCATCCGTATGGTAGCCGATCAGGGCGTGGAATTCATCCGCATGCAGTTTACCGACATCTTCGGCCAGCTGAAGAACGTCGCGATCACAGCAAGCCAGATCAAGAAGGCCGTTTCCAACGAGATCATGATCGACGGCAGCTCCATTGAGGGCTTCGTGCGCATCCATGAGTCGGATATGTACCTTTATCCGGATCTGGATTCCTTCACAATCCTTCCCTGGCGGCCGCAGCAGGACAAGGTCGCGCGTCTCATCTGCGACGTGTACACCCCCGACGGGAAGCCCTTCGCCGGCGACCCCAGGAACGTTCTGCGCCGGGCCCTCGCCAAGGCGGAATCCATGGGCTATTCCTTCAATGTCGGCCCCGAGCTCGAATTCTTCCTCTTCCAGACGGACGAGGAGGGCAATCCCACCACCAAGACCGGCGACGAGGCCGGATACTTCGACCTTGGTCCCCTCGATCACGGCGAGGGTACCCGCCGCGAAATCTGCATGATGCTCGAGCAGATGGGCTTTGAGATCGAGGCCTCCCATCACGAAGTCGCCCAGGGGCAGCACGAGATCGACTTCAAGTATGCGGAAGCCCTCAAGACCGCCGACAACATCATGACCTTCAAGCTCGCCGTCAAGACCATCGCCCAGAAGAACGGCCTGCACGCGACCTTTATGCCCAAGCCCGTCTTCGGCATCAACGGCAGCGGCATGCACACCAATATGTCCCTGTTCAAGGACGGCAAGAACGTGTTCTTCGATCCCGACGGGGCCAAGAAGCTCTCGAAGGAAGCCTACCACTTCATCGCGGGCCTGCTCGCGCACGTGAAGGGCATGGCGGCGATCACGAATCCGCTTGTCAACTCCTACAAGCGCCTGGTTCCCGGTTACGAGGCTCCCTGCTATACCGCCTGGTCCGCCTCCAACCGCTCGGCGCTCATCCGCATCCCGGCCGCCCGCGGCGCCGCCACCCGTTGCGAGCTGCGCTGCCCCGACCCGGCCTGCAATCCCTATCTCTCCCTCGCGGTCTGCCTCGCGGCCGGCCTTGACGGCATCGAGAAGGGCCTGACCCCGCCCGCCGAAATCACCGAGAACATCTTCGCCATGAGCACGGATGCCCGCGCCGCCAAGGGCATTGAGTCCCTGCCGGGCAGCCTTCTGGAAGCCGTCGAGTGCATGAAGGGGGACGCCCTCATCTGCGAGACCCTCGGCGAGCACGTCGTCGAACAGTACTGCGAGGGCAAGATGCGGGAGTGGGACGAGTACCGCACCCACGTCAGCACCTGGGAAGTCGGCAAGTACATCATCAACTACTGATCACGTGAGGGGGAGAGGCGAAAGTGAACAGGCTCATCGTTGCATTTGACAATGAAGGGACCATCACGCGCGTCAGGGAGATGCTCGCCTCCGCCTCGCTCACGCCACGCTCGACCCACCGCACAGGCGCGGAAATCGTCCGCGCGGTGCGGTTCATGGGCGGCGGAACCGTCGTCTGCGGCGTGAAACTCCTTGACATGACCGCCGACCAGCTCTATACGGATCTGGAAGGCATGGCTCACATGCTCGTCATCGGCAAGCCACTGCATCTCGAGATGTATGCGACTTGCGACGTTTTTAAATTGGCGCTGCCGATCAATCGCTTCGATCTCAGCGCGTCGGTCCGGATGCTGCTTCAGCTCGAGGAGATGGATCACAAACGCAAAAACCGCCGTACGGTGCGTGAGAACCAAATGATCGACAATGCGAAGGAGCTTCTCCAATCGACGTTCGGCATGACGGAGGCGGAGGCGCACAGGTATCTGCAGAAGCGCAGTATGGACGCGGGTGTCCGTATTACCGAGACGGCGGCCATGATAATCGATTCCTATTCGAAAGGCAACTGATAATATGGATTTGTATGACCAGCGATACGAACATGACGCGTGCGGAATCGGCACGGTCGTCTCCATCGACGGGATCAAGTCAAGAAAGACCGTCGACAATGCGCTGAAGATCGTAGAAAAGTTGGAGCACAGGGCCGGCAAAGACGCCGACGGCTCCACCGGCGACGGCGTGGGCATCCTCCTTCAAGTCCCACACCAGTTCTTTTCAAAGCTCGACCTCGGCTTCGAGCTGGGCGCGGAGCGCGATTACGGCGTCGGCATGTTCTTTTTGCCGCCCGAGTCGCTTCAGCGCGCGCAGGCGAAGAAGATGATGGAAATCATCGCCGAGAAGGAGGGCCTTCAGGTGCTCGGCTGGCGTTCCGTGCCCGTCGAGGCCTCGATTCTGGGCGACAAGGCACGTTCCTGCATGCCCGTCATTGAGCAGCTTTTCATCAGGCGCCCCGCAAATGTGAGCCGGGGGCTCGACTTCGACAGAAAGCTTTACATCGTCAGGCGCACGTTCGAGCAGATTTCGGACAATACATATGTCTGCTCCTTCTCGAGCCGTACCATCGTCTACAAGGGCATGTTCCTTGTGGGACAGCTGCGCGCGTTCTATCTCGACCTGCAGTCCGAGGATTGCGTGTCTGCCATGGCGATGGTTCATTCCCGCTTTTCCACAAACACGTTCCCGTCCTGGGAGCGCGCCCATCCCTACCGGATGGTTCTTCACAACGGCGAGATCAACACCATCCGCGGAAACGTGGACCGCATGATCTCCCGCGAGGAAACCATGTTCTCCGCCGCCATGAAGGACGAGATCGACAAGGTTCTGCCCGTCATCAAATCCGGCGGTTCCGACAGCGCGATGCTGGACAATACCCTTGAATTTCTCATGATGAACGGCATGCCCTTGCCGCTGGCCGTCATGATCACAATCCCCGAGCCGTGGCAGAACGAGCGCGACATTTCGCGCACCCGCCGCGACCTTTACCGCTATTACGCGACGATGATGGAGCCGTGGGACGGCCCCGCGTCCCTGCTTTTCTCAGACGGCGACATCGTGGGCGCGGTGCTCGACCGAAACGGCCTGAGGCCGTCCCGGTATTACATTACGTCCGACAACATGCTCATTCTCTCCTCCGAGGTGGGTGTGCTCGACGTGCCCGACGAGATGGTCGTCAAAAAGTCCCGCGTGCGCGCGGGCCGGATGCTCCTGGTGGACACCGTTCAGAAGCGAATCATCGAGGACGAGGAGCTCAAGGAGAGCTTTGCCGCGCGCCGGCCTTACGGCGAGTGGCTCGACTGGAACCTGAAAACCCTCAAGGACCTGCCCCTCCCGGCCCGGGCCGTCAAGACCATGGGCCAGGATCAGCGCGACAGACTCTACAAGGCGTTCGGGTATACGTACGAGGAGGTCAAGGATATCATACTGCCCATGGCGAAAAACGGCGCTGAGCCCACCGCCTCCATGGGAACCGACATCCCCCTCGCCGTGCTCTCCGAGAAGCACCAGCCCCTCTTTTCTTATTTCAAGCAGCTCTTTGCACAGGTCACGAACCCGCCCATCGACGCCATCCGCGAGAAGATCGTGACCGACACGACCATCTATGTGGGCGCGGACGGAAACCTCCTGGAGGACCGGCCGGAAAACTGCAAGGTGCTCAAGCTTGACACCCCCATTCTTTCCAACACCGACCTGCAGCGGCTCCTCACCATGCCCGACTGCGCGGTCATCCCGATGCTCAACTACAAGAACACGCCCCTCGAGCGCGCGCTTCAGCGCATGTTCATCGCCTGCGACCGCGCGTACAAGAACGGCGCGTCGATCCTGGTGCTCTCCGACCGCGGCGTGGACGAAAACCACGTGCCGATTCCCTCCCTGCTTGCGGTGTCGGCCATCGAGCAGTACCTCATCCGCACCCGCAAGCGCACGGCCGTTTCGGTGGTGCTGGAGACCGCCGAGCCCCGGGACGTGCACCAGTTCGCGCTCCTCCTCGGCTACGGCGCCCGGGCGGTGAACCCGTATCTGGCCCTCGACTGCGTGGGCGAGCTCATCGAGAAAAACCTGCTCGACAAGGACCGCCACGAGGCGGAGGCCGACTACATCAAGGCGGTGGTGGACGGCGTCACCAAGATCGCGTCCAAGATGGGCATTTCCATCCTCCAGTCCTACCAGTCGGCGCAGATCTTCGAGGCTGTCGGCATCGAAAAGAAGGTCATCGACGAATACTTCACCAACACCACCTCCCGGGTGGGCGGCATCGGGCTCAAGGAGATCGCCGAGGGCGCGGAATTCCGCCACAATCTGGCGTTCGACCCCCTGGGGCTCACCATCGACACCACCCTTGATTCCACCGGCATCCATCGGGTCAGGAGCGGCGCCGACAAGGAAGACCACATGTACAACCCGCTCACCATCACCACCCTCCAGCGCGCCGTGCGCGAGGGCAGCTACGAGCGGTTCAAGGAGTACACCCGCCTGGTGGACGACGAGACAATGCCCCACACCCTGCGCGGCGTTCTCGCCTTCACCTTCGACGAGTGCACGCCCATCCCCCTCGAGGAAGTCGAGCCCGTGACGGAAATCGTCAAGCGGTTTAAGACCGGGGCCATGTCCTACGGCTCCATCTCCCAGGAAGCCCACGAGTGTCTTGCCGAGGCCATGAACCGGCTGGGCGGACGATCAAATTCCGGCGAGGGCGGCGAGCGCCCGTCCCGGCTCAACACCGAAAGGGGCTCCAAGATCAAGCAGGTGGCCTCCGGGCGCTTCGGCGTCACCAGCGAGTACCTGATGAGCGCGGAGGAGATCCAGATCAAGATGGCCCAGGGCGCCAAGCCCGGCGAGGGCGGACATCTGCCCGGCAGCAAGGTCTATCCCTGGATCGCGGAGACGCGCATGTCCACCCCGGGCGTGGCGCTCATCTCTCCGCCTCCCCACCACGACATCTATTCCATCGAGGATCTGGCCCAGCTCATCTACGACCTCAAAAACGCCAACCGGCGGGCGCGCATCTCCGTGAAACTCGTTTCAGAGGCGGGGGTCGGCACCATCGCGGCGGGCGTGGCCAAGGCGGGGGCGCAGGTCATCCTCATTTCCGGCTACGACGGCGGCACCGGCGCGGCCCCCAGAACATCCATTCACGACGCGGGGCTCCCCTGGGAGCTGGGCGTCTCCGAGGCGCACCAGATTCTCTCCCTCAACGGGCTGCGCACCCGGGTGGCCATCGAGGCGGACGGCAAGCTCATGTCCGGACGGGACGTGGCCATCGCGTGCATGCTGGGCGCCGAGGAATTTGGCTTCGCCACCGCGCCCCTGGTCACAATGGGCTGCGTCATGATGCGGGTGTGCAACCTCGACACCTGCCCCGTGGGCGTCGCCACCCAGAACCCGGAGCTGCGCAAACGGTTCAAGGGCAAGCCCGAGCACGTGATGAACTTCATGCTCTACATCGCGGAGGAGCTGCGCGAGATCATGGCGAAGCTGGGCGTCCGGACCGTCAAGGAGCTCGTCGGGCGCGGCGACCTTCTCAGGGTGCGCAGGGTGCTCAAGACCGAGCGCATGCAGTCCATCGACATGTCGGCCATCATTGGGAAGAAGATCAACGAGTCCTTCAACCTGAAGGATGTGTACGACTTCCACACCGAGGAGACCATCGACGAGAAGGTGCTGCTCAAGCAGATTCACGTCTCGAAGACCGCGAAGCAGACCGCGAAGGTGAATGTTTCCTCCACCGACCGCGCGTTCGGCACCATCTTCGGCAGCGAGGTGACCCGGCTCCACGGAAACGCGCTGCCGGACGATACCTACGTCATCAACGCCAGGGGCGGCGGCGGACAGTCGTTCGGCGCATGGGTGCCCAAGGGCGTGACCATCCACCTGACGGGGGATTCCAACGACTACTTCGGCAAGGGGCTTTCCGGCGGAAAGCTCACCGTGCGGCCGCCCAAGGGAAGTATCTTCAAGGCGGACGAGAACATCATCATCGGAAACGTGGCCCTCTACGGCGCCACCAGCGGCCAGTGCTATGTGTCCGGCCAGGCGAGCGAGCGCTTCTGCGTGCGCAACTCCGGCGCGACGGCGGTGGTGGAGGGCGTGGGCGACCACGGCTGCGAGTACATGACCGGCGGGCGCGTGGCGGTGCTGGGTCAGACGGGCCGCAATTTCGCGGCGGGCATGTCCGGCGGAATTGCCTACGTCATCGACGAGAAGCACGATCTGTACCTCCGGGTCAACAAGCAGATGGTGGACATCGAGGAAGTGACCCTGGAGCACGACGTCGAGGAGCTCAAGGCCATGATCGAGGCGCACGTAAAGGAGACGGGCTCCGCCAAGGGAAAGCTCATCCTTGCGGACTACGACAATTACGTCAAGAAGTTTAAGAAAATCATGCCGCGGGACTACAGGCGGATGCTTTCCCTCATCGCGCGGCACGAGGAACACGGACAATCGAAGGCGGAGGCCGAACTCGAGGCGTTCCGCGAAGTGAAGGGACGGTGACGCCGGATGGGACAGAAGGACGGATTTCTGGTCTATCAGAGGAAGCCCAACGGCTTCATTGACCCCGCGGAGCGGATCAAGGACTATGCCGAGTTTCACCCCCCGCTGGACGAGGACGAACGGCGCAGACAGGGCGCGCGCTGCATGGACTGCGGCATTCCCTTCTGCCAGTCGGGCGTCATGATTGGCGGCATGTACACCGGCTGCCCGGTGCACAATCTGATTCCCGAATGGAACGACATGCTGTTCCTGGGCAACTACGAGCACGCGCTCACGCGGCTTCTCAAGGTTGACTGCTTCCCGGAGTTTACCGGGCGGGTGTGCCCGGCCCCCTGCGAGGCGGCCTGCACCTGCGCCCTCAACGGCGACGCGGTGACCATCCGCGACAACGAGCTTTCCATCATCGAGGCAGGCTTCGCCCGGGGGTACGTGAAGCCCGAGCCCCCCAAGGTGCGCACCGGGCGCAGGGTGGCGGTGGTGGGCAGCGGCCCCTCGGGGCTTTCGGCGGCCTACTGGCTCAACCGGCGCGGGCATTCTGTGACGGTATACGAGAAGGAGGACGCCCCGGGCGGACTTCTGATGTACGGCATCCCCAACATGAAGCTCGACAAGGCAGTCATTCGGCGGCGCATCGACCTCATGGAGAAAGAGGGCGTGACCTTCTACACGGGCGTTGACGTGGGGCGCGAGGTGCCCGCGGAACAGCTCATCAACGGCTACGACGCGGTGCTTCTGGCCTGCGGCGCGGGTCAGCCCCGCGACCTCAACATCCCGGGCCGGGACGCCGAGGGCGTGCACTTCGCGGTGGACTTTTTAAAGGCCGCCACCAAGAATGTCCTGACCGGTTCCGCGCCCATTTCCGCGGCGGGCAAGCGCGTCATCATCGTCGGCGGCGGCGACACGGGCAACGACTGCGTGGGCACCTCCATCCGCCAGGGCGCGGCGGGGGTTCAGCAGATCGAGATGCTCCCCAAGCCCCCCGAGGAGAGAAACGCGAACAACCCATGGCCCGAGTGGCCGCGGGTGCTCAAGACCGATTACGGCCAGGAGGAAGCCATCGCGCTGTTCGGCCGCGACCCGCGGATCTACGAGACCACCGTCAAGGAGATCCTGAAGGACGAGGCGGGGCACATCCGGGCGGTGACGCTCATAAGCCTCAAGGGCTTCGACCAGATTCCCGGCAGCGAGCGCGAGGTGGAATGCGACATGCTGCTGCTGGCGGCGGGCTTCATCGGCTGCCAGTCTTACGTGCCGGAGGCGTTCGGCGCCGCGCTCACAAAGCGCGGGACGACGGGCGTCCATGAGGGCCACAAGACGGATGTTCCGGGACTTTTCACCGCGGGAGATATGCGCAGAGGCCAGTCGCTGGTCGTCTGGGCGATCACCGAAGGCAAGGAAGCCGCCCGCGAGATTGATAAATTCCTGATGGGGTATACCGTCTGAGCGACCAACCGAATAGGGTTTTCCGTGGGACGAGGGTGTCCGGAATTTTTTCCGGGCGCCTTTTTCTATATCAAAGGAGGGAACACCATGGCTGAATACACATCCATCGTCGACTTCATGTCATCCGTCAACACGATCTGGGTACTCGTCGCGGCCGCACTCGTCTTCTTTATGCAGGCCGGATTCGCGATGGTCGAGACCGGGTTCACCCGCGCGAAGAACGCCGGCAACATCATCATGAAGAATCTGATGGACTTCTCGATCGGCGCCCCCCTCTACTGGCTGCTGGGCTTCGGGATCATGTTCGGGACGGGCAGCTCCGTCTTCGGCATCATCGACTTCTTCACGAAGAGCACATCCTACGGCCTGCCCGACGGCGTCTCCCTGGGCGCGTTCCTCATCTTCCAGACCGTGTTCTGCGCCACCGCCGCCACCATCGTCTCCGGCGCCATGGCGGAGCGCACCAAGTTCAGCGCCTACTGCATCTACTCCGCGCTCATCAGCCTCGTCATCTACCCCGTTTCCGGCCACTGGATCTGGGGCGGCGGCTGGCTGGCCGAGATGGGCTTCCATGACTTCGCGGGCTCCACGGTGGTTCACATGGTGGGCGGCGTGGCCGCGTTCGTGGGCGCCGCGATGCTCGGGCCCCGCATCGGCAAGTACAACAAGGACGGCTCTCCCAACGCCATTCCCGGCCACAGCCTGACCTTGGGCGCGCTTGGCGTGTTCATCCTCTGGTTCGGCTGGTTCGGGTTCAACGGCGGTTCCACCGTCTCCGCCTCCGGCGGCGCGGAGGTCTCGGCGGCGGACATCTTCGTCACCACCAACCTCGCGGCGGCGTGCGCGACGGTCGCCACCATGATCATTACATGGATCAAGTACGGAAAGCCCGATGTCTCCATGACCCTCAACGGCTCCCTCGCGGGCCTTGTGGCCATTACCGCTCCCTGCGACACCGTCTCCCCCACCTCCGCCGCCATCATCGGCATCGTCGCGGCCTTCGCGGTGGTGTTCGGCATCGAGTTCATCGACAAGAAGCTCAAGGTTGACGACCCGGTGGGCGCGGTGGGCGTGCATGGCGTCTGCGGCGCGCTGGGCACCCTCATGGTCGGCCTGCTCTCCAACGGCGTGGGCACCGGCGGCACAAAGGGTCTGCTGCTGGGCGGCGGTTTCCACATCTTCGGCGTGCAGCTGCTGGGCGTCGTGTCCGTGGCGGCGTGGGTGGTCGTGACCATCTCCATCGTGTTCTTCGTCATCAAAAAGACCGTGGGCCTGCGCGTCGAGCCCGAGGTCGAGGTGACCGGCCTTGACACCCATGAGCACGGCATCTCCTCCTCCTATGCGGACTTCATGCCCGCGCACCACCTGGCGGCGTCCTCCGCGCCTGACATCTCCGTCGAGCTGCCGAAGGCCAATCCGTCCGGCAAGAGTTCCAAGCTCACCAAGGTTTCCATCGTCATCAACCAGGGCCGCTTCGAGGAGCTGAAAAACGCCCTCAACGCCATCGGCATCACCGGCATCACCGTGACCTCCGTCCTCGGCTGCGGCATCCAGAAGGGCGCGCCCGAGTACTACCGCGGCGTTCCGGTGGGCATGACGCTGCTGCCCAAGTACAAGGTGGACGTGGTCGTGAGCAAGGTGCCCGTCAAGACGGTCATCGAAACCGCGCGGCGCGTTCTGTACACCGGCCACATCGGCGACGGCAAGATCTTCGTCTCGGATGTCGAGAACGTCGTCAAGGTCAGAACCGGCGAAGAGGGCTACGATGCCCTGCAGGACGAATAACAAAAGGCGCGAGGGGCTCCGGAGAAATCCGGAGCCCTTTTTCGTGGGCTTGCGGGATCGCGGGGGATGTGGGATAATGGGCGAAAGGGGGGATGGCCTTGGAGGGACGGATTTCAATCGCCGGACGTGCGGAAATTTCCGCGATCTACTTTGCGCTGCTCAAGTGCGGATACGATTTTTACGCGCTCGGGAGGGAAGCCGGGCTCGCTGTGCGGATCGGGGAATTCCGCGGGCGGGACGATTTCGGCATTCCGTTTTTTCGCGGCGTCCGCGGGAGGACGTGCGAGGTATATCCCTACTGGCCCCGCGCCGCCGCCCTAGAGGCCGCGACGTTTTTCCTGGACGCGGGCGGGACGCGCTTTGGGGATTTTGACGGCTACCGGGCGGACATCATGTCCGCGGGCAATTTGTCCGACGAAGAGCGGGACGAGGCTTTCTGGGATTGGGTGAAGGATTTCCCCGGGGCGCTCGGGCGCGTGCTCGCACGGGAGGATTTCCGGGATTATTGGGAATGGGAGCGCGGGTGGATCGCGGGGCAGAACGCGCGCTTCGCGGGCGCGCTTCGGAGGCTTTCCGGGATTCTGGATGCCTGCGCGCGGGGCTGCGCGTCGCCCGTCAGGACGATTTCCGTCGTTCTGAATCCCATCAAGTGCGCGTATTCCGCCGATTACCATCTGGTCGGGGAGACGCTTATCTTCACGTCCGGCGCGTTCGAGATAAAGAGCGTCGCGCATGAATTTCTGCATCACGTCGTGCATCCTTTGATGGAGGCGCGGCGGGGGACGGTGGAAGGCCATGGGGCGTATCCCGGCATCGACCCCTCCTACGACCGGGCCGGGAAGCTGAACGCGTTCGAGGAGTACGCCGTGCGCAGACTGACGGACGAGGTCGTCGCGGGAACCTTTCCGCCGGACATCGAGGCGTATCTCGACGGGATCACGCGGGACCTTCCTGCGCGGCCGTGAACCGGCGGTTGGTCTTTTCCCAGCGGCGATGGATGAGCCGGGCGACGAAAGTCTCCGGCAGAAGCCGTCCCGCCGCGCCAAGAACCCGGTTGAGCGCGCCGGGAATGTAGACCGCCCGGCCCTTGCGCGCCAAATCCACAGTGCGCCGGGCGATTTTGCCCACTTGCAGCGTTGTGAGCCGACCCGCGAGACCCTGGGCGTCGATGCTTTTCACGAGAAGAGCGTTGGTCGCCATGCCCGCGGGACACAGCGCCGTCACCGTCGCGCCGATTTCCCGAAACTCCTCGCGCAGCGCGAGCGACATGCTGATGAGCAGGCGCTTGGTTGCCGCGTAAGTGGCCTTCACGGGCATTGGAAACATCCCCGCAAGGCTCGCGACATTCACGATCCGAAAGTGCCCGTCTTCCGCGCGCAGGGCGACGAGGGAATGCATCATGTCCACCGTCGAAACCACATTGACGTTGAGGATTGTGAGAATCTCCTCCCGCGTTCGGGCGAGAAATTGGCCTTCGTAATCCACCCCCGCCACGTTGACCGCCATGGACAGCCGGATGCCCGACGCCGCGAGCGTGCTGATGAGCGCCGTGCGGGACGCCGTGTCCGAAAGGTCGCACGGGAAGCAAAGAACCTCGACGCCATAGGCGCTTCGGAGCGCCCGGGCGAGAACCTCCAACCTTTCCCCGCTCATGTCCGTCAGCACAAGGTTCCAGCCCCGCAGGGCGCACTCCACCGCCATTGCCTTTCCGAATCCTCCGGTCGCGCCGGAAACATATACGTACTTTTTCATAGGCGCCTCCTTTCGCACAAGTATAGCGCATCGCGGTTTAAAAATCAAACATTTGTTTTAAACATTTGTTTGACTCGTCGTCCCGAAGGTGCTATACTCTGCGTGGAAACGGAGGGATCGGAATGGAGAAAATCGCGGTGGTGACGGGGGCGACCTCGGGAATTGGGCTGGCGACAGTCCAGGCACTGGCGGAACAGGGCGCGCGCGTGTTGGGCGTTGGGCGGGATGCGGCGAAGTGTGAAGCGGCGGAAAGCTTCTTGCGCGCGGCGGTTCCAGGGGCGGAGGTGCGGTACGATCCGTGTGATCTTTCGTCGCAGGCACAAATTCGCGGACTCGGGCGGGCACTGCGGGAGGCGCTTCCCCGGGTGGACATCCTCGTCCACGCGGCGGGCTGCGTCTCCAGCTATTTCATGGCCACGGAGGACGGCATCGAGCTTCAATTCGCGGTAAATCATCTCGCGCCGTTTCTACTGACCCACGAGCTGATGGGACATCTCGCGAAATCGGAGGGTGCGCGGATGGTGATCGTCAGTTCCGGCTCCCATTATCACACGCGCCTGGACTTTTCGGATTTACAGATGCGGCGGCATTACCGCTGTCTGTCCCAATACAAGCGCGTAAAGCTGTGCAATGTACTGTTCGCGGCGGAGCTCGATCGGCGTTTTTCCGCGCTGAGGTCCTTCGCGATGGACCCGGGGCTGGTGCGCACGGAAATTGGGCTCAAGGGCACGAGCGGCATCGAGAAATTTGTGTGGAGGCGGCGAATGAAGCACGGCGTCGATCCGTCCGTGCCCGCGGACGCCATCGCCTTTCTCGCCCTCGACCCCGGCATGGCGATGTGGCGGGGCGGATACTGGAAGGACAAGGCGCCCAAGGATCCAAATCCGCGCGCGCTGGGCAGGGAGGACGCGCGGGCCTTGTGGGAAGCGTCTTTGCGGTTTACGGGAATCCGGGAATATGGTATCCTAGACGAAAACGAGTGAGGCGGGCTGAGCATGTCAATTCAGACGGACACGGAACAGAAAATCATCGAGGCGGCCATCGCCTGTGTGGAGAGACTCGGCGAGGCCAACGCGACCGTGCGGGAGATCGCGCGGGAGGCGGGCGTCAACGCGGCCGCCATCAACTACTATTTTCGCGCAAAGGCACAGCTCATGGAGCGCGTCTATGAAAAGACGCTGGAAAACGCGTTCGACTGGTCGGACTTCGCGGAAAGCGCGGGGGCGGGGGCGCGCGCCCGCATGGTGCACATCCTTTCCCACCTGACCGCCGGGGCGCAGGCATATCCCGGCATCACCCGCGCCCATTTTCTGACGCTTCTGGACGCCCGGGACGAGCGCTCCGCGCCGACCCACATGTTTTTCGCGCGCTTCCTGGACCGGATGTACGACGATATGGTTTCCAGGGGCGCAACGCCCGGCGACGCCCTGCGCGACCGGCTGATTCAGGCGGTCTCCGCGGCGGTGCTGGGGATTGGACTTCACGCAAATCTGTGGGACGGATTCCGGGGCGCGGACATGAAAAAACCCGCCGCGCGCGACAGGTACATCGAGGAACTGGTCAACCGCCTGTTTGGGACGGAGAAGGATTAGAGCAAGACGCAGAAATAACGCGAGAATGCCCCGCGATGGATCTTCGCCCAAGGCAAGGAGCCGGGGCGCAGACGCAGCAACGCTACGCGGGCCGGCAGCGGCGCCGAAGGTTTGCTTGCCTGTGGCAGTCAAAGTTGCACCGATGAATTTGTCGCATGAAATGCGTCAAATAAAGTCCCGTAGGAACCGCTTCGCGGACCGCGAAGCGACCGGGCGCTCAATACAAAGTTTTGAACAGCCCGCCTCTTGGGCAAAAAGACGCGCGGGGGGCTTTGTATTTCTGTGGATTGCTCCCGTACTCCATCCACGACAGAACCGCGTTTTCGACGGTTCCTTTCGCCCCTGGCTTTGTCGCGCTCCGCTTGACGTAGCCGGAAAGTCCGCCCCTGACTGCTACGCGCGCGCCGGCTTCGCGCCAGGGCCAAAATGTTCTCGTCGAATTCCACATCTTCTGTCATGGACGGAGTACGCGTTTCGGCGCAGACGCGCCGGACAGGCCCACGCGCGGACCAAACGGCAAAGGGGGGCATTGGGGAACATGGAAATCCGGCCCCGCGCGGATTGACGCGCAATATGGCGCATCGTCGCATGCGCGGCGGATGCGCCGGTTTTACGGACAGGGTCGCGCGTCAGTCTTCCAGAAAATCGAGGGCGCCGAACACCGCCACGAGGCAGCCGTCCCCCACGCGCACGCTGGACGGCGCACCGGTAAACTCGTTGCTCACGCCGATGGGGAAATCCGGCGTCATGGTGTAATCGGTGAGCGGATAGAGGAGGCCCTCCAGGAAGACGCCCCGCGCGGGCGCGCCCAGACAGAACACAGAAACCGTACCCCGGGCATCCGCGCGGAAGCGCAGCGCGCCGTTTCGCACAACGGCGAGACAGACATCCCCCACGATCACCCCCCGCGCGTTCCGCGCGGCGAGGTACTGAAGGGTCTGGATGTTGGCGAGGGTGTGGTCGAGCCGCCCGCCCAGCGCGCCGTAGAGCCGGAAATCGCGATAGCCGCGCTCGAGCCCCAGCCTGACGGCGAGCAAGGTATCCGTGTCGTCCTTCATGACGGGATGGCGGACGATGGTCTCCCCGGCGGGGACTTCCCCGAGGGAGTCGAAGTCGCCCACCACGAGGTCCGGCTTCACGCCCTGGCGGACCAGCGCCGCGTAGCCCGCGTCCGCCGCGACGACGAGGTCGCCTTCCCGCGCCGCGACCCGCGCGCCGCCCATCTCCCCCGCGCCCACGATGTGACAAATCTTCAAACGAATCGCACCTTTGAAAGTTCTTCGACGAGCATTTCACCCTCGACGTTCCTTTTGACCTCGGACACACGCGCCGCCATCAGCGCCACCATGACGGGCTCAATTTCCCCGCGGGTGACGCCCATGCAATCGAGATACGCGTCCGTGATCGCGCGCCGCAACTCCATGGGCGCGTCGTCCGAGGGCGTTTTCTCCATCAGATAGACGGTGCGCGCCACGTCCAGCACGGGGTCGCCCCGGGTCACGTTCATAAAATCGATGGCCACCATTCCGGCGGGCGAAAGAATCACATTCGAGGGGTGAAAATCGCCGTGGCAAATCTGGTCGCCGTCCGGAAGGGCGTCGACAAGGGGCAAAAAACGCTCCATTCCGCCGCGGACGGCGCTTTCGTGCCACGCCGCCTTGAGGGAGCGCAGCTCCGGCGCGCGTGCGGCGTGAAACTTTTTGTGCAGCGCCGCGAAGTCCGCGACGAGCCGGGGGATGTCCCCGTCGGAGAGGAATGCCTCCAGTAGACTCGGGCCCTCCACCTTTTCGTAGACGATGCCCACGCGGCCTTCGGGCTCCACGAATTCATACGCCCGCGCCGAGGGGATGCCCTTTTCGTTGACGATTTTCGCGTAATTGTATTCCCGAAGGGCGGCACTCGGCCAATAGCCCTCGTTGAAGAGCTTGAGCACCTTGCCGTCGCTCCTGTCGTAGACCGCCGCGGTGGCGCCGCGCGCGATTTCCGGATATTCCATCCCAATCACCTCCCCGCCATTTTACCACGACGCTACCATTTTCGCCAAGGATGTGCTACAATCTTTCGCAGGGAGGCGATTTGAATGGAAAAGACTTACGCGTTTCTGAAGGAGTGCGGCACATACTTTCTCGCGACGGTGGACGGGGACGCGCCGCGCGTCCGGCCGTTTGGCACCTGCCACATCTTCGAGGGAAAGCTCTACATCCAGACGGGCAAGGGGAAGGACGTTTCGAAGCAGATGCACGAAAACCCGAAGGTGGAAATCTGCGCCTGCAAGGGCGGCAGCTGGCTCAGACTCTCGGGCACGGCGGTGGACGACGGGCGGATCGAGGCGCAGGAAAGCATGCTGGAGGCGTATCCGTCCCTCAAAAACCGCTACCGGGCGGGCGACGGGAACACCGAGGTGTGGTATCTGAAGGACGCGCGGGCGGTGCTGTCGAGCTTTGGCGGGCAAGACGTGGTGGAGGAATTTTAGAGGCCGCACAACCCGTAGATTTTCTGGATGAACGGGCCCTTGTGGTCGATATAGGCGTCAATGTCGTGGGGGTGCAGACGCGCGCCTTCGCGCTTGACGCAGCCGTATTCGTCCCGGGCGTCCCGATGGGTGCGCAGGTAGTCCCGAAGGGTCAGGTGGCGCTTGAACTCCGGAGAATCCGCCGGGCAGACGTAGAAGTGCTGGGGCATGAAGTCCATTCCGCCTTCGTAGGCGAAGGACTCCCGGGTGGGGATGCCCAGGTCGCCCTTGTGGCGGTAGCCGAGCGCGGCAAGCCGCCGGACGGCTTCCGGGAGGTCGGCCATGGAGGGAAGGACAACGTCGATGTCGAGGATGGGCTTGGCCCACAGCCCCGGCACCGACGTACTGCCCACGTGCTCCACCCGGAGAACGAGCCTCGCGAGGGCGGGGGCGACGAAGGCGCGGATGCGCTCGAATTCCGCAGCCCAGGCGGGATCGTAGGGAACAACGACGATGTCACGCAAGGTAAGAAAGCCCTTCCGCGGCGTCCAGCGTGGCGCGGGCGCCGATGGGAAAGATCGCGTGGTTTTTTCCGTGGCCGAAGTCGTCGCAATGCGCGACGGGAATGTGCCATTTTTCCCCCAGCCGCGCGAGCCGCTCACACAATTCAGGCGGTTCATTTTCCGAATAGTGGCCGAACAGAAGGCCCGCCGCACACGGCATGAAGGGGCTCTGCTCGACGCGCGCGAGGAGCGCGCTCAGGCGATCCATGGACGAGAACACCTCGTGATCCTCGAGGAACAGCACGTACCGCTCCTTTTCGTTCCATGAGAAGAAGCGCGTCCCGAGCAGATAAGCGAAGTTGCCGAGGTACCCGCCGACGAGCGTACCTTCCGCGCGGCCGGGACAGACCCCGCGCCACGGGCTGTTCCCGACCTGCCGGGAGACATTGCCCGCAATCATGTGCCTGCGGAACTGGGAGGCATCGTAATCCGAAATGTCCGCAAACAGGCCCGGCGTCTGGCCGTAATAGGTCTGAAGGCCGGTTTTTTCATGGATCGCGAGCAGAATGTCCGTGCCGTCGCTGTAGCTCAAATAAAGCTTTGGATTTTGGGCGATGAGGCCGTAATCGATGAGCGGAAGGATTTCGTTTCCGCCCTCGCCGCCGCCGAAAAAGACCAGCCGCACGTCCGGGTCCGCCGCCATTTGGGAAAAATCGGCCGCGCGTTCTTCCGGGGTCGCCGCGTAGCCGTAGGTGGCCTTGTAGAGATTTTCGCCTGTTTTGACCCGGTAGCCCGCGCTTTCAAGCCCCGCGAGGATGGGCGCGTAGTGCTCCCGCGTCGCCACGTGGCTGGGCGCGACGAGGCCGATGGCATCCCCCGGCTTTAATCTTTCCGCAATCATATTTACACCTCACACATTGCCATTATAGCACAAAAGAAACGCCCCGCACGAATCGGGACGTTCTTTTTTTCAGGCGGTCCCGCGCAGCGCATGCATGCGCCGACGAGATGAATTTCCGTCAGATTATGCTCGCGGAATTCGCCGACGCAATCGCGTTGCGCCAAGAATTCCGCAAGCGCGAGAAGCCTGAAACGCAGCGCAGGATTTGCGCGGTACCGCGCTAACTATTCCTGGAACATGGGGGTCGACAGGTACCGGCTCCCGGTATCGGGGAGGATCACGACGATGGTCTTTCCCTCGTTTTCGGGGCGCTTGGCCAGTTCGATGGCCGCCCACACAGCCGCGCCGGAGGAGATGCCCACCAGCACGCCTTCCTTGCGACCGAGGTCGCGGCCCGTGGCGAAGGCATCTTCGTCCTTGACGGCGATCACCTCGTCATAAACCTTGGTGTCGAGCACGTCCGGCACGAAGCCCGCGCCGATGCCCTGAATCTTGTGCGGGCCGGGCGTGCCGGCGGAAAGCACCGCCGACGATGCGGGTTCCACCGCGACCACCCTGACGGAAGGCTTTTTTTCCTTGAGATAGCCGCCCGCGCCGGTGATGGTGCCGCCCGTCCCCACGCCTGAGATGAAGATGTCCACCGCGCCGTCGGTGTCCTCGAAGATTTCCGGCCCCGTGGTTTTGCGGTGCACCGCGGGGTTGGCGGGATTGGTGAACTGACCGGGGATGAAGCTGTTCGGAATCTCCGCCGCCAGCTCATCCGCCTTGGCAATGGCGCCCTTCATGCCCTTGGCGCCCTCGGTCAAAACCAATTCCGCGCCGTAGGCCTTCATCATCTGCCTGCGCTCGACGGACATGGTCTCGGGCATGACGATGATGGTGCGGTAGCCGCGCGCGGTGGCCACCATCGCGAGGCCGATGCCGGTGTTGCCGGACGTCGGCTCAATGATGACCGAATCCGGCTTCAGCACGCCGCGCGCCTCCGCGTCGTCCAGCATGGACCTGGCGATCCTGTCCTTAACCGACCCCGCCGGGTTGAAATATTCAAGCTTCGCGAGAATGCGCGCCTCGAGGCCCAGTTCCTGTTCGATGTGCGTCAGCTCAAGAAGAGGCGTCTTCCCGATGAGTTCATCCGCCGTCCTGTAAATCCTTGCCATGATGATTCCTCCCGTCCGTGGATTTATATTTCCCACTAAACACGTATGTTTTTGTGTATTATATACCCTGCGCCTCCTCCTGTCAACCAGGACACGCGTTGACAGAAAGAAGAAACGAGAATATAATATAGACGGAAACTGATTTTTATGCGCGAAAGGGGTTGTCCGGATATGGCAGACAGGATTGAAAAGGTGACCGGCCTCTAACCGAATACGCGGCGCATGCCGCACCCCGAGTAACCTTAAGCACAGTCGCGGAATGCGGCCTCGCGGGAGGCTGCTTATTCCGCGGCATTTTTATGTCCAAGGATGCGGAGGAATGAATGATCGATCTGAAGGAATATGGCGATTCCGGCCCCGCGATGGAGGCGGGCCTGGTTCCCGCCCGGGTCACGCAGGTGCGGCGCGGGCGCTACGGTGTTCTATGTGCGCGCGGCGAGACTTGGGCGAGACTCAAAGGCTCCTTCGCGCACGGCGCGAAGGAGCAGGCTGATCTGCCCGCCGTGGGGGATTTTGTGCTGATTCAATTGAACGCGTGCGGCGACGCGGTGATCGCGCGGCTCTTGCCCCGACGAACGAAGTTTTCCCGCACGGATTTTTCCGGCCACGCGGTGGGATACGTAAAGACCGTGCTGGAACAGGTGGTGGCCGCGAACTTCGACGACGTGCTGATCCTGACCTCGCTCAACCGGGATTTCAGCGTGAACCGCGTCCTGCGCTATCTGATTAAGGCGCGCGAAAGCGGCGCGACGCCGGTGGTGGTTCTGACGAAAACCGATCTGTGCGACGACCCGACGCCCTATCTCCGCGCGATGCGGGAAGCGGCGGGAGACGTCGCCGTGTGCGCGGTGAGCGCGAAGACCGGGGACGGACTGGCGGATTTGGCGGCTCTTCTCGCGCCCGGAAGGACGGCGGTTTTTCTGGGCATGTCGGGCGTCGGGAAGTCCTCGCTGCTCAACGCCCTGGCTGGAGAGGCGCTCATGGATGTCAGCGCCATCCGGGAAGACGACGCCAGGGGCAGACACACCACCACCCACCGCCAGCTGTTCCGGCTCCCGTCGGGCGGGTTCGTCATCGACACTCCGGGCATGCGGGAACTGGGACTTTGGGACGCGGAGGCGGGCATCGCGGAAGCGTACGCGGACGTGGAAGAACTGATTGCCCGCTGCCGCTTTTCCGACTGCCGACACGAGACGGAACCGGGTTGCGCGGTAAAGGCCGCGCGCTTGGACGGAACGCTGGACTCGGCGCGGTGGGCGGAATACTGCGCTTGGAAGCGGGAAGCGGCGTTCGTCCGGCGAAAGTCAAAAAAGTAGCGTCATCCCCTTTGCGCGGAACGCGAGGGACTTGGGAACGTCCGGCAGGCCTGCCGGGCGTTCCACCGTTTTTCCGCCCGGATTTATTTAAGGACGTCGTTCTTTATTGTTGAAACGGGCACTCCCCCATTGATGGAGAAATCGACTGACGAGGTCACCGCCGTCATAGAGGCGCGCGCTTGCGGGGTCTCCGAAGCGTTTGGCAAGCTCGCCCACCGGAATCGTCCGGTTGGCCCACATGCCGGGCGTTTCTTCGTTTTGGTACGCGGCGAGAATTTTACGGACGCCGTCCGTTTTTAAATTGCCCAGACGCCACCAAGGGGCGCACTCCGCGATGTTCGGGGAGACGTCGAAGTCCGGGTCGATGAAGAGGCACTGGAAGGTGGCATTCACGTTGGGCGGGTCGGTTCTGGTGCGCATTTCTTCGAGCAGCATATGTTCGGGCCTTCCGAGCAGGGAAAGTCCGTCGCGGGAGAGGTCGGCGAGGGCCTGCGGGATCAGCCGGAGGTCGGCTTCCTCCAGCCGCAGGCGTTCGATCTCCCAGCCGTTTCCCTCGGGGGCGGCGCTGTTGAGGAATCCCTCAAAAGTGGGGCAGCGGCGAAACAGCTCCAATTTCTCGATGAGGCGGAGGAAATCATCCAACTCGCCGAGGCTGCGCTTGGTGGGGAAAAGCTGCCAGCGCGGGGCGATTCCAGCCCTGAGGCAAGCTTCCGTGGCGGCGAGCTGGTCGCGGAACGCGCCCTTCCTGCCCATAAACCAATCCGTATTTTCCTCCATGCCGAAGAATGTGATCTGGCACGCCTTCGGGCCGTTTTCCGCCGCCCAAGGGGCGTAGCTTTCGTCGCGGGCCAACCGCCATGTGGAGAGGAGTTCGTACCTTTGCGCCATGCCCGGGTCGGAGAGGGATTTTTCAAGCGCCCAGAGTTCCCGGTAGTCGTCCCGAAAGTCCGGTTCCCGCGTCCAGCTTGCCACGCCGAGGTTTTTGATTGCGCCGGTTTCGCGGAACAGCCGGGCGATTTCGGCAAGGGTATTTCCGTCCATGTTTGCGTTCCGGGGGCTGCCCATCCAGCAGTGGCGGCAGCGGTTGGGACAGCCCGCCAGGTCCACGGCGATTGTAAGATTCGTCAGGTCACGCATCGGGATGCAACTCCTTCATGAATACCGTCTGTGTGGCGCAGTCGGGAAACGCCGCGTCATATGTCCTCTGGAGCGCCTTGTCGATTTGGCCCGTGGCGAGCATGAGCCGCACGTCCGTGCCGTCGTCGCAGGTCCGTGCCTCCGGATAGCCGGGGTTCAGCGCCCGCAGCTCCGCGAGGGTGTGGGGCGGCTTCGTCTGGATGAACAGGTACGGGGAATAATCGCATTTCAAATAGAAGCCCTCGGCGCTTTCCAACGCGCCCAGCACGAGCAGGCGGACACCCCGCCGCGCGGCGCGGGCCTCGAGCTCGGTGAGGAGCGCGCGCCCGAGGCCGCACCCCTGGAGCGCCTGATCGACGGCGACGGGGCCTACCGTAACCGCCCCGCTTTCCTCCATCCGCCCGAACACCACACCCGCCACCGCGCCGCCGGATACCGCATAAGGCATCAAATCAGGCGCGCTCGCCATGCGTTCCATCCATCTCTTCCGCGCGTAGGCGTCCGCGTCCAGACCGGGGAAGAAGCGCTCGCAGAATGTGTAGGCGGCTTCAAATGCCGCCGGGGTATCCGCCGTCCGAATTTCCCAATTCATAAAATCAGCTCCCTTTTGATTTTTGGGCACACAAAAACCGCGGGCAACACGCCCGCGGCATAGATGGTGTTTCCGGCGAATGGCGGCACTTACTCAAGCGCGTGATGTGCGCGCTTTTTTCCGCTTATCGCCGGCGACCCTCGGAGGGCCGAAACAGTCCCTCCGGATTATGCTCCGCAAAACGTCTCGCCGTTTTCCTCTTTCGCGGAGCGGACCAGTCGATTGATCCTGAAGATGCAGCCGATGCACATTTTTATCACCTATGCGGATTATAGCACAGAATTTACAGGCGCGCAAGATCCTCCCAGGCGCAATCAAAGCAAGTGCGATCCCGGAGAACCGTGCCCACATACGCGCTGACGCGCACATGTTCCGGGTGAACCTGATACGCGGCGAGGGCCGCCGCACTTTCAAAGACGCTGTCGAGCATCACGTCCCGGTTCCCGGTGGGAAGCGCGTCGGTCATCACGCGCAGGGAGACGATCCCCGGAATGGCGGACGCGAGGGCCTCCAGTTCCGCCTTCACCTTTTGGACGTTTGCGGCGTTTTCTTCCTGCGTGAAGCCTTCCCGGAAGCGCCAGGCGACGATGTGCCGGATCATTCCCACTCGATGGTGGCGGGGGGTTTTCCCGTGATGTCGTACACCACACGGTTGACGCCCTTCACCTCGTTGGTGATGCGGCTGGAAATCTTCGAAAGCAGGGTGTGGGGCAGGCGCGCGTATTCGCAGGTCATGAAGTCGTTGGTGCGCACGGCGCGCACGGCGACGGTGTAATCGTAGGTGCGGAAATCGCCCATGACGCCCACGCTGCGGCTGCCGGTCAAAACCGCGAAGTACTGGTCGGCCTTGGCGCGGGAATTGCCGATCTCCTCCCGCACGATGAAATCCGCCTCGCGCAGAAGGTCGAGCTTTTCCTCCGTGATTTCGCCGATGACGCGGATGGCCAGGCCCGGGCCGGGGAACGGCTGGCGGTAGACGAGTTTGGTGGGGAGCTTGAGCATGAGGCCGAGCTTCCGGACTTCGTCCTTGAAAAGGCCCGAAAGGGGCTCGACGACGCCCTCGAAGCTCAAATCCTTGGGCAGGCCGCCCACGTTGTGGTGGGACTTGATGACCGCGGACTTGTTGGCGCCGGATTCCACGATGTCGGGGTAGATGGTGCCCTGGGCAAGGAAGGCGGGATTCCCCTGCTTTTTGGCCTCGTCCTCAAACGTCCGGGCGAACTCCGCGCCGATGATCTTCCGCTTCTGTTCGGGGTCCGTGACGCCCTCGAGCTTTTTAAGAAAGCGCTTGCGCGCGTCCACGTACACAAATTTGATGGGACGGCGCCCGAACACCTTCATGATTTCGTTGGTTTCGTTTTTGCGCATGAAGCCGTGGTCGATGTACACGCACACCAGCTGCGCACCGATGGCCTCCGAAAGAAGCGCCGCGCACACACTGGAATCGACGCCGCCGGAAAGGCCCAGAAGCACGCGCTTTGCGCCGACCTTTTCGCGCACGAGGGCGATCTGGCGCTGGAGGTAGTCCTCCATGTTGTAATCGCCGTCTGCCTTGCAGATTTCGTAGAGGAACCGGCGCATGATCTTGAGGCCGTTGACGGTGTTCTCCACCTCGGGGTGGAACTGAACGGCGTAAATGCTTTTCTCGACGCTTTCGTAGGCCGCGATGGGGCACAAATCCGTGGAGGCGGTGGCGCCGAAGCCCTCGGGCAGCTTCATCACCCGGTCCGTGTGGCTCATGAGCACCTTTTGCGCGCCGCCGAGGCCGCCGAACAAGTGGCTCGCCCCTTCGAGGTTCGCGGTGAGGGTGCCGTACTCGCTCTTTTCACAGCCGCCCACCTCGCCGCCCAGGAGGTGGCAGATGAGCTGCGCGCCGTAGCAGATGCCCAGAATCGGGACGCCGAGCTCAAAAATTTCCGTCGAATACGACGGGGCGTCGGGTCCGTAGGCGCTCATGGGCCCGCCGGTGAAAATGATGCCGATGGGGTGAAGCGCCCTGATTTCTTCGATGGGCGTCGTATAGTGCTTGATCACGGAATAGACCGCGCATTCGCGCACCCTGCGCGCGATGAGCTCCTTGTACTGCCCGCCGAAATCGAGGATCACGACCGTCTGATTCATAACATCGCCCCTTTGTACATCATGATACCGTCCGCCGACGGGCGTGTCAACGACAGATAAGTTAATCCGGCGTACACGAGCGTGACATTGACTTAAAAATCGATCGTTGCTATAATGAAACAAGAGGTGAGGCGCGTGCGCTTACAATCGCTGGTGCTCGATCCCCCGCTGCCCGGCGCGGGCGCCCTGTGCGCGGGAAAAGACCCGGGCGGCGCGGCGCGTTACGATACATACTTCAACGTTTTCGCATGCGAAAAGTGGACGCGCTACACGACGTGCGCAAATTTTCGGCTGCGGCTTTTCGTTTCCGGCACAGGTGTCGCGCGGTTGATGGCGCGAAAAGGCGCGCTTGCCCAGGCGGCGTTCGACCTGCCGGCGGGCGGCGAGGTGGTTCTGCCCTTTCTCCCGGGTTCCGCGGGAGCCGTCTGGCCCGAAATCGCGGGCGGCGCGCGGCTTCTGGGCGGCGCGTACGAGGCGGACGCGGACGCGCGGGACGTGCGGATCGCCGTAAATGTCTGCACATACAGGCGCGAGGAATACGTGCGCCGGAACATCGCGGCGCTGCGCGGGAGCATCCTCGAAAACCCGGATTCCCCGCTGGGAACGCGGCTTTGCGTGTTCGTTTCAGACAACGCGGGCACGCTGGGGACACAGCCGGGCGCGCGCGTGTTTCAAAATCCCAACGCGGGGGGCGCGGGGGGATTCACGCGGGGGCTGATTGAAATTGAAAACGCGGGGGGCTTTACCCACGTTGTGTTCATGGACGACGACGTGCGCATGCTTCCGGAATCCTTCGAGCGGCTGTACGCGCTGCTTGCGGCGATGAGGCCGGAATACGCCGGCCATCAGGTGGCGGGCGCGATGCTGCGGCTGGACAGGCCGTGCGCGCAGCACGAAGCGGGCGGGCGCTGGCGGGGGCTTCTTTCCGAATCCCTGGCGACGGGTCTCGACCTTTCGGCGTTCGCGGACGTCGAACGGGACATGGAGCCGCGCGAGGCCGACTACGCGGCGTGGTGGTTCGCGTGTGTGCCCATGGCGGAGATTCGGCGGGTGGGGCTGCCGCTGCCGCTGTTCGTGCGAATGGACGACATCGAGTACGGGCTTCGGCTGGGAAAGGGCATTCTGACGCTGCCCGGCGTGTGCGTGTGGCACGAGGCCTTCGAGCGCAAGCACTCCTCCAAGACGGAATATTATCACGCGCGCAACGCCCTGATCGTAGACGCGCTGCGCACTCCGGAATTTGGCGGCATCCGGCTCATCCGGCGGCTGTTTTTCTCCACCTTGATGCGCTTTCGGTACACCCACGCGCGGATGCTTTTGAAGGGAATCGAGGATTATCTGCGGGGACCGGATTTTCTCATGAAGGCCGACCCGGCGGCCACCAACGATTCCCTCGAGGCGGTTGCTCTCTCGCCGGTTTCTCCGGCGGACGCGGCGGACGCGGCGCGGTCGGCGCTGGCCCGGGACACGCGGCTGACCAAGGCTATCTCGCTCCTGACCTTCGGCGGGGCGCTCGTCCCCGGGCGGCGGACGGCGCGGGTGTACGCGCACATTAATCCCCTGCGCGCCCACCTGGGCAAGCGCGGCGCGGTAAACGTCGTCGCGGACACGGGCCTGGGCTTTTACGCGAAACGGGACAACCGCGCGGCCCTGGGACTTCTTCTGCGGTACGCGAAGCTCGAGCGGCGGTTCCGGCGCGAACGGGCGGCCGTCGAGGCGCGATGGCGCGCCGCGGCAGAGGCGATGGCGTCCCGCGCATTCTGGGCGGATTATCTGCACTTGTAGGAGGCTTTATGGCGGCATACGACTATCTGATCGTCGGCGCGGGGCTTTTTGGCGCTGTGTTCGCGCGGGAAGCGCGGGCCGCGGGAAAAAAGTGTCTGGTGATCGACAAGCACGCGCATACGGGGGGGCACATCCGCTGCGAGGCGCGGGAAGGCATCAACATCCAGCTCTACGGCGCGCACATCTTCCACACCTCCAGCGAGGAGGCATGGGCCTACGCAAACCGCTTTGTCCGGTTCAACAATTTCATCAACTCCCCCATCGCCAATTACAAGGGCGAGATTTACAACCTGCCCTTCAACATGAACACGTTTTCCCGGCTGTGGGGCGTGCGGACGCCCGCCGAGGCGCGCGCGATCATCGAGTCGCAGAAAAGCGCCGTTGCCGGCGTGCCGAAGAACCTCGAGGAACAGGCCATTTCACTCGTCGGACGCGACGTGTACGAAAAGCTCATCAAGGGATACACGGAAAAGCAGTGGGGACGCGACTGCGCGGCACTGCCGGCGTTCATCATCCGGCGGCTGCCCGTGCGCTTTACCTACGACAACAATTATTTCACCGACCGCTATCAGGGCGTGCCAGAGGGCGGGTACAACGTGCTCATCGACGCGCTGCTGGAGGGCACGGAGGTGAGGCTGGGCATCGACTACCTCGATGACCGGGAAGGGCTTTCCGCGCTGGCGGAACGGGTTCTGTTCACCGGGCCCATCGACCAATATTACGGTTACCGGTTTGGCATGCTCGAATACCGTTCCCTGGAATTCAGGACCGAGCGGCTCGAAACCGACAACTTCCAGGGTGTGGCGGTGGTGAACTACACCGACCGCGAGACGCCCTACACCCGCGTCATCGAGCACAAGCACTTCGAATTCGGCGGGCAGCCGGTCACATACGTCACATACGAATATCCCCGGGCGTGGAAACCGGGGGACGAACCGTATTACCCCGTCAACGACGAAAAAAACACGGCGCTTTTCCGGCAATACCGCGCGCTGGCGGACGCGGAAACGCGCGTGGTATTCGGCGGGCGGCTGGGGAGCTACGGCTATTTTGACATGGACAACACCATCGTCAAGTCCCTCGCTCTGGCGAAAAAGGAGCTCCTATGACGCGCGTATCGGTGGTCGTTCCGGTCTACAACGTGGCGCGGTATCTGCCGGAGTGCCTCGACAGCCTCCTTGCCCAGACGCTGCGCGACCTGGAAATCGTGGCGGTGGACGACGGCTCCACCGACGAATCCCCGGCGATTCTCGCCCGCTATGCCGCAAAGGACGGGCGCGTTCGGGTGGTGACCCAGAAAAACGGCGGTTACGGCCGCGCCATGAACGCGGGCATCGCCGCGGCGACGGGCGAATATGTGGGCATCCTCGAAGCGGACGACGTCGCGCCGCCCGAGATGTACGGGGCGCTGTCCCGCGCGGCGGGACGCGTCGGCGCGGAAGTGGTCAAGGCGGATTTTTTCCGCTTTGAGGACCGGGACGGCGAGAGGGTTCTTTCCCGCGTTCCGCTCTCCGCGGACGAGAGCTGGTACGGAAGGGTCGTCGACCCCACGCGGGAGCCCGACGCGCTCAGGCTTACCATGAATACGTGGTCGGGCATTTATCTGCGCGCGTTCCTCCTGGAAAAGGACATCCGCCACAACGAGACCCCCGGCGCGTCGTATCAGGACAACGGCTTTTTCTTTCAGACCATGTGTCAGGCCCGGCGCGTTCTGTTCATGCGCGAGCCCTATTACATGAACCGGCGCGACAATCCCGGCTCGTCTGTTTACGACAAGGGCAAGGTGTACGCCATGTGCGTGGAAATGGCCTTTGTGAAGGATTTTCTGAAGGCGCGGGGGCTGTGGGAGACGTTTCGGGACGCCTACTACTTCAAGCTGTTGAGCAACTACGAGTTCACCTACCGGCGCATCGCACAGGCCGCGCGGCCGGCGTTTCTGGCGGCGATTTCCGCGGAGTTCCGGGAAGCGGAGGAATCGGGTCAGCTTGACACGGCAAAGGCATACACGGAAAACGAGGCGGCACGCGTGCGGGTTCTGATCGACGCGCCGGAGACCTACCCCGCCTACGGAACGCAGCTCATTCTCGAGGCGCGCGTGCGCGCCCTGGAAAGCGAGCTCTCCGCCGTCAAGAACTCCGCCTCCTACCGCGTGGGACGGCTGCTCACCGCCGCGCCGCGCAGGCTCCGAAACCTGCTGAGGAGGAACACATGACACCGAAGGTCAGCGTAGTCATGGCCGTCTACAACGCGCAGGCGTTTCTGAACGAGACCCTCGACTGCGTTTTGAATCAAACCCTCCGGGAGATCGAGCTCATCTGTGTGGACGACGGGTCCACGGACGCTTCCCTCGAAATCCTGAACGCGCGGGCGGCCGGGGACGCGCGCATGACCGTGGTCACGCAGAAAAACGCCACGGCGGGCGTGGCCCGGAACGAGGGCATCCGCCGCGCCACGGGTAAGTATCTTTCCCTTCTGGACGCGGACGACCGATTCGAGAATGACATGCTTGAGGTCTCGTACGCGGCGTGCGAGGAGGCGGGCGCCGAGATCGGCGTGTTCCGCTGCGACCGGTTTGACGACCGCACGGGGGTGGTTTCCTCCGCCGCGTGGGCGCTCCGGGACGAGTATCTGCCGAAGAAGCGGCCGTTTTCGTGGCGCGACATGCCCGACAGGCTTTTCTTCGCGTTTGTCGGCTGGGGATGGGACAAACTGTTCCTGCGCGAATTCGTCGAGCAAAACGAACTGCGCCACCAGGCGCTGCGCACCACCAACGACATGTATTTCGTGTTCACGGCCCTCGCATCGGCAGAAAAAATCGTCACAATCGACCGGGTCCTGGCGCACCAAAGGCGGCGCGGGGAGGATTCCCTGTCCGTGACGCGGGAACGCTCCTGGGACTGCTTCCATGCGGCGCTGGCGGGGCTGGGCGATTTCCTGAAGGCCCGGGGCATCTACCCTGCGCTGGAAAAAGGGTATCTCAACTACTGCGTACACTTTACCCTCTGGAACCTCAACTCCATCTTCGGCGAGGCGTACGCAAAGCTCTACGACGCCATCCGGGAAAGCTATTTCCCCGCGTGGGGCATCGGTGACCTGCCCGATGACTACTTCATGAACAAGGGCGAAATCGGCCAGGCCCGGCGCATCCTCGAAATGCCCTTTTCCACTTACGCGGCGCACATGATCAACGGCGCGCGCGCAAAAAAGGGAACGGACGACGCTGTGCGGGCGGAGCTTCAGGCCATCAAAAAATCGGCATCCTACCGGATCGGGCGCGCGATCACCTACCCGGCGCGCCGCATGAGGAAACACACATGACGGACATTCTGGTCTCGGTGATCATCCCTGTCTACAACTGCGAGCGGACCATCGGGGAATGCGTGGACGCGGTGCTCTCCCAATCGCTGCGCGAGAAGGAGATCATCGTGGTGGACGACGGCTCCGGCGATCTGACGCCCAACATCCTGGCGCTTTACAAGGACAAGCTGCGCGTCGAGCGGCAGCAGAACGCCGGACCCGGCGCGGCGCGCAACCGCGGCGTTCTGCTCGCCCGGGGAAAATACGTCGCGTTCATGGACGCCGACGACAAGTACCCCTCTCCCGCCGTGCTCGAATCCCTTGCCTCAGCGGCGGACGCAAGCGGCGCGGCCGCTTCGGGCGGTTCATTCCTGCTGTGGGAGCGGGGCAAGCTGACCTCCTCGTTCGAGGACGGGCTTTCGGGCTATTCCTTCCGGGAGGACGGAATGGTTGACTACCGGGATTATCAGTTCGATTACGGCTACCACCGCTTCGTTTACCGGCGGGATTTGCTCGTGGGGCGGGGCATCCGGTTTCCGGACTATCCGCGCTATCAGGACCCGCCGTTCATGGCGCGGGCGCTTTCCGAGGCGGGTTCTTTTTACGCGCTCACCATGCCCACCTACCTGTACCGCGCGGAGCCGAAAAAGGTGGATTGGACGGTCGCCAAGGTGCGGGGTCTGCTCGCGGGGCTGACGGACGAGCTGAACTTCTCCCGGGCGGCGGATTATGGGAAACTCCACAGGCTGATCGTCGACCGGCTGAACGGCGAGTTCGCGCCCATCATCACCGCCGCGCTGGCGGGAGGCGAGCCTGCGCTGCGGCGGCCGGTGGTGGATCTGTGCGCGGCGATTTCGGGCGAGCTCATCGGCGAAGGGGCCGATTACCTCCCCCGCTTCGCGTCCGAAATGTTCGCGGGCAACGCGCGCACGGTGGCGGATCTGGTGGCGCGCGAGGAGGAACTGAGCGGCGTCCGGGCATCCGCCGAGTATCGGCTCGCGCGCGCGGCGGTGTCGCTGCCGCGGGTGGTCAAGCGCGTGCTCCGGATTGGGACGCGGGACAAG
>JAEYRW010000058.1 GCA_023435435.1 Bacillota bacterium | reverse complement strand
CCCGCCGCCGCCGCCCCCCCCCCCCCCCCCCCCCCCCCCCCCCCCCCGTTCCTCGTCCCTCTACGCCCCCAGGTACGCCTTTCTCACCTTGGCGTCGTTGAGCAGCTCGCCCGCGTTGCCGGACATGGTGATGCGTCCGTTTTCGAGGACATAGGCGCGGTCGGCAATGGAGAGGGCCATTTTGGCGTTTTGCTCGACCAGGAGGATGGTGATGCCGTCCGCGTGCATGGACTGAATGATGGAGAACACTTCGCGCACGAGCAGGGGGGAGAGCCCCATGGAGGGCTCATCCATGACCACCAGCTTGGGCGCGGACATCATGGCGCGGCCCATGGCGAGCATCTGCTGCTCGCCGCCGGAGAGGGTGCCTGCCAGCTGGCGCGCGCGCTCCTTGAGGCGCGGAAAGTGCTCGTAGACGCGCTCAAGGTCGGAAGAAATCTTTGCGTGATCCTTGCGGAAATAGGCGCCCATCATCATGTTTTCGGCGACGGTCATGCGCGTGAACACCTGCCGGCCCTCGGGCACGTGGGCAAGGCCGATGGTCACGATGTTGCTCGGCGGCATCCTGCGCAAATCCGCCCCGTCGTAGTTGACGCGCCCTTCCTTGATGGGGATGAGCCCCGTCACGGCGTGGAGAGTGGTGGTCTTCCCGGCGCCGTTTGCGCCGATGAGGGAAACGATTTCGCCGTCGTTGACGTCGATGGAGATGCCGCGCAGCGCCTGCACCGCGCCGTAGGAGACCACGAGATTCTCAATTTTCAGCATCTTCGTCCGCCTCCTCGCCCAGATACGCCTCGATGACCACCGGGTCGTTGGCGATCTCGTCCGGATATCCGTGGGCAATGGTCACGCCAAAGTTGATGACCTGAATGCGCTCGCAGATTTTCATGACAAGGCTCATGTCGTGCTCGATCAAAAGGATCGCGATTTTGTACTTCCGGCGGATTTCGTTGATGCACGAGAGAAGCTCCGCCGTCTCGGTGGGATTCATGCCCGCCGCCGGCTCGTCCAGGAGCAAAAGCCGCATGTCCGTCGCCAGCGCGCGCGCGATTTCGAGCTTGCGCTGCTCGCCGTAGGGCAGGCTCGAGGCGGTAAACTCCGCCTTGCTCTCCAAATGCACGATGCGCAGGCACGAGAGGGCCTTCTCGGTCAGCTCCTCCTCCGTGCGCCAGAAGCGCGGTGTGCGCAGAAGCGCGTCGAACATGTTATATTTGACGTCCTTGGTAAAGGCGATCTTCACGTTGTCCAGAACCGACATGGCCTTGAAAAGCCGGATGTTCTGGAACGTGCGCGCGATGCCCGCCGCCACCGTCTGGTGGGTGTTTTTGCTGTTGATGTTCTTGCCCAGGAGGAAGATGTCCCCGGCTGTGGGGGCATACACGCCCGTGAGGAGGTTGAAGACCGTGGTCTTTCCCGCGCCGTTGGGGCCGATGAGTCCCACCAGTTCGCCCTCGTGGATCTCGATGTTGAAATCGTCCACGGCCTTGAGTCCGCCGAAGGTGATGCCCAGGCGCTCCGTCTTTAAAATGACCGGCTTTTCGCTCATTCCGCCGCGCCTCCCTTCAGCGTCCGCTTCTTTTTCACGAACAGAAGGTTCGAGAGAGAGAACTCGTATGTGCCCAGAAGCCCGCGCGGGCGGAACAGGATCACGATCATGAGCACCAGCGCGTAGATGAGCATCGGGAAGTTGAAGAGGTTCTGGACAAACCCGGGCATGCTGTTTACCCAGGCGCCGTTTTTGATCTCGTAGTTGAGCATGTACATGGCCACCGCGGAGATCACCGAGCCCGTAATGGAGCCCATTCCGCCCAGAACCACCAGCACCACAATGAAGGTCGAGTTCCAGATGGAGGACGAGGCGAACGTGAAGCTCGAGGTCGAGAGCGCGGAGAAGCACGTGGCGTACAGCCCGCCCGCGAGCCCCGCGAAGAACGCGGAGATGGCGAAGGTCAGAATCTTGTAATATGTGGTATGAACCCCCGAGGCAGCCGCGGCGATTTCATCCTCCCGGATGGCCTTGATCGCCCGGCCGTACTTGGAGTTGATAAACATGGTCATGACGGCGATGCACACAATTGTGATGGCGATCACCAGATACACGTATTGCGCCTGCAGGGCGGAGGAAAGTCCGAGCCCGTTTTTGTAGAGCGAGGAGCTCGCCATGCCTTCGGAGAGCCCGTTGCCGCCCGCGAAGGGAAGGTTCTCGATGACGTTGACGACGATGAGGCCGAAGCCCAAAGTCACGATGGCCAGGTAGTCGCCGCGCAGTCTGAGCGCGGGGATGCCGACCACCAGCCCGATGAGGCCCGCGAAGAGCGCGCCCAGAAGGCAGCAGCCCAGAACCACCAGAATGAGATGCGCCGGGGCGGCGGTCTTGGCGGTGAACATCCCCGCGCGCTGAAGCGCCAGGGAGGTCAGCGCCGCGGTGTACGCGCCGATGCCCGCAAAGCCCATGTGCCCGAGGGTCAGCTGGCCCAGATACCCAAGCGTCAGGTTGAGACTCGTTCCGAGGAGCACAAAGATGCTCATCTGCCAGATGATGGGAACCAGTGTGCGCCGGTAAGCGTTGTCGTCCATGGTCCGGCTGAGAATGTATATGACGCCCAGCAGGAGGACGATGACCCCAAAGTTGATGAGGGAGCCGAGTGTCTTTTTCTTCCGAAGCCCGGTCATACTTTTTCACCCACATTCCTGCCCAAGATACCCGCGGGCTTCGCGAGAAGAACCACGATCAAAATGAGGAACACGATGGCGTTGGCCAGCGAGGAACTCACATAGGCCGTCACCAGCGCCTCCACCAGGCCGATCACGATTCCGCCCAGCATCGCGCCCGGGATGAGCCCGATTCCGCCCAGCACCGCCGCGACAAAGGCCTTGAGGCCCAGCATCGCGCCCATGGTCGTGGTGACCTTGTTGTACTGTGCGCAGTACATGAGCGCGGCAACCGCCGCGAGGGCCGAGCCGATGGCGAAGGTGATGACGATTGTGCGGTTGACGTTGATGCCCATGAGGGTCGAGGCCGCCTTGTTCTCGGAAACCGCGCGCATGGCGCGCCCCAGCCGCGTCTTCTGGATGAAGATTTGAAGCCCCGCCATGACAACCGCCGCGATGACGATGGTGAAAATCGCGGTCTGGTTCGTCGAGATGCCGAGGAAGTTGATGGTTTCCTTGTTGAAGATGGCATCCGAGATGACCCGCGGATTCGGCCCCATGGCCGGAATCGCCTGGGCGAGGTTTTCAAGCAGCAGGCTCATGGCGATGGCGGTGATGAGCGCCGACATGCCGGTCCCCTTCCTGCGCACGGGGCGGTAAGCGACCAGTTCCACCGTCACGCCCACGGCGACGCACGCCGCGATGGCGATGAAAACGCCGATCCACGCGGGGAGCCCCATGTTGTGGATCAGAATCGGCACCGTAAAATACAGCGTATAACCGCCCACCATGATGAAATCGCCGTGCGCGAAATTGATGAGGCGGATGATGCCGTATACCATCGTGTACCCAAGCGCGACCAGCGCGTAGATGCTGCCGATCCTCAGGCCGATGATGATCTGCTGGATAAAATCCGTCATCCTAGACCAAGCCCTTCTTGATGAAGGAGGGGCGGATGTCCGCGCCCTCCGCTCACATTGGATTTTTTCGCGCGGAAGCACCGGAAACGGCACTCCCGCGCGTCATTGTCTCCTTTTGCGCCGCGAAGCGGCATGTCCTTACTGCTGGGAGGTGACGAACTTCTGAACCAGCTTGCCGTCCTCCACCGCGAAGGTCATGATGGCCACGGACTTGGCGGGGGTGCCCGTCTCGTCGAGGGTCATGTCGCCGGTGACGCCCACGTAGTGCATGCCCACCATGGCGGCGCGGATGGCGTCGTGATCGGTGGAGCCCGCGGTCTCGATGGCCTGCTTGAGCATGTACGTGGCGTCGTACGCCAGCGCCGCCAGCGCGTTCAGGGACTCGGAGCCGTAGGCTTCGGTGTAGGCGGCGACGAAGTTCTGAACCTGCTCGGAAGGATCGTCGGGGGAGTAGTGGTTGGTGAAGAACACGTTCTCGTAGGCGGAAAGGTCGCCGGCGGTGTAGTCCTGGGTGCCGTCGAAGCCGTCCGCGCCCATGATCGCGCCGGTGAAGCCGGCTTCGCGCGCCTGCGGGATGATCATCGGGCCGACCGTGTCATAGTAGTAGGGCGCAAAGAGCACTTCCGCGCCGGAGGAAGCGATGGTCGCCATCTGGGAGGAGAAATCCACCGCGCTGGTGTCGGAGGTGGACTGCTCGATGACCACTTCGATGCCGTAGGTGGCGGCGGCGTTCACGAACGCGTCGCGCAGGCCCGAGGAGTAGGCGTCGCCGGTTGCGTACAGGATCGCGGCCTTGGTCCAGCCCTGAGAGGCTGCGTAGGCGGCGACCATTTCGCCCTGGAAGGAATCCTTGAAGCAGGAACGGAAGACGTAATCGTCCTCGGTGGTGATGGAGTCGGCCGTGGAGCACGCGGTGATGAGGACGATGCCCTCGTCATTGGCAAGGCCGGTGATGGCGCTGGTGACGGAGGAGGCGACGGAGCCGATGATGGCGGTGGCGCCTTCGCTCAGCAGGGCGTTGAAGCCGGATACGGCCTCGGCGGGGGTGAACTGGTCGTCCTTGGTGGAGATCTCGACGGTGGCGCCGAGGATTCCGCCGGACGCGTTGATTTCGTCCGCGGCGAGACGGATGGCATTGTCGACGGCGGTGCCGTAGGCCGCGAGCGCGCCGGTCATGGGCGCGATGTCGCCGATGATGATGGTCTGGCCCGCGAGGGTCTGGTCACCTTCGGCAGACGCGAACGACGCGCAGGTCGCGAGCATCATGACGGACAGCAGAATGGATACGAACCTCTTGGCAGTCATAATTATATCCTCCTCTTCCTTGCCCGGCGCGCCTTGCGGCGCCGCACGGGATATGGCAAAAAAGGGCATATGTACCAATCCGGATGCATATACCCCTTTGTATAGGGTGTATTATATTGTATTTTTTCGGTCCGGTCAATGGTTTTTTCTGCAATTCTGCAATTATTTCTCCCATGAAAGTGGCTGAGATTGAATTTTTGGCGGCGCCGGGTCGCAAATAGGCTGCTTTTCCACGCGCAGGGCGCGCGCCTTCTCGGCCGCGTGTCTGCAGCTTTTGCATGGTTCGAGGTTCACGTCGGCGTACATGTGCTTGCATGCGAAACAGGGTGTCACTTTCCTTTCCATACCGTCACGCCTCCCGAACGACTGATTTGATCCTCCGGATTGACCATATTCTACCATATCTCAACCGAAAAGCATGGGCCCAAATGACCGCGTGTCCGCGCCCGGCACAATTATATGGAAGGAACACCGCGAAAATGCGCCCCGCGCGGACGTTTAGGGCACGGGGACTGAATAGACGGAAAACGCCGTCCGGTCGGGGTCGTACACGAACACAAACCCGTCCGCGAAAGAAACCGCGGCGCGTGTCCCTGTCTCGCAGACAGCCTGTTCGCTTCCGTCGGACGCGACGAGGCGCACGCCGCCCTGCCGGTAGACCAGGATGCCGTCCTGTGAGGCGCAATACGCCCAATCGTAGTCCTCGAGTTCCCGGGTCAGCGTTTCCGTGGCGATGTCGAGGGAATAGAGCTTTCCCGCCACTTTTTCATTTCCCTGCAGATAGGCGTCGGCAAGATTGTGGAAATAGAGCTTTCCGCCGCGCATGGTCAGGTCCTCGACGCCGGCTTTCATGACCAGGGACGTGTTGCCCGTGGAAAGATTGAGCTTGTAGAGGCAGCCCGCTTCCGCCGAGGCCGTCCCCGTTTCGGTGGGAAGCTCGTAATCGACGACGTCCGCGGCGGAAATGAAGTAGGCGTACTCGCCGTCCACCGTGTATTCGCGCATCCGCGCGCCGGCGAGCCGGAGGCAGAGCGACTGCCGGGGATAGACGATGTGCAGCCTGTCGTCCACGAGCAGAAAAAGCTCCGAACCGTATGTCGAAAGGGCGCGCACGTCCGTCCCCGCGTCGAAGGCGTAGACCGTCTCGGGCGCGGTTGTCTCCCCGCGCCGCATGAGCGACCACGCGCCGTCCGTCTCCGCGAGATAGTAGAGGTCGCCGTCAAACACGAGCAAAGAGGCGATCCCCTCGGCGCGCGCGGCCAGCATGGGACCTTCCTCCACGCGCACCAGCGCGCCCGTCGCGCCCTCGTCCACCGCAAAAAAGAGGCTTTCGCCCAGCTTCGCCGCGTCCGTCCCGGCCCGGAATTCGCCCGATTCCGCCAGCGCGCCCGCGCACAAAAGCGCGGCGGCAATGACCGCGCAAAGGAATTTCCGCATGATGTCCTCCCGTTATGCTCAGGTAAGCGATGAATAAATCCCGCACACGCTGACGGCTGAACGTCCGTCCTCTCGCGCCCGCGGAATCCTTGACGCAGCGCTGCTACGCCGGCGAATTCTACAAGCACAACCTGACGAAAATACCTCGCCATCGCACGCGTTCTTTAATCATCGCTTGCCTGGGGCCTGCCGATTGTGGCGAGGAGGCCCCCGTCCA
Source organism: Bacillota bacterium (assembly GCA_023435435.1). Taxonomy (GTDB): domain Bacteria; phylum Bacillota; class Clostridia; order Christensenellales; family Aristaeellaceae; genus RUG11247. Next base: position 11,604 of record JAEYRW010000058.1, on the reverse strand, counting down.
CATAGAGAATCTGGCCGTTGACGAAATCGGATGCTTCGGAGGCGAGAAATACAGCCGGTCCCGCCAGATCCTCGGGGGTGCCCCAGCGCGCGGCGGGGGTGCGGCTGACGATGAACGCGCCCATGGGATTGCCCGCTTCGCGCAGGGGCGCGGTCTGGGGCGTGGCGATGTAACCGGGGCCGATGCCGTTTACCTGGATATTCCGGTCCGCGTACTCGGCGCACAAGGACCGCGTCAGAAGCTTCAATCCGCCCTTTGCGGCTGCGTAGGCCGAGACCGTCTCGCGCCCGAGCTCGCTTAAAAGTGAGCAAATGTTGATGATCTTGCCGTGTCCCCGGGCCACCATGCCGGGCAGTACCGCCCGGGCGCAGATGAAGGGGCCGACGAGGTCGACGTCCACCACCTTTCGGAAGTCCGAAACCGCCATCTCCGTCGCGGGGACGCGCAGGATCATTCCCGCGTTGTTGACGAGGATGTCGATGGGCCCCAGCGCCGCCGTCGCGTTCCCGACGAATTCCGCCACCGCGGCTTCATCCGTTACATCGCAGACGCGGCCGAAGGCGGTGATGCCGCATTCACGGTATTCCGCCAGCGCCGCCTCCACGTGTTCGGCGCGCCGGGCGTTGACGGCGATCTTCGCGCCCGCGTCCGCCAGTGCCTTTGCAAGGCCCATGCCGATGCCGTAGCACGCGCCGGTGACCCAGGCGACCTTGCCCTCCAGTGAAAAAAGTCCGCTCATTTCAGTCACCTCAGATCGCAGATGTTCAGGTTGTCCATGTCGTCGAACGCCTGGTTCTCGCCGCCCATGGCCCAGATAAACGAATACGCGCACGTGCCCGCCCCCGCGTGGATGGACCACGACGGGCTGATGACCGCCTGCTGGTTTTTCACGACGATGTGGCGCGTCTCGTCCGGCACACCCATCATGTGGAACACCGCCTGATCCTCCGGCAGGCCGTAATAAAAGTAGACCTCCATGCGCCGCTCGTGGGTGTGGGGCGGCATGGTGTTCCACACGCAGCCGGGGGAAAGCTCCGTCAGGCCCATGGAAAGCTGGCAGGTCTTCAGAACCGACGGATGGATGAACTGGTTGATGACGCGTTTGTTGCAGGTCTCCACGGAGCCCAGCTCCCGCTTTGCCGCATCCTCGATTTTGAGGAGCCTTGCCTCATGCCGCGCGTGGGCGGGTGCGGAAACCATGTAGAATTTCGCGGGATTGTCCGCTTTCCGGGAGGCGAAGGACACACCCTTCGCGCCCATGGGCAGGTACAGACAGTCTCCCGCTTCCATGGGGTACGCGGCCCTGTCCGCAAAGACCGCTCCGCGGCCGCCGATGTTGAAAATGCCCAGTTCCCGCCGGTCGAGGAAGTGCTCCACGCCGAAAGAGGCCCAGACGTCCATGCCGCGCTCCAGGGGAAGGGATTCCTCCGTCGGCTGCACGCCCAGCACCACCATGCGGTCGACGTGGCTGTAAGTGACCGACACTTCGCCCGGACGGAACAGGTTTTCAATCAGGAATTCCCGCCGCGTCTCCTCCGTCGTCATCTGCCTGAAATGCGCGGGGTTTACCGAATAGCGTTTGTCCATCTGGTTCTTTCTCCCATTTTTGAATTTGCTTTGTTTATTATAGTGTATTTGCCGCAGGAATGCAATTGTCCTGGAGCGATGGGGTGGTGAGGGTGCGGTTCCGCGCCCGTGTCCCCGCCAAAGGGCCGGTTCCGCGCATTTTCGCAGAGGAAATATCCGCCCCCCACGCAAAACGCGGGGGCGGGCTTGACCTTTGCCTCCCGTTGTGATATACATGGCTTATCCTGTTTTCGGAGGCCGCCGATGAACTTTCACGCGATTGACCGCGCCGGGTGGGCGCGGGAGGAATACTATCAGCACTACACGCGGGATGTGCCCTGCACTTATTCCGTCACCGCGCAGCTGGACGTCACGAATCTTCTGCGCGGCGTAAGGACGGCGGGAATGAAGCTGTATCCGGCGCTCATTTATATGGTGGCCCGGGCAGTGAACGCCCGACGGGAATTCCGGATGGACGTGGTGGACGGGGTGCTCGGTTCTTACGATTCCGTCGATCCGTCCTACACGGTTTTTCACGCCGCCGACCAGACATTTTCCAGCATCTGGACGGAATACACCCCGGATTTCCGCGCGTTTCACGCGCGGTATCTCGCCGACCTCGCCCGCTGGGGCGACGTCTGCAAACTCGATGCCAAGCCCGGCGGGGGAAGGAACTTTGTCAACATCTCGAGTGTTCCCTGGCTCTCCTTCACCGGTTTTAACCTGAACCTGAACCTGAAAAGCGACTTCGACTATCTGCTCCCCATCTTCACATTCGGGAAATATGCTGAGGAGGGGGAAAGGACGCACCTGCCCCTGGCGGTGCAGGCGCACCACGCGGTGGCGGACGGCTTCCACACCGCGCGGCTCATCTCGGACATGCAGGCTTGGGCCGACGCCTTCGCGCCGGAGAATTGACATGGCGACGTGGATGACGCACCTGAGGATCGGCGACCTCGTCTCCGAGGCAGTCGGCGCGCCGTGGCTCGACCCGCTTGCCTTCGCGTTCGGCTCCGTTGCGCCGGACTGCGGAATCGCGCTGCCGGATGGGCGGTATGAACCGTCGAAAACCGCAACCCACTACGGACATTCGGGCGACAGGGACTACGCGCGCTTCGCCCGTGAGAATTTTGCGGACACCTCGGACAACCGGGCGTATTCTTTTTTCCTTGGCTGCTATTTGCACATCATTGCGGACGCCGCCTGGGTCAAAGGCGTCCACCGCCCGCAGTTTCGCGCCTTCCGGGACGGATTTCCGTCGGATGCGGCGTACAACGCAGCCGCGAAGGCCGAATGGGAGGTTCTGGACTTCCGCTTTCTCCGGGAAAGCGGCCCGCCCCGGCTTCTGACCGCGCTCATGGCGGCGGACGCCGCGCCGGTTTTCGCCTGTCCGTTTGCCCCGCGCGCCGCGCTTGAGACGCATTTTGTCCGCGCGGCCCAAAAATACCGCGCGCCCGGGCCCACCGACGTGCCGACGCGGCTTCTCGCGCAGAAAGCCCTCGACGGCTTCGTCGAGGGCTTTGTCCGGCGCGTCTGTGCCGGCATGGGGCACGAAAAGGGCGCGGTTTGGCGCGAATGGCATGCTAGCGCGGGTAATCCAGAATGACGGCCCCGGGCAGTTGTCCGATGGTCTCCCGCGTGACTTCGATTTCCCGCGCGCCAACGCGGTGCGCGCCGGTGAGCCCGACAAACTGCGCTTCGTCGGAAATAGGAAATTTCATTGCGGGGGTCAGAAAGTGCATGGCCACGGCCACGCGGGGCTTTGCCCGGCGGATGATCTCCGCCGCGGTCCCGGTGTCGATGGTATAAAAACCGCCGATGGGGATGAGCATGACGTCGAGGTTCGAGAGCGCGGCAAACTGCGCGTCGTCCGGCATGTGGCCCAGATCGCCCAAATGCGCAACCCGCAGGCCTTCGGCCTCATAAATGTAGATGATGTTGGGCCCGCGCTTCGCGCCGCCCTCGGCGTCGTGGAACGATTTCACGCCCGTTATGGTCAGGTCCTCGAACGCGAAGCGTCCGGGCCTGTTCAGCCGGGCGAAATTGCCGCCCAATTCCGCGATGTAGTTGTGATCCATGTGCGCGTGGCTGTTGGTCACCACGTCCGCCTCGGCCCTGCACACAGGGTAGCCCACCTTCTCGTCGAAAGGATCGGCGATGACGCGCGGGCCGCCCTTGAAGTCCATCTCGAAACAGGAATGTCCGTGCCAGATCAGCTTCATTTCGTCAGCCTCCTTTTCATCTCCGCAAGCACCAGCGCGCAGGCGTACAGCCCGCCGCCTCCGCCCGTCCGCAGCGCCGCGGCCGCGGCCTGCCGGACCTTTTTGTCGTACCGAAGATGCGCGGCGTCGTCCGGAGCCTCGAGTATTTTCAGCCCCTCCGTGAACAGAAGAAGCGCCTCGTCCGTCGCGGGCGTCTTCGGGAACCGGGCGAGGGAAAGCGCCAGATCGTCCGGCGGGAAATTGCACGCCGTCAGTATTTCTTCTTTTATATACAGCCGCATAAGCCCGTTCGCCGCCTCGGCGCGCAGTCCCGGCACATTTCCCGCAAACCCCAGGCGCGGCGCGTCGGTGACGTAGAGCGCGTCCCCCCGGTCGCGCCGAAGAAACGCGCCCGCCGGAAGCGCGTCCTCCACGCGCTTTCGCAGGTTCACAGGACGACCTCGGAAATCATCTCGATGAGGTCGGTGGTCAGCATGCCCCGCTCGCCGAATTCCTCCTGCGCCGCCTCGCCCGCCAGCCCGTGAAGCACGCTGGCGAAATACGCCGCCACGCCCGGCGCAAGGCCCTGGGCGATGAGCGCCCCCGCGATGCCCGTGAGGGCGTCGCCCGAACCGCCCTTGGCCATGCCGGGACAACCCGATGCGCTGATAAACGTACCGCGGTCGGAGGAGATGACACTGGACGCCCCCTTGAGGATCACCGCCGGGCCAAGCGCGTTGAGGGCGCGGGCGTCGGAGATGGGATCGGTGAGCTCCCGTCCCAGAAGCCGCTTCGCCTCGCCCGGATGGGGCGTGACGAGGTGGTTTAAGGTCAAAAGCGCTTTGAGGCCCTCGTCCCCGGAGACGATGTTGAGGCAATCGGCGTCGAGCACCGCGGGCAGGCCGCATTCGAGGATGGCGTGTATGACGCCGCGCCCGCAGCGGCGTGAGAGCCCGCAGCCCGCCGCGACGCAGCTCTTCCCCGGAAGCGCGGCCAGAAGCGCGGGCACGGCCTCGTCCGACAGGACGCCGTCCGCCTCCGGGAGGGGCACGCACATGGCGCAGGGCGCGATGGTCTGGACAACGTTTACGATTGCGCGCGGACAGGCGACGGTGGTGAGCCCCGCGCCCGCGCGCATGGCGGCCAGCGCGCACATCGCCGCCGCGCCCGCCATGCCCAGCGAACCCGCGACGATGAGCAGGTGGCCGTAATCGCCCTTATAGGAATTCCGCCTGCGGGGCATGGGCTTCACGTCGTCGTAATTGACCAGCATCACCGCGTCGGCGGGAAGGAAGGATTCGGGAATGCCGATGTCCTTCACGATGACGTCGCCGCACATGTCGAGTCCGTCGGCCAGATAATGGCCGGTTTTGGCGCGCTGGAAGGTGACGGTGAGATCGGCGCACACGCATTTTTCGTACGCTCTGCCGGTCAGTCCGTCAAGGCCCGAGGGGATGTCCACCGCCACGATGTCCGCGCCGTCCGCGTTCATCCGGTCGATGATCTCGGCCGCCTCGCCCTCCGTGGCACGGGAAAGGCCGATGCCGTACACCGCGTCCACCCACACGTCCGGGGCCGGGAGGTTCCGCCAGTCCGCCGTCACCGCGACGTCCGCGTCCTCCGCCCGCTGGCGCATCTTCCGCGCGTCGGGCGAAACCGGCGCCTCCACCTCCACGGCCACGGCGATGCCGCCCGCCTCGGCGTACAGCCGCGCGCAGGCGTAGCCGTCCCCGCCGTTGCCCCCCGGCCCGCAGGCGAAGTAGACCGTCCTGTCCCCGCCGTAGAGTTCCGTGATCGTCTGGCACAGCCCACGCGCCGCCCGCTCCATGAGGTCAACTGACCTGACGCGCGTGGTCTCAAGGTACGTTTTTTCCAGCGTCCGCATCTGAACCGGGGTGACGAGCTTGCGCATTCCAATCGCCTCCTGCGTCCTATTTTAAATTGGCTAAGCTTCCCTGTCAAGCATTCAGTTTTCTTGTGTTTACGGTATCCGACCTGGGCGATCTGTGCAACAAGCGTGAATTGTTCTTTATAATTTAGGCGATTTAGACGAATTGATCCGCTTTATATCCAAAGATCAGGGTGGTTTTCGGGGATTTCGGCTTTACAAAGCTGTCCACGGAAATCATCTATTTGATATTTTCCGTTCAGTAATTGAACCGGCGATGGCGGCGCATATTGTAATGGATATTTCGTTCATGTATAATAAGCGAAAGAGTGCGCGCATGGGCGCGCCGTCAAGGAGGAAGAACAATGAAGCTGGGCGTCAATTCGGTTCTCTTCAAGCCCTTTTCCGTCATGGAGGCGTTCAAGGGCATCAAGCAGGCGGGTTATGACGGGGTCGAGCTGTCGGCCATTCCGGGCATGAATCCCCACCTGAAGCTGACGGATCCCGAAGCCATTGCGCAGTCCATCAAGGACATCAAGGCCGCGCAGGCGGAAACGGGACTTGCGCTTCTCTCCATGGAACTTGCCACCCAGGAGCCGTCCATGGTCCGCAAGGCCGCCAAGGCCGCGGCCGAGTTGGGTGTGCCCATCGTCAACGTCGGCCCCAACGGCAAGACCGGCGAGGAGGGCGGTGTCGCCTTCTGTGCCGAGACCGTCAAAAATTCCGCCGCCATTTGCGCCGCTTTCGGCGTGACCCTTTGCATGAAGGCCCATGTGGGCGCCGCCGTCTACAACACCGAAACCACCCAGGCGCTCATGGCCGCCGTGACCTCGGACAGCTTCGGCGTCGACATGGACCCCTCGCACATCAGCCGCGCGGGTGAAAATCCCGCCGAGGCGCTGCCCAAGATCGCGAGCCGCGTCAAGCACATCCACATCCGCGACTGCAAGATGCCCGATCCCAACGCCGCGCCGCCCGTCATGCCCGACGGCCGTCCCGCGCCCAAGGGCGTCATCCCCCCGGGCCCCCCGGCCATGCAGGCCTGCGGACGCGGCGACATCGACCTGATGGGCTACTTCAAGGCCCTGGTGGACGCAGGCTACGAAGGCCCGGTCTGCCTCGAGGTCATCGGTCCCGACCAGACCTATGACGCCGCCTGCGCCATCGCGTCCGAGTCGTTCGGCTACATGAACGCGCTGCTCAAAGTGCTGGGCGACCGCTAGATTCGCCTGCCTTTTCCTTCGGAAAACGCGGGTTCCCCCTGCGCAAGCGGTTTCGACGAAGTCGGAAGCGATTGGCAAGGGTTCCGGGCTGCGGGCGCTTCACGCGTCCCCGCCCTGCAGTTCGCTTGCGCGAAACCTCAATGAAAATGGAGGAAAAAACAATGTCCAAGCTCCCGAACATCCTGTTCTTCGGCATCGACAGCCTGCGCAGAAGCCGCATGAGCGAGTACGGCTACGAGCGGCTCACCACGCCCCATATGTCCGACTACATCAAGGGCGGTGCGTCCTTCACCCAGATGTTCTCGGCCTCCATCCCCACCACCCCCGGCTATTCCTGCATGCTCACCGGGCACGACTGCTTCGGCACCGACGTTGTGGCGCTTCGCCACAAGGCCCACGACAATCAGGTCGCCCCGGGCGTCAAGATGCTCTCCGAGATCCTCAAGGAGAACGGCTACAACACTACCTGCGTGGGCTTCAAGGGCAACGCCGGCGGGCGCGGCTATGACACCTACCTCGAGTTCAAGGGTTGGGGCGCCGACCACGAAGACGGCCGCGCGCACAAGGCCCAGAACTGCAACGACGTGGTCATCCCCGAGATGGAGCGCCTCCAGGCCGAGGGCAAGCCCTGGTTCCTGTTCATGCGCTACATGGATCCCCACTCGCCTTACCTCGCGCCCGCGCCCTTCAAGGACATGTTCTTCCAGGGCAAGTATGACGATCCCGACGACAAGTCCCTCGAGGGCCTGTTCAATTTCAAGCCCTTCCGCGACTACATCCGTTCCTGGATTCCCGAGGGCTGCACGTCCGACAAGTATGTGGACGCCCAGTACGATTCCGCCGTCGCGTACCTCGACGCCACCATCCGCCAGGTGCTTACAAAGCTCCAGAGCATGGGCATCGAGGAGGAGACGCTGGTGGTTTTCGTTTCCGACCACGGCGAGACGCTCAACGAGCACGACTGCTACTACGACCACCACGGCCTGTATGAGCCGACCCTGGTCGTTCCCTTCGCGCTCATCTGGAAGGGCAAAATCGCCCCCGGCCAGCGGTACGACAACATCTGCCAGCTCAAGGACGTCACGCCGACGATCCTGGACGTGCTCGGCATCGAGAAGGAAGATTTCGGCTTCTCCGGCCGCAGCCTCGCGCCCCTCATGAACGGCGAAACCGTCGCCGCCGAGGACGAGTTCTACATCACCGAGTGCACCTGGGAACGCAAGCACGGTTGGCGCACGCCCGAGTGGAAGCTCATCCGCGCCCTGGAGCCGGATCTCCACTTCAAGGAGCCCCTCGAGCTGTACAACCTCGTCGCGGATCCCCTTGAGTGCAAGAACGTCGCCCAGGAGAACCCGGAGGTGGTCGCGCTTTTGACCGCCCGGATGGAAGCGTTCATCGCCAAGCGCGAGGCCGAGACCGGCCGCGAGAATCCCATGTACACCAACCTCAACTGGCACGCGAATCCCAACTGGAACGGCCCGTATGAGACCTCCCAGCAGGCGTATGACGGCCTGTACATCGGCTCCGTCCAGCAGGCGGTTTCCCTCCAGCAGAAGAAATAGTCTTTCGGGGCGGCACCCTCCCCGGGGCGCTCCGGCGCGGGGCAATGGCGTCCCGTGCCGGGGCACTCAGGATGCGGACAACACCTGAAGGAGTATGAAAATGCTTAGAGTTTGCGTCATCGGCATGGGCCCCATCGGGAACAGGCACTGCCGCATCTACAAGAAAGAACCCCTCGCGACCCTTGTGGGCGTCTGCGACATCAACGAGGATCGCGCCAAGGCGGGTCGCGAGACCTACGGCGTTCCCTGCTATCTGAGCGTGGAGGAAATGCTCAGGGAGCAGAAGCCTGACCTGGTGAGCGTGTGTACCGGCGGCTACGAATATTCGTCGGATCACTACCAGCCCACCATGCAGGCGCTGGAAGCTGGCTGCCACGTCCTTTGCGAAAAGCCCATCTCCGACCGGCTCGACCACGCCCGCGAGATGGTGGAGACCGCGAAGCGCCTCAACCGCTGTTTCGCGCTGGACTTCAACCACCGCTTCACGGACGCCGCGCGCGTGGCCAAAAAATGGGAGGACGAGGGGCGGCTGGGCGACCTGCTTTTCTGCAACATGGCGCTGTGGATCGGCAAGCCCGAGGATTACCCCTCGCCTTACTACCATCTGAAGGCGCTCAATCCCCACTCCATTGAGATCATGCGCTACTTCATGGGCGATTTCGAGGCCGTTCAGTGCTTCGCCATGAAGGCGCCGGGCAGGACCATGTGGTCCACCGCCTCCATGAACTTCAAGTTCAAAAACGGCGCGGTGGGGCACCTCACCTCCTCCTACGACATCAAGCGCGGCCATCCCATGGAGCGGTGCGAGGTGGCGGGCCTCAAGGGGCGGCTGGTGTTCGAGGACATGTGGCATCAGGCGACGCTGTACCCGGCGGGGGATTACACAAAGCTTCAGTACACGAACCCGGTTTTCGAGTCCGAGTTCAGCACCTTCGAGGACACGTTCCGCGACCGCATCCACAGCTTCGTCGTGCAGGTCGACCGGGGCGACGCGCCCGGGATGATCGACGGCTCGGGCCTCCAGGGCCTCGAGGCGCAGAAGGTGATTCACGCGGCGATCCGGTCCCTGGACACGGGCAGGATCGTCTATATGGACGAAATGTATCCCGAGGACGCGTAACTGCTTGGGTGAAGGGGGGGCGGCGATATGGCGGGGCGCACGGTCCGAATCGGCAGGTATCTGAACGCGGGCGATCCTGAGATCGTCGCGCTCAAGACGGCGCACGAGTCGGTAACGGTTCACGACCACGATTACTTTGAGCTTGTGTACATCTCGGACGGCTACTGCCTGCACGACATGTCCAGCCGCATGACGCTTCTGATGGCGGGGGATCTGTTCATCATTCCGCCGGGAAAGTCCCACCGCTACATGTGCAACCGGGACATCAAGCTCTATAACTGCATGTTTACCGCCGAATCCTTCGGGCCGCTTACTGAAAAGCTGAACCGGATTTCGGGCGTCAACAGCCTGCTCAATCCCAACTACGAGGGGTTCATGCACGCGCATCTGGAATTGCAGGAGCGCAGCGCCGTGACGCAGCTTCTCGAGGACATGACCCGGGAGTATGCGGGCCGGCAGCCGGGGTGGGACCTTTTGCTCCAGTCGTACATGACGTCCCTGGTTGTGCATTGCGGCAGAATTTTCCAGCATCACCTGTCCGACATGCAGGACAAGCGCACGTACATGGGCTACGTGACCCAGGCGCTTCAGTACATCGACCAGCACTATCAGGAGGAACTGACCATTCACGACATCGCCGAGCACATCGGCGTCTCGGGGGATTATTTCTCCCGCCAGTTCAAGCAGGTGACGGGCATCGCCCCCGTGGAGTATCTGCGCAGGTACCGCTTTGCCCGGGCCATGGAGCTGCTGGCGGGCGGGGAATCGGTGACGGACGTGTCGCGTAAGGTGGGCTTCAAGAACCTCTGCCATTTCTCCCGGGAATTCAAGAACCAATTGGGCGTGACGCCCTCGCAATACCGCAAACAATACGCGGAGCAACAGCTATTCAGCGACGAGGAGGAATCATCATGGCAATCAAGGTAGCCGTCATCGGAATGGGTGGCATCGGAAACACACACGCGACCTGCTACAGCGAGAACCCGCTTGCCGAGCTCGTGGCCGTCGTCGACCTCGTAAAGGAAAAGGCCGACAAAGCCGCCGAAAAGTTCGGCTGCAAGGCGTTCTACTCCATCAAGGACATGCTGGACGCCTGTCCCGAGGTCGAGGCGGTCTCCATCACCACCTCCGGCTACGACAACGGCTCTCTGCACTTCGAGCCGTCCATGCAGTGCCTCGAGGCGGGCAAGCACGTGCTCGTCGAAAAGCCCATCTGCGCGGACGTCGAGGACGCGCGGACCTTGGTCAAGTATGCCGCCGACAAGAATCTCTACCTCGGCTGCGACCTGAACCACTACTTTACCAAGACCGCCGACCGCGCCAAGGATATGCAGAAGGACGGCAAGATCGGCCAGCTCCTCTACTGCATCCACAAGGTCGGCTTCAACGGCTGGCAGGGCACCTACGGCGGCGTGGGCTCTCCCCGCTGGCAGACGCCCTATTCCCACCTGAAGGCATTCTGCGCGCATCCCTTCTCCGTCATGCGCTACTTCTGCGGCGACATCGTGGCCGTTCAGGCGTTCCTGGACAAGCCCGGCGTGCGCTACAGCGCAGAGGATCCCATGCTCTCCGTCAACTCCATTCACGTCAAGTTCGCCAACGGCGGCTTCGGTCACCTGATCTCCCAGCGCGGCGATGCGGCCTTCGGCTACGGCGGATGGTGGAGCTACGAGCACACCGGCACCAAGGGCACCTTCGCCATCGAGAACTGCACCGAGAAGCTGCTTTACTGGAATCCCCAGCAGCAGAGCGGCAATCTGCCCACCATGGCGCAGGCCTCCCTCGAGCCCGAAGTTTTTGATACCGGAATCAAGACCTTCAACGCCACCTTCCCCGTCCGCATCAACGCCTGGCTCGAAGACCTCACCAACAAGGTGCCGCGCGAGTACGTCCGCGCCTCCGGCCGCGATGCCCTCGCGACCCTCGAGTACACCTTCGCGGCCATCGAATCCTACGAAAACGGCGGCGAGGTCGTCGTCCCCCACAGGCTGCCCGCCATTCACGGCGACATCCGGTACGTGTGGTAAGAAGCACGGGGAAACGC
>JAEYRW010000152.1 GCA_023435435.1 Bacillota bacterium | reverse complement strand
GTTCGCACCCGGCGCGTCGCCGGACTCGTAGCCGAAAAACAGGAACAGGAGCGCGAACACGCCGCTTCTGACCAGCCCCGAGAGCCGCGTCACAAAGCTGATGGCGGCAAAGTAGGTGGCCTCCCGGCGCGCGCCGCTTTTCCGCGCGTCCTCTTCAATGAGCTCGGAATTGACCATGTCCAGGTTCGCGGTCACCCCGGCGATGCCCGCGCCCACCAAAACGCCCGCGATCATGGCGAACGTCAGGTTCCGGGCAAACAGCATGACGCCCAGGGACACCGCCAGGGTAAGAAGCGCGACGCGCCAGACCTTCAGCGTCCCCAGCTTATTGATGAGGAAGTACCAGAGGTACATGGTCGGAATGGCGGAGACGAACACCGCCGCGGACAGGTATGTCGCCGATCCGTCCGGCTGGCCGAGGGTGTACTTGATGAAGAACGGAATGCCCGCCAGAAGAAGGCCTGTGGTGGCGTTGTAGAAAAAGTGCGACACGGAAACCAGCCAGAAGTTGCGGTTGAGGGCGACGGACTTGAGCGAGTCCAACAGCTTGGGCTGGGGAAGCTCCGAAAAATCAGGCCGCTCCTTGAACCCAAAGAAGGAATAGAGCATGAGACCGCCGCCCAGGACACTGAGCGCCACGGCGGTAAGCTGATACCCCTCCGTCTCACTGCCCACCAGATTCCCGAAGACGTTCACGATCACGGGCACCAGCGACACGCCGATGATCATGCCCACCAGCTGCAGCGCCTGCCGGATGGCGTTGGCGCGGTTGCGCGGAGCCGTCTCACGGAAGAGCTCCGGAAGCAGCGAATGGTAGTTGACGGTGGCGATGGTGTTGGCGGTCTCGGTGAGCATCAGAAAGAATGTGAAATAGACCGTCATGGAAAGTCCAGTCCCCAGCGCGGCGGGCGGGCTGAAGTACAGAATCGCGGCGAGGGCGAAGATGGGCGTCGCGGCGATGAGCCACGGCTTGCGCCGCCCGAAGCGCGTGCGCGTGCGGTCGGAGAGATAGCCGGAAATGGGATCGTTGAACGCGTCCCAGATGGAGAAAAGAACCGTCGCCGCGCCGATGGCGCCCATGGAAAGGCCCATCTTGTCATTGTAGAAAAACGTGCCGTAGGAAACGTACATGTAGCCTGTAATGGAGAGACCAAACATGGCCAGCGCGTAGCGCCACGGCCTGTTGAATCCGCGCTTTTTCATCCTTATATCCCCTCCGCGTCCACAAAGCAGTGCATGTGCAGGGGCGAAAGCACCTTGAGGCCCTCGCCGATTTGAAAACCGCGCCCCGCCGCCAGCTCCGCGCCCTTCATGCCGAAGTAATAGCGGTACAGGGCGAGGGTCTCGGGGGTCATCTGGCTGTCGTGCAGCGCGATGGCTTCAAACTTTTTGTCGAAGTGGGGCGTTATGTCGATGACCGTGTTGGGACGGGACGTGAAATAAAAGCCGATGGCCGAGGCGGACCAGGGATCGAGTCCGTCCTCCGCGGGAAAATGGGCAACGCCGCTTAAGTGAAACGCGTTGGCCGCAGCGCGGCCCGTGACCGTGTGGTCGAGATGCCCTTCGTAATTGAGCCACGGATCGGGGCAGAAGATGACGTCCGGCCGGAACCGGCGGACGACGCCCGCGATCTCCACCGAAAGCGCGTGAACGTCCGAAAGGGTGGAGTCCCCGTGGGGGAGAAAGAAAAAATCCGTCGCGCCCAGATGCCTGCCCGCCGCCTCCGCCTCCGCGCGGCGCTTTTCCGCCGTCCGGGCCGGTGTCGCGGACCTGTCCTTGTTGCCGAGGTCGCCGTTTGTGACGGTGAGGTAGGCGATTGCGCAACCCGCCGCCTTGAGCGCCGCGATGGTGCCGCCCATGCCGATCTCGTTGTCGTCCGGGTGCGGCTGCACGCACAGTGCCCGCCGCGCCTTCATGACGTCCGGCGGCGCGAGCAGCGCCTGAACGTCGAATGCGTTGTTTTCCATCGATCTTTCCCTCCGGCGTGCCGTTTTTGCCATCATATCATCCCATCCGCCTGAAAGCAAGGGTTTTGACGGGTTCACGAAATTTGACTTGCAGCCGCCTGCAAAATGTTGTATATTAATGAAAATTCATTAGGGGGCCAAGCGATGAACGGCTCAATCGTTGTGGCGGGATACGCGGACGTCGACATTCTTAAAACCATCGATAATTTTCCGGACCGGCACGGGCTGGTGAGCGTGCTTGACATCGGGCGCGCGCTGGGCGGCGCGGCATGCAACTGCACGCTGGATCTGGCGCGGCTTGATCCCACGCTTCCCGTACGCCCGCTGGCTTTGGTCGGTGACGACGAGTACGGCGCCTATCTTTTTTCCGAGTATGAAAAGTTCAAAAACATTGACACTTCCCTCGTACAGCGCGCCGGGCGCACGGCGTTTACCGACGTGCTCGACGAGGCGAAGACCCGGGTGCGCACATTCCTCGTGTTCCGGGGCGCCAACGCGAGCTTCGACGTGGACACGGTGGACGTAAAGGCGCTGGGCGGCTGCGATGTGTTCCACATCGGCTACATCTGCCTGCTCGACGCCCTCGACGCGCCCGACCCCGCGTATGGCACGCGCATGGCACGGCTTCTCAAGAAGGTGCGGGACGCGGGCATTCTCACCAGCGTGGACGCCATTTATGATTCCACCGGCCGGCACGAGACGCTCATGCCCGCGGCCATGAAGTATGCGGACATCATGTGCGTCAACGAGCACGAGGCGGGCGCGACCTTCGGCGTCCGGCTGCGCGGCACGGACGACGCGCTGCGGGAGGACCTGATTCCCGGTGTGCTGCGCAGGTTCCGGGAAAACGGCTGCCGGAAGTGGGCGGTGATCCACGCGCCGGAGAGCGCCTGGGGCATCGACGAAGCGGGCGCCATCGTGCGCGTGCCCGGCGCGATTCTGCCGGAAGGGTTCATCAAGGGTTCCGTCGGTTCGGGTGACGCGTTCGTGAGCGGATTGCTTCTGGGCGCGCGGGCGGGCCTTCCCCTTGCCGTCGCCATGGAGGACGGCATCGCGGCGGCGGTCACGTCCCTCACCGCTCCCGGCGCGTCCGACGGCGTGTTGCCCATCGGCGAAGCGCGGGCGCTTCTCAAGACACTCGAACGCAGGAGCTGAACGCGAAAGATGGATCTTCTCGAAGTAAAAGAATTGCGCAAGTCCTTCGACGGGACGGGCGTTTTGAACGGGATTTCGCTCTCGGTGCGCGAGGGCGAATTCGTGACGCTGCTCGGACCTTCCGGCTGCGGAAAGACCACCACCCTGCGCATCGTCGCGGGGCTTCTTTCCCCGGATTCCGGTCAGGTGTGGCTCGAAGGGAACGACATCACGGCCCTTCCGCCCGAAAAGCGGAACGTCAATACCGTGTTTCAGAATTACGCGCTGTTCCCCCACATGAGCGTGGAAAAAAACATCGCCTACGGCCTTCGGGTTCGCGGCGACAAAACCGCCGCCCGAGCGGCGCGCGTTTCGGAGATGCTCCGGCTCGTGCGGCTGGAGGGCTTTGAAAGGCGCATGCCCTCCCAGCTTTCGGGCGGCCAGCGCCAGCGGGTGGCCATCGCCCGGGCGGTGGTTCTGAACCCGAAGCTGCTGCTGCTGGACGAGCCGCTGGGCGCCCTCGACCTGAAGCTGCGCCAGCAGATGCAGCTGGAGTTGAAGGCCATCCAGCGCGAGCTGGGCATCGCGTTTATTTACATCACCCACGACCAGGAAGAGGCGCTCAACATGTCCGACCGCATCGCCATCATGAACGGCGGCACGTTCGAGCAGGTGGGCGCGCCCGAGGACATCTACGAACGCCCCGAAACGCGCTTTGCGGCGGAATTCATCGGCCAGACCAACCTCATCGAGTGCGACGTGCGAACCGCCGCGCCCACCGGGCTGGTGCTTGAATTCGACGGGATCAGCGTGCCCGCGCGGCCCACCGAGGGCGTGCGGCCGGGCGACCGGGTCGCGCTTTGCCTGCGCACCGAGCGGGTCTATTATTCCGACCATCCCATCGGCCAGTGCGGCGCGGCGGGCGTCCTGAAGTCCCGCCACTACGCGGGGGGCTCCATTCGCTGCGTCATTGAACTGCCCTCGGGACGCGAGCTGGTTGCGGTGGGCCGTTCCGGCGCGACGGAAAACATCCGGGTGGGCAACGACGTTTTCGCCGCGTGGAACCCGGACGACACGGCGGTGGTGCGATGAAAAAAAGGCGCGCGGCGGCCCTTCTGACCCTTCCCATGGCCGTATGGACGTTCGCGTTTGTGGGCGTGGTGCTCGTCTATATCCTTGTCCTGAGCTTTCTGACGGCTGACCAGGCGGGCTACGGGGTCAAGTTCCTTCTGACGACCAAAAACTACGAGAAGCTCTTTTCCGGCGCGTACTTTCAGGTGCTCCTCAAAAGCCTCGCCCTCGCCGGGTACACCACCGCCGTCTGTCTGGCGCTGGGCTATCCTTTTGGCTACTGCATGGCCCGGGCAAACAAAAAATGGCGCGGCGTTCTGATGCTGCTTGTCATCGTGCCATTCTGGACCAATGCGCTGGTGCGCATTTACGGCTGGAAGATCCTTCTCATGGGCGGCGGGCCGGTCAACGACTTCGTTCAGTGGATCGGGCTTTCCGACCGGCCGCTGAAGCTGCTCAACACCTACGGCGCGGTGCTTTTGGGCATGGTGTACGCGCTGATTCCGTTCATGATTCTGCCGACCTACTCGTCCGTTGAAAAGATGGACTGGTCGTTGGTGGCCGCCAGCCGGGACATGGGTGCCTCCCCCGCCCGGGCGTTTTGGACGGTGACGCTGCCGCTCACCGCGCCGGGAATGCTGGCGGGCATCGTCCTAACGTTTGTCCCGGCGGTGGGGCTTTTCTTCATCAGCGACCTGCTGGGCGGCGCAACGGACGTGTACGCCGGAAACCTGGTGCGCGACCAGCTCCTCAAGGCGCGTGACTGGCCCTTCGCGGCGGCGATTTCGGTGATTCTGCTCCTCCTGACGCTTCTGACGCTGTGGATTTACCGGCGCGCGGGCGGCAGGACAAACGACATGAACATTTTCTGAGGAGGCGCGGCGATGAAAAAAAAGAGCGCGTTCGCGCCGGTCTACCTCACTCTCGTTTTGATTCTTCTCTACCTGCCCATCGCGGTGGTGGTGCTCTATTCCTTCAACGCCAACGCGAGCCGGTTCACGTTCAACTTTACGGGTTTTTCCCTGCAATACTACGAGGGACTCCTTCATGACACCAAGGGCCTTGTTTCGGCGCTCATGACCAGCCTCCAGCTGGCCGTGTACAGCTGCTCTCTGGCGCTCATCATCGGGACGCTGGGCGCGGTGGGCATGGCCCGGGCCAAGCTCGTCGGACAGGCGTCTGTCGAAATGGTTTCCATGCTGCCCATCATGATCCCCGAGATCATTCTGGGCATGGCGTTCATGGCGGTGTTCACGTTCCTCAATGTGAAAAGCGACATGGTGAAGCTCGTCATCGCCCACGTGACGTTCTGCGTGCCTTACATCTACCTCACCGTCAAGGCGCGGCTCTACGGCATGGACCCCTCCCTGGTGGAGGCGGCGCGGGATTTGGGGGCCGCCCCCGTCCGGGCGTTTTGGACGGTGACGCTGCCGCTTATTCTGCCGGGGGTGCTGTCCGGGACGCTGCTCGCCTTCGCCATGAGCCTGGACGATTTCGTTATCAGCTTCTTCGTCTCGGACACGACGGTGACGCTGCCGCTCAAGATCTATTCGTCGGTCAAGACCGGGGTGTCGCTTCAGGTGAACGCGCTCTGCACGGTGATGCTGGCGGTGGTCTTTCTGGCCGTGGCGCTTTCGCGGCTTATCAAGAAAAGGGGCGAGGTCAGGGTTTATGATAACTGACGCGGCGTCAGTTTCATACATCAAATGGAGGGAGATACAATCATGAGGAAGATCGTCTCACTGGCGCTCGCGCTGGCGCTCATCCTGACGGCCTGCGCGTTTGCGGAGGGCACCGAGGAAGAAAAAGTTCTGCGCGTGTACACCTGGACCGACTACATCGACGCCGACACCATCGCGGGCTTCACGGCCGAAACGGGCATCGAGGTCGAGTACGTCTCCTTCGCCTCCAACGAGGAGATGCTCATGAAGCTTGAGGCCAACGGTGGCAGCGAGTACGACATCGTGCTCGCCAGCGACTATGTGCTCTCGACCGCCCGCAAGGAGGGGCTGCTTCTGCCGCTTAACAAGGAGCTTCTCACCAATTATGGGAACCTCAATCCCGCCTATCTCGGCCAGTACTACGACCCCGACAGCGAATATACCATCCCCTACGCCGTTGGCTCGCCCATGATCGTCTACAACCCCGACATGGTAGAGGGCGAGATCACGTCCTTTGACGATCTGTGGGATCCGCAGTTCAAGGACAGTCTTTGCCTGCTTGACGACGCGCGGGTGATGATCGGCGCGGTGCTCAAGACACTGGGCGATTCCTACAACACCACCGACGACGCCCAGCTTGAGGAAGCCAAGGAAAAGCTGCTCGCCCTCAAGGACAACGTGCGCGTGCTCGACTATGACACCGCCTACACCTACATCCTCTCCGGCGAGGTCTCGGCGGCGTACCTGTTCACGCCCTACGTCATCATCGCCCAGATGGAGAACCCCAACCTCGTGGCGGTCTTCCCGTCCGAGGGCATCGGCTTTGGCATCGATTCTTTGGTCATTCCCGTGAACGCGCCGCATCCGGGCAACGCCCACCTCTTCCTCAACTATCTCATGCGCCCCGAGGTCGCGGCCGGCGTCGCCAATTATCAACTCTACATCAACCCCAACAAGGCCGCCGAGGATCTCGTGGACCCGTCCCTCAAGGACGCGGTCGCCCTCAATATCCCGGAAGACCTCCTCGAAACCGCCGAGTTTGTGCAGGACGTCGGTGAATACGAGAGCGTGTATCAGGATATCTGGATGGCATTCAAGCTGAAGTAGGCGCAGGGGAAACGCCGGGGGGCTCTGCACCCCGGCCCTCCCGCCAAAGGGACACTGTCCCTTTGGAAACCCGTACTGGGTGAAAAAGGCGCAATGTCCGTCGGGGGGGGGGGGGCCCAACCCCCCCCCCCCGGGTGGGTTTTT
>JAEYRW010000204.1 GCA_023435435.1 Bacillota bacterium | reverse complement strand
GTCGCGCAGCGACTTGGCTTGCCTCCGGCAAGCCCACCTCGTGGGCGCTCCCTTGCAGGATTTCCGGCCGCGGTGCGAGGCGACACAAAAAATCCTGATTTCCAAAAAATGCAAGATTGCGGTTCTGGGGCATCGTGCCGACAAAGCCGACACGATGATCCGCGCCGGGCAACGGCGCGGACTTTGATTGGGTTCGCACGGACGGCTCAGTCGCTGTCGCTCACCGTGCCGTAGGTCCAGTCGATGATGCCGCCCATGTCGTAGATGTTGGTATAGCCCATCTCGGCAAGCAGCGCGGCGGAGGCGGCGCTTCTGCGTCCGCTTCTGCAATAGACGTAGATGACCTTCTCCTTGTCGGGCAGCACCTCCGCCGCCTGGGCCTCAATGTTGGAATCGGTCAGAAGAACCGCGCCCTCGATGTGCGCCTCGGCGTATTCCTCCGGCGTGCGCACGTCGAGCAGGATGTAGTCGTCTGATGTGCTCATCCGCTCGTGGGCGGTGGCGGCGTCAATTTTTGTCACCGTGCCCTTTTCCGCCTGGGCGGTGGCGCTTTCGGTGGTCGTTTTGTCCGCGCCCGCGCACCCGGTCAAGGCAAGCGTCAGGACAAGAAGCGTCGCCAGGGCCGCATGTTTCATCTTCATGTGAATCACCTCCGTGGTTTGTCTCATCTTAGCACGGCGCGCGCCGGGCATCCGTGACGAGCGCACAGAAAAGCGCGGCGGAAAGCCGCCGCGCATTTGGTTCGTCAGTTCGTCTTGATCTTGCCCACCACAGGCAGCCCTTCGAGCTTGCTCGTTCCGTGGGGGGATTTCTTGATGGCCTCGGTCAGGTCCTGCCCGGCAGAATTGCCGTTGTGCTCGCCGCCCGCCCACTTGGAAACGTTTGTCACGTCGTAGATCACGCCGTTTACCGCCACATACGCGGGGTTGCCGTTCTTGCCGTCGTAAGCTGCCAGTTCCTCAATCGTCAATTCGAGCTGTCCGCTTTCCTCGGCAGTCGCTTCGGCCGCCACCGTCGCGTCCGCCGTCGCCGCGGTTTCCGCGGTTGCGGTCGCCTCCGCAGGCGTCGTAGCCGCGACCTGCGCATCCTTGGACGTGCAGCCCACCGCAAGCACGGCGATGAGCAGCGCCACCGCCGCCAGTATCAATCCCTTTTTCTTCATTTTCATATCCTCCCGTTCCATGGCGCGCCTCGACCGGTCACGCCCATTGTATTCTCTTATATGATACCCACATAAAGGGAGGATGTAGCAAGCGCCTGAAAATTAACGGGCCATCTGCGCCGACGTCTCGATTTCGCCGCTCCAACGGGAGATGCCTCCGATGTTGGTGACGTTGGTGTAACCCATTTGCACGAGGGCGGAACAGGCATACGCGCTGCGCGACCCGCTGAGGCAATAGACGAACAGCTTGGTGTCGCGGTTCGGCACCGCCTGCTCGATTCCGCCAATCCGGTCCACGGGAATGTTGCGGCTCCCTGGGATGTGCCCCTGCCGGTACTCCTCCGGCGTGCGCACGTCGACGAGGGTGATTCCCTTGTCATTTTGAAGCTCCACTTTGGCCTTGTCCATGGAGAGGTTCGCGCAGCCCGACTTTTTCCCGAAAAACATATTCAAAAACCCCCTTGTGTCTCGTTCATTTCCTTATGGGGATAATATACCCCGCGGATGGGAAATTGTATGTGACAAGATTACAGGGGGACGGCGCATTCCGCTTTTGTCATTCCCCGGCCAGACGGACGGTTCCGCAAAGCTTTTCCGCAAAAAGCGCGGGATCGTAGGCCCTGAGCACCCGCAGGCCGCGCAGCGTGTTCATCGCCCCGACGCGGGCGGGCTCCATCGAAACGTGGAGCTTCCCCGCGTAGGTCGAGCCCTTCCCGAGAGAACCGCGTTCAAACCGCCGGCGCAGTATGTCCATTCCCTCGTCCATGCGCGGATCGTAGGCATGCCCGGCCGCCGAGAAGTACACAAGCGCGCGCAGAAGATCGTACTTCCAACGCGTGGGAAAGTGAAATTCCGTGATGTGCGGAAGGATCGGCTCCCCCGTGGTGAGCCGCCTGAAAAGCCGCCGCGCCAAAAGGTATTCCTCGCCGCGCCGAACCGCGGCCGCGAGCGCGTCGCGCCGGGCGCCGGCTTCCCCCCGCGCGCACGCGCCGAGCGCCTCGATGGTGGAAAGGGTGGTATGAACGGAGGCGACCGGATGCGCGTAATGGCGATGCCAGCAGTTCCATCCGCCGTCCGGCAGCTGTACGGAAAGCAGGAAGCCGGCAATCTCCCGGACAGCGGGCGCGTCCGGCCTCGCGTACAGGAGCATGCCCAGAAGCATGGCGGCGACACAGACGTCATCCTCCATGAATCCGTCGGGATTCCACATGTTCTGAAGGAGGGTATCGAGGCCGCGCTGGACGGCCCCGTTCGCGGGATCGACCTCGAGGGAGATCAAGTCGCGCAGGGTATAGAACGTGGAAATCCACTTGGGGCCGTAGACACCGCCGCCCCACATGCCCGAATTGGGATCGAAGCGGTCCAGGAACATCCGAATGAAACCGTTCTGCACATAGGGCGGGTCTTCATCCAGAATATACTTCCGGACGAGGCGCGAAATCGCCGGGTCCCGCGTCAAAAGCCAGTCGGCGAGCTTCATTTCCCGCATCCCCCCGCTCCTTCCATCGGTGTTATTCCGCTGAAGCGCCCATCTCGCAAACGAGCGTCCCGCCGCGCATCATTTCGCGGGCGGAGAATTCCAGATCGGACAATTCCCGCCCATTGAGCAGCGCGCGGCGGACGTACGGCCCGTCGCCCTTTTTCTCAATGGCAAATGTCCCGCCGCCCGCAAGCCGCATGCGCACCCGGTCAAGTCGCGGCGCGCCGACGATCATTCTGTCCTGACCGCTCACCGGAAAGACGCCCATTACGAGCCACAAATACAAGCTCGAGAGCCCGCCGGAATCGTTGTTGCCGGGAATGCCGCCGCGCCCTTCGCAGAAGAGATATTTGACGCAGCCGTCCGTGATCTCGGCAATGCGGTCGTGCCGTCCGGCAAAATGGTACGCAAACGGCGTCTCCATGTCCGTCTCGTTGTTGAAGCCCTCGAAGCGCGCGCGCACATCCCCGGCATGCGTGAAGCCGAAGAAGCGGTCAAGGGTTTTGACAAATTCGTCGCGCCCGCCGGAAAGGGCGATCCGCGCATCCATCTCCCTGAGCAGCCGGAAGGAGTAGTTCCAGCGGCTGCCCTCGTAAAACTCGGAATCCGCGCGCACGAGCCCATCGGCCGCGAACGCCTGCCGCCATCTCCCGGCGTGGGGCACAAACCGCGCGGCCGCGTTCGCGTCGCCCAGGGAATTCGCGAGGTCGGCCGCGAGGCCGCACGCCTCCGCCAGGTCGATCTCCTGCGTCGCGAAGTCGCAGCGCCCGCCGCCCATGAAGTCGGCGTTTTGGGGGTTTTCGAAAATGTCCCGGCCGATTTCGTTTAAGAGTCCCGAATAGTCGCCCTTCACTCCACGATACCATGCGTCCAGCACCAGATAGGCGGCCAGCGCGCGCGCCTGCACGGTTTCCTTGTCCCGCCACGCGCCGTCCAGCAGCAGCTGGTGGGGCAGATGACCCACGGCCCGCCCATAGCTTTGGATGGTCGCGAGGATTTTTTCGGAGATGTCCGGATAGAGGGTGAACAGCAGGGGCAGCTGTGTCTTGTACTGATCCCAGAGCGTCGCGAAGTCGAGAACGAATTTTTCCGTCCCGGGGTCGATGAAGTTTTCGCCGCTCCAGTCGGAAGGCTTTGTGAGGGTGTGATAGAGGTTCGAGTAGAACAGCCGCGCCATGCGGGGATCATCCGTTTCGATCTCGACGGCCGAAAGCGCCCCGTTCCAGCTCTCCCGCGCCGCGGCGCGCATTTCCTCGAAGGAGCGGTCCTCGGCGCGGCAATCCGCCACGGCCTTTTCCATGGAAAGGGGAGAAATGGCGAGGAGCATCTCCGCCGGGCCCGCGTCGCCGAAATCCGCCACGCAGCCGAAGGGGGCGTCCGTTTCCCCGGCAGAGAAGGCGGGCACGTCCAACGCACCGGCCCCGGCAAAGAGCCGCAATTTTGGCGCGCCGCCCCGGAAGCGCGCGCAGAAATAGAGCTTCAGGCCCGCGAGCACGACCTCCGCCGCGACGCAGTTCCCGTCGAGGATTTGCAGCGCGCACCCGCCGGACCGCTTCCAGACCCGTGGGCCCGCCTCGGGGGACAGTCCGTCGTTGGAGAAATCCACCGCGATCCGTCCGCCGGTTTTTGAAAACGTATACCGGTGCGCGGCGACGCGGCCGGAAACCGTCATTTGACAGCCGATGCCGCTTTCGCGGATTTTAAGCGCGTAGTAGCCCGGCGACGCCTGCTCGTCCTCCATGTGGACGGGAGATTTCATTCCCGCGAGGGCGCCGTAAAAGGGCGCCGTCACCGCATAGTTGTAGAAGTTGTTGATGAATCCCGTGCCGTCGTGATGAATGTGGGAAAAGCCGTACATTCGCCCGTCCTCGTGAAGCCGGCGCAGGGGTTCGCCGGTGTTCACCCTGAGATGGCCGTACCCGGACGAATAGCCGCCCGAATACGCGCAGACGGAAAGCTTCCCGAACGGCAGGACGGCCCCCGGATTGTTGTTGCCCGCCAGTCCCTTGATAAAATGCCAGGCCGACGCGACCCCCTCCGGCGCGGGCAGCTCGATGCCGCCGCAGCCGAGGAAGACGTCGACGAAATCCGCAGGTGTTTTCATGCGCGCGTCCCTTTCAAAACCGAAGTCGTTTGCGATCATGATAGCACACATCCGCCCGCCTGACAATTCGCGAACGCGAAAAAAGAAGGGGCCCGCGAGACGATCGTTCTCCAATGGGAAGGTGGCCGCTCGGGCCGCTTCTTTGGGATGTCAACGAGCGAGGATTTTTAAAAGGCTGTGTCCGGCTTGACATGCGCATGAATCGGTATATAATAAAGATTGCGTCGTTTGAAAGCAGAATATCTCAGGGGAGCTTGTGCGGCAGGCTGAGAGGAAGTCTACAACTTCGACCCTTACACCTGATTTGGGTAATACCAACGTAGGGAGCTTTCACAACGAATCTTCGATTTGCGGGGAGTGCCTTATGCACTCCCCGTTTTATTTGCAAAGGAGGGATTTCCATGAATCACTGTCTCTCGATCGCGGGTTCGGATTGCAGCGGCGGCGCGGGCATCCAGGCGGACATCAAGACTTTTTCTGCGCTGGGCTGCTTTGGCATGAGCGCCATCGTCGCGGTCGTCGCGGAAAACACCAGCCGGGTCATCTCCGTCCAGGACATCCGCCCGGACATCATAAGGGACCAGATCGACGCCGTCTTCGAGGACATCCGGGTGGACGCGGTGAAGGTCGGCATGCTGTCCGGCGCGGAAACCATGCACGCGGTCGCCGAAAAGCTCCGGCAGTATGCCCCTCCGCTGACAGTCGTCGACCCTGTGATGATCGCCAAGGGTGGCTGCGCGCTGATGCGGCAGGACGCGCTTGACACGCTCATCCGGGAAATCATCCCGCTTGCGTACCTGCTCACCCCCAATATCCCGGAGGCGGAGGTTCTCACCGGCATGGCCATCTCTTCCATGGACGCCATGCGCGCGGCCGCGAACGAAATCCATCGGATGGGCGCAAAAAACGTGCTCGTCAAGGGCGGTCATCTGGACGGCGACGCGGCGGACGTCCTGTTTGACGGCGTGGATTTTCACACCTTCACCACCCCGCGAATCGATACGAGAAACACCCACGGCACCGGCTGCACGCTCTCCTCCGCCATCGCGGCCCACCTTGCCAATGGCCTCGCGCTGACCGAGGCAGTCGCCGCCGCGAAGCGGTATGTGACCGAGGCCATCCGCCGCGCGCTGCCCATCGGCAGGGGACACGGCCCGACCAACCACTTTTACGAATTCTACCGAATGAAAGGAATGAACTGACATGAGAAACTATTCTACCCAGATGGAAGCCGCCCGGAAGGGAATCCTGACGCCGGAACTTACGGCCGTGGCGGAAAAGGAGGGCATGAACGCATCCCGGCTCATGGCGCTCGTCGCGGCCGGTACCGTCGCCATCCCCGCCAACATCCGCCACACGGCCCTTTCGCCAAACGGCGTCGGCGCGGGCCTTCGCACGAAGATCAACGTGAACCTCGGCGTCTCCGGCGACGCGAAGGACTATGAACTCGAGATGCGCAAGGTGGACGCGGCGCTCTCCTTTGGCGCGGAGGCCATCATGGACCTGAGCAACTGCGGAAAAACCAATGCCTTCCGCCGGGCGCTGATCGAAAAGTCTCCCGCCATGATCGGCACCGTGCCCATGTACGACGCCATCGGCTATCTGGAGAAGGAACTGACGGAGATCACCGCCGAGGACTTTCTGCGCGTCGTGCGCGCCCACGCCGAGGAGGGTGTGGACTTCGTGACCATCCATGCCGGGATCAACCGCCGCGCGGTGGAGGCCTTCCGGCGCGCCGGGCGCAGGATGAATATCGTCTCCCGGGGCGGCTCGCTGCTGTTCGCGTGGATGGAGATGACGGGCAACGAGAACCCATTTTTCGAGCAGTATGACAAGCTTCTGGAGATTCTCCGGGAATTCGACGTCACCATCAGCCTGGGTGACGCGCTTCGCCCCGGCTGCCTTGCCGACAGCTCTGACGCGGCCCAGATCGGCGAGCTTGTGGAACTGGGCAACCTCGTCAAGCGCGCCTGGGCGCGGGATGTGCAGGTGATTGTCGAGGGCCCAGGCCACATGGCGATGAACGAGATCGCCGCCAACATGATCCTGGAAAAGCGCCTGTGCCACAACGCGCCCTTCTACGTCTTAGGTCCCTTGGTCACCGACATCGCCCCGGGCTACGATCACATCACCTCCGCCATCGGCGGCGCGATCGCCGCGGCCTCGGGCGCGGACTTCCTATGTTACGTCACACCCGCCGAGCACCTGCGCCTGCCGGACCTGGACGATGTACGGGAGGGCATCGTCGCAAGCCGCATCGCCGCGCACGCGGCAGATATCGCGAAAGGCTTGCCCGGCGCGCAGGACATCGACGATCGCATGGCCGAGGCCCGATATAAAACGGATTGGGACGCCATGTTCTCCCTCGCCATCGACGGCGAAAAGGCGCGGCGCTATTTCGAATCCACGCCGCCCGCCGACCGGCACACCTGCTCCATGTGCGGCAAAATGTGCGCCATGCGCACCACCAACCTGATTTTAGAGGGCAAAAAGGTCGAGCTTTGCCCCGAAATCCAAAGGGGGAACTGACAATGAATGCAATCACAAAAGAAGTCGCGATCGCCGTCGACGCGCTCAGGCAAAAAAAACCGCTGACGCACTGCATCACCAACTACGTCACCGTGAACGATGTGGCCAATGCCCTGCTCGCCATCGGCGCCTCCCCCATCATGGCGGACGAGATCGGAGAAGCGGAGGACATCACAGCCATCTCCGCCGCGCTCGTCCTTAACATCGGCACGCTAAATCAAAGAACGATTGCCTCCATACACGCCGCCGGAAGGCGCGCGAATTCACTTGGTATTCCCGTTGTGTTCGACCCGGTGGGCGCGGGCGCATCCCGGCTTCGGAACGAGACCACGCAAAGCATTCTGGATGGGGTCAAAATCGCCATCATCCGGGGTAACCTTTCTGAGATTTCTTTTGTGGCCGGGCTTGGCGCATCCACCAAGGGCGTGGATGCCGCAGAGGCGGATGAGCATAACGATGCCGCTCAAGTCGCAAAAGCCGTGGCGCGCAAATACGGATGCGTCGCCGCCATCACCGGCGCGATCGACTCTCTCTCAGACGGCGCGCGCACGGTGCGCATCGAGAACGGGCACCCGATGCTTTCCCGGGTCACGGGCACGGGATGTATGACTTCCGCACTGAGCGGCGCCTTTGCCGGCGCGGGTGGAGACATGCTCACCGCGGCCGTGGGCGGCGTCGCGGCGATGGGCATCGCGGGGGAGATGGCCTTCGAGGCAGCGGGCAAGACCGGCACGGGCAGCTTCCATATCGCCATCCTCGACGCGTTGAGCCGATTGGACGGAACAATTCTCCTGGAAAGGGCGAAGATTCATGAAACGTGACATCGACTATACCCTCTATCTGTGTACCGACCGCATGCTGATGTCGACTGCCACGGTGGAGGAATCAGTGGAATTGGCGCTTGCGGGCGGCTGCACCGTGGTGCAGCTTCGGGAGAAGGCCTGTTCGTCGCGGGAATTTTATGAACTGGCGCTGCGGGTCAAGCAAATCACGGCCCGCTACGGTGTTCCGCTCATCATCAACGACCGCGCGGATATTGCGTTGGCGGCGGACGCGGACGGCGTGCACGTGGGGCAGGACGACCTCCCCACCGCGGCCGTGCGGCGGCTGATCGGCCCGGAGAAGATTCTCGGCGTGTCCGCACAGAGCGTGGCGCAGGCAATCCGGGCGCAGGCGGACGGCGCGGACTACCTCGGCGTGGGCGCGATGTACGCGACCGCGACCAAGGCGGACGCGAAGCCCGTCTCCATGGAAGGACTGCGCGCCATCCGGGAAGCGGTGGATATCCCCATCGTGGTGATCGGCGGCATCAACCGGGAGAATGCGCGCAATTTTGCCGGAACGGGCATCAATGGCCTGGCGGTGGTTTCATCCATCATCGCACAAAAGGATATCCCCGCAGCTGCCCGGACGCTGAAGGTATTGTTCCGAGGCGAGCAAGACAGAGGGGTTTAAAGGCGATCTTTGATCTTGAAGGCAGCTCTCTTTAGATTATTCTTCCGGTCACTCACTTGAGGCAATGGGAGCGCCGCCGATCGGGATATGGTTATTTTCAGCTATCGAAATGATCCGAGACTTTCTGCGCAAAATATGATGTGGTATCACGCCTAATTTGCCGCCGCGAGATCTGCTGTACGGATGTTGCGGCGGCGGTCCATATTGAGAGCCTGGTTGCCTGCGTCCGCCGGCCTTTTCCCTTGAATTAATGTGATTTGGGATTGACAAGCCCTACCCGCTGTGGTATTATAGATTGCGTCGCCGACGTCGGTGGCACCAGTCCCTAAGCCGTTTCTCCTCGCTCCGTTCGAATGTGACGAATCGGAGAAAAATTTCGGCCTCGGACATGCCGGTCGGCTCTCCCGCTTTCTGATTGGCTCTCCATCATAGGTCGGAAAGGTCGCCAATCACACTATGGTCTGTTGGCTCAGTTGGTAGAGCACATCGTTCACATCGATGGGGTCACTGGTTCGAGTCCAGTACAGACCACCACAATCTGTCTGAAAACACTAGTTTTCAGACAGATTTTTTATATGTATTGCACAGATTGGCCGTCCCGAAACTCGAATTCAGAGAGGCGAGAGCTGCTCCTCACCCTCTTTTACCTCATTTGGGAGGCCTTTTTTCGCCTCAAGAGCATGAGAATGCCCGGGACGCCTCCGTCATCCGGCGTCGTCAGGTTGATTGCCCTTCTCATATTGTAGCCCAGATACGACAGCGCCATCTCCGCGGATACCTTTTCGTTCCCCCGGCACAGGAAGTAGTGTGCACCGTCGTACCACTTCACCGTTCCGAACGGATGCTCCGCAGTCTCCTTTCGCACTTGCTGCCTGTGGACGTCGCGCTTCACCGTAAGCTTCACGCGCTTTTCGGCGCGGCTCTTTCGATTCAGCGCGTGGTCGTTTGGGCTGATGCTCGCGTCCCCCGGGATTTCCTGCAACGCGTATTTGGGATTGCCGTACATCACGATGGGCACGACGTTTGTGTTGTAGCCGATGTTCACCGTCTTCACGTCCCTCGAATCCGTGCACCGGTTGGGGCAGGTTCGGCACGCCTCCTGACTGCCGTAGCGCGTCCCGTATTTCAGGTCCGCGTGCTTAAACAACGCTCGCCCCATGGGACAGGTCACCGTGCCGTCCTCGTGCCGGATGAAGCAACTCACCTGCTCGAGCCCCTGCGCCTCCACCGAGATATTCGTGTTCTCGTAGCAGTCAGGCAGCACCCCCGCGTGCAGGCACGCCTGGATGTCCTCCGGTTTTTGGGAGGCCTTTTTCTCAGGTGTGATCTCCGTTTCCTCGTAGTCGAGGTTGAACACCCGCTCCTCCTTGTCGTACTTGAACCCAACGTCCGGGATGATCCCGTTCATCAGGCACTTCTCGATGTCCGAGCGGCTCTCGAATCCCTTGTCTGCGATCAGGTGCACGCACTCGCGCTTCAGTTCCTTTTTGACCACCTCGCCCATCACGCTCAGCTGGTTCTGGTCCGTGTTCGCGTTGGTCGTCTCGAAGTTCGTGATGAAGTGGCTCGTGGTATCCACCACCGTCTGGACGTTGTACGCCGGGTGCAGCCCATCCTTGGAGTGCAGCGTCCTGCACTCCGGGTCCGTCTCCAGGATCTGCGTTTCCCCCTGCTCGAACCGCTTTTGGTAGCCGCGGTACTTCGCCGCCCGCTCCTTGAACTCCCGGAGCTTCGCGGGCATCTGCGACTTCGGGATGTCCAGGTGCAGCGTCTCCCTGCTTTCGTCGTAGCTGTCAAGCTCCGCGAGATACGCCTCCAGCTTCTTCACCTGCTCCTCGATGTACAGAAGCTTCTTCGCCGTCACCTCGGGCGTGAACGACTTCTTGATGCTGTTGTTGGCGCGGATCTTCGTCCCGTCCACCGTCTCCTCGTCCCCCAGCAGATGCTCGTCCCGCAGGATCGCCACGAACGCCCTGAACGCCTCCTTGACCGCCACCCGGTTGTCCGAGCGGAAGTCGCAGATCGTACGGAAGTCCGGCGTCAGGCTGCTGAGCAGCCACATCACCTCGATGTTTCTGCGGCATTCCAGCATCAGCCTTCTCGACGAGCGCACACGGTTCATGTATCCGTACAGGTACAGCTTCAGAAGCGCGCGCGGATCGTACCCCGGCCGCCCCGTCCACGCGGGCGCCGAACGCGCAAACCCCAGATACTCCATATCCAGCCCATCCACGAACGCGTCGATCACACGCGCCGGATGATCCTCCGGGATCAGTTCCTCCAGGCTCGGCGGGTACATCTCCCGCTGCGCTCGGTTTCGCCC
>JAEYRW010000162.1 GCA_023435435.1 Bacillota bacterium | reverse complement strand
TGTGTAGGGCCGCATAGTCCACCTCGTAGTTGATGTGTTGTGCAATTCCATTTTACTACGCTTGGTCTTTGCGGTCTACTTCTTTCCCTCCTTTTGCACTTGCTATTGTAATCTGCCTAAGGCCCTTTGGCAGGGGGTCCGGGGGGCAGCGCCTCCCGGACGTTCCTTTTGTTCTACCGCACCGCCGCGAGGGTTTCCCGCTTCCGGGCCTCGACGAACTGGCGGATCTGCATCGCGTTCACATAGCTCGCGGTCGGGCTCGCGTCGGGAAGCACCAATGTCGGCACGCTTCTGACATCAAACTGCCGGGCGAGTTCCATCTCGTCGGCCGCGTCCACGACGCGGTAACTGACGCCCGCCTCCTGGAGCAGCTTTTTGGCCACCTTGCAGTTGGGGCAGGTGGTGGTGGTGAACAGGAGCGCTTCGCCCGACGGATCGGCGGTTTGCGCGCGGGCCGTTTCCGCGGCGGCGGGAGCCGCGTGGCGGAGCCGGGAGGCCGGGATGTCGTAGAGCTTGCGCTCCTTGTACTCCTCGGCCTTTCCGTCGTTCCAGTTCTGCACCGGGCGGTAGTAGCCGGTGATGCGGCTGTAAACTTCGGTCTTTCCGCCGCAGACGGGGCACGCAAACCGCTCGCCCATGAGATAGCCGTGCGACTTGCAGATGGAGTAGGTGGGCGAGAGGGTGTAGTACGGCAGCCGGTAATTCTCCGCGATCTTTTTGACCAGCCGCGCGGCGGCCTCCCAGTCGGAAAGCTTTTCGCCCAGGAAGGCGTGGAACACCGTGCCGGAGGTGTACAGCGTCTGAAGCTCGTCCTGAATGTCCAGCGCCTCGAAGATGTCCTCGGTAAAGCCCACCGGCAGGTGGGATGAGTTGGTGTAGTAAGGGGTCTTGCCGTTCTCGGAGGCGGTGACGATGTCCGGATAGCGCGCGACGTCATGCTTGGCAAACCGGTAGCTGGTGGACTCGGCGGGGGATGCCTCGAGGTTGTAGAGGTCGCCGTACTTCTCCTGATAGTCGGAGAGGCGGTTTCTCATGTGGTTGAGCACATTCTTGGTAAACGCCTGCGCGTCCGCATGGCTCATGTCCTGCCCGACCCATTTCGCGTTGAGGCAGGCCTCGTTCATGCCCACCAGACCGATGGTGGAAAAGTGGTTCTCGAAGGTGCCCAGATAGCGCTGGGTATAGGGGTACAGCCCCTCGCCCAGCAGCTTTGTGATGATGGTCCTCTTGGTCTTGAGGGAGCGCGCGGCGACATCCATCATGTGGTCGAGCCGCCCGTAGAAATCGGCCTCGTTCTCGGAGAGGTATGCGATGCGGGGCATGTTGATGGTCACGACGCCCACGGAGCCCGTGCTCTCGCCGCTTCCGAAGAAGCCGCCGGACTTTTTGCGCAGTTCCCGCAGATCCAGCCTGAGGCGGCAGCACATGCTGCGCACGTCGGAGGGCTCCATGTCGGAATTGATATAGTTGGAAAAATAGGGCGTGCCGTACTTGGCGGTCATCTCAAACAGCAGCTTGTTGTTCTCGGTGGCCGACCAGTCGAAGTCCCGGGTGATGGAATAGGTGGGGATGGGGTACTGGAAGCCGCGGCCGTTGGCGTCGCCCTCGAGCATGGTCTCGATGAACGCCTTGTTGACCATGTCCATCTCTTTTTTGAGGTCCTTGTACTTGAAGGGCATCTCCCGTCCGCCCACGATGGCGTTCTGCTCGGCCATGTCCGCCGGCACCGTCCAGTCGAGGGTGATGTTGGAAAACGGCGCCTGGGTGCCCCAGCGGCTGGGGGTGTTCACGCCGTAGACGAAGGACTGGATGCAGTTCTTCACGTCATAGTAGGAGAGGTTGTCCGCCCGGACGAAGGGCGCGAGGTAGGTATCAAAGGACGAGAACGCCTGGGCGCCCGCCCACTCGTTCTGCATGATGCCAAGGAAGTTGACCATCTGGTTGCACAAGGAGGCCAGATGCTTGGCGGGGGAAGAGGTGATCTTGCCCGGCACGCCGCCCAGGCCCTCCAAAATGAGCTGCCTGAGGCTCCAGCCCGCGCAGTAGCCCGTGAGCATGGAAAGATCGTGCAGGTGGATGTCGGCGTTCCGGTGGGCGCCCGCGACCTCCTCGTCGTAGATCTCGGAGAGCCAATAGTTGGCCGTGATGGCGCCGGAATTGGACAGGATAAGACCCCCGACGGAGTAGGTGACCGTCGAGTTTTCCTTCACGCGCCAGTCCTCGGCCTTCACGTAGCTGTCGACCAGCTGCTTGTAGTCGAGGATGGTGGACTTCATGTTGCGGATCTTCTCGCGCTGCTTGCGGTAGAGGATGTAGCTCTTGGCCACGTCCGCATAGCCCGCCTGGATGAGCACCTGCTCCACGCTGTCCTGGATCGCCTCGACGGAAATTTCGTCGTTCTCGATCTTGGGCTCGAAATCCGCCGTCACGCGCAGCGCAACAAGGTCCAAAATGTCCGGATTGTGCTTGCGCCCCGTGGCGTCGAAGGCCTTCCCGATGGCCGCGCTGATTTTCGAAAGATCAAAAGAGACGGTTTTCCCGTCGCGCTTGATCACCTTATACATGTCGTTCGCCCCTTACAAGTATGATGTGTTCTTTTAGACGCCGCGCAGGAAAACTTCCCCCGCGAACGGGGCAGCAGCTTCCCGGAACGCGCGCATCTCCGCCTCCGAAAATGAGGAAAACCCTTCGCCGATCAGGTCGCCCGAATCGACGAACATCTGGAGATAATACCGCCCGGCACCCGCGATCATGCGCGCCGCGCCCCGGACGATCTCCGGCGTGTGAAGTCCCCGCACCACCGTGGTGCGGAATTCGCAGTCCACCTTGCCCGACAAGAGAAAAGTGATGGATTCCCTGATCGGTCCGAGGTCGAAATCCGGAATACCCACGGCCTCCGCGTAATGTTCCGGGTCGCTTTTCACATCCATGGCCACATAGTCGACGAGTCCGCGCGCGCAGACGTCCTTCAGCCCGTCCGGATAGCAGCCGTTGGTATCCAGCTTCACCGGATAGCCCAGTTCTTTTACGCGCGCGAGGAAATCCGGAAGATCCCTCTGCACGAGCGGCTCCCCGCCCGTGACGCAGACCCCGTCCAGAAGGCCGCGCCTCTTTTCGAGAAACGCCAGCACCTCCGCCTCGGAAATCTCCGCCGCGCCCCCCAGCACCAACGACGCGTTGTGGCAGAATGGGCACCGGAGATTGCAGCCGGGAAGGAATGCCGTCGCGGCCACCTTTCCCGGATAATCGACCAAGGTGAGCTTGGAAAGCCCGCAGATCCGAATCGCCTTCATCGCCCCCGCCACAAGATGTAGTATGGATTATAGCACGCGACCACAATATATGCAATCGGGGTATGGGATTATCACCTTTTTGTCATAATCTGGATATTTTATGTTCGGTTATATGAACGGGGCGAAACGGCCCCGCGCCTCTGGCGGATGTTCCCGGCGGGCGTCCGTCCCCCCCGCGCGCGCCGGAACCGGCGGCGGGGCTGGGGAGCGATGGATCGACTGGGAAGCGCCGCCCGGATTGCGCGCCGTCTGGGCGCGCCACCTTTCCCGAACACCGGCAAAACGGAACCGTCCGGACCATGCCCCGCCGCGGCATTGCGCGTCCGTCGAATTTCCGTCTATTTTTATTATACCCATTTGTGCGGCGATTGTAAAGCGCGGTGCGGGGGCTTCTGAAACTTCGCTTTCCAGCATATTGATTTTTCGGGTGATTTTTGATCAATCGCATTTGAGGAATATCTGGTTAAGAAATAACGCCTGTTCTGTAATTAGACGGCGCGAGGCCGCGCGATGTTCCGTTCGCGTGCGGGAAGGGGGAATTAATCTGTTCTGGCCGATTGCGGCAATGGTGGTTTCCGCCGCGGCGCTGTCGATTGCGGCGCTGTTCTATCTGTGGCTGCGCGGTCTGCCGACCGCCGGGGCGGAAATTGAAAAAATCGGCGCGCTGATCCGGCGGGGCGCGTTCACGTTTTTAAAGCGCGAGTACCGGGCGCTGGCGGTGTTCTGCGCCTTGGCGGGCGGCGCGATTTTGCTGCTCCTTCCGCGGCCCCTCTGGCGCGCGGATGCCGTGCCCCTTCAGAACGCGGCCATGCTGGCCTCGTACCTGCTGGGCTCCGCCCTCTCGGCGCTCTCGGGGGCGGCGGGCATTTCGGTGGCCACCGTCGCCAACGTCCGCGCCGGGTC
>JAEYRW010000099.1 GCA_023435435.1 Bacillota bacterium | reverse complement strand
CCAGCTTCACTTCCGACCAGAACGACCCGATGGCCGCATCGACCGCTCGACGCTCGCCACGCTGGAAGCGCTGCTGGCGGCGGCATAGTTCGCTTCGCGAGTGGGGCGTTCGCCCCACCCCCCAACGGGGGGGCCACCCCCCCCCCCCCCCCGCGAATCAGCAAACAAATACAGGGTATTTTGAGAACTTTGGTCTGTTTCTGTCGAAACAAACCGAAGTTTGCGGAGGAACAATGTGGGATAAAACCGTGAAGTGGGATGCCGTCATCCGGCCCATCAAGGGCTGGGTCAACCTGGATGTGCGGGAGCTTTTCCGCTACCGGGATCTCGCGGCGCTCCTGGTCAAGCGAAATTTCAAGCTTTCCTACAAGCAGACGGTGCTTGGGCCCTTGTGGGTCATCATTCAACCCCTGATCACAACCCTCGTGTTTACCGTCATTTTCGGCGGCATTGCGAAACTGCCCACCGACGGCATGCCGACTTTTTTGTTTTACATGGCGGGCAACATCGCCTGGCAGTTCTTTTCCTCCTGCCTGACCCAGACGTCCTCGACGTTTATCCAGAACAGGCAGCTTTTCGGGAAGATTTACTTCCCGCGGCTGATCATGCCCATTTCCACGGTACTGACGCAGCTCATCAACTTCCTCGTGCAGTTCGCGATGTTCCTGCTTTTTCTTCTTTATTTTGCCACGCGCGCAGGCACGGGGGTCCATCCGGACTACATGATGATGCTCTACACGCCCCTTTTGCTTTTGCAGATGGCGGCTTTGGGGTTGGGCTTCGGGATCATCGTCTCGGCGCTCACCACCCGCTACCGCGATCTGGCGATGCTGGTAAATTTCGGCGTGCAGCTTTGGATGTACGCGACGCCCATCGCGTATTCGACCTCGCTCATCGCCAAGAATTATCCCCATCTGATGGGCCTTTATATGATCAACCCCATGGCGCCCATGGTCGAGCTGTTCCGCAGGGCGTTTCTGGGCGTGCCCATGACGGGCATGAATTACTACTGGATTTCGTGGATCACGACGGCGGCGGTGCTTTTCCTGGGCGTGGTGCTTTTCACCCGGATTGAAAAGACGTTTATGGACACGGTGTGAGGGGGAAGCGCGCATGACGGAAAGAACGCTCGAGATCGACCGGGTCTCAAAGGAATACAGGCTTGGCGTGTACGGCCGTGCCACGCTCCAGCGCGATTTGCAAAGCTGGTTTGCCCGGGTGCGCGGCAAGGAGGACCCCAACCGCAAAATCTATGCCGACGAGCAGACCAAGGGCGAGTATTTCATGGCCCTTGACGATGTCTCCATGGCTGCCGACCGCGGCGACGCGGTGGCGGTGCTGGGCCGAAACGGCGCGGGCAAGTCGACGCTTCTCAAGCTCATCTCACGGATTACCGCCCCGACGGCGGGCGAGATTCGCGTCAAGGGCCGGGTTTCATCCCTGCTCGAAATCGGCACGGGCTTTCATCCGGAGCTCACCGGCCGGGAAAACATCTACTTAAACGGCGCGCTCATGGGCATGCGGCGCGCGGAAATCACGAAAAAGATCGACGAGATCGTCGAGTTTTCGGAGATTGACCGCTTCGTGGACACGCCCGTGAAGCGCTATTCCTCGGGCATGTATGTCAAATTGGCCTTTGCCGTGGCCTCGAACCTCGATTCCGACATCCTCATCTGCGACGAGGTGTTGGCCGTGGGCGACGTGGCCTTTCAGCAGAAGTGCCTTTCCAAAATGGGCGATGTGGCCCGGGGCGGGCGCGCGGTCATTTACGTCAGCCACAACCTGCGCACCGTTTCCCAGCTCTGCACCCGCGCGGTATACCTCGAGCGCGGAAAGCTCATTTACGACGGCAATGTGGCCCGGGCCATGGACCTGTACGCCGGGGCGGGCATGCGGTCCGTCGACCGCGACCTCGATCCCCTTCCCCGCGGCAAGAACCGGGGCGTCACCATGCGCATGCGCAAGTTGTCCGTCCTCGACAGCCAGACCATGGAATACGAACAGGATTCGTCCATGCGCTTTTCCCTTTCGGCCCGCGCGCGGGCTGGAGAGAGCGCATGCCGGCTGCGCGTGATCCTCATGTCCAACAATGCCGCCCCCGTGGCCATGGCGCAGTCGGAGCCATTTCCCGTCCGGGAGGATTCGGAATTCACCCGGGCGTTCACGGTGGACCTGAACCGCGTTGCCCCCGGGGAATACGGCATCAAGCTGCAGCTGGTGGGTCAGAAGCCCAACGGCAGGTCCATCAACCACGACGCCGTGGACGACGCGGGCCACTTCATCATCACCGAGGACGCCGCCGCCAACCAGGGCTTTCTCTGGAACGAACCCCAGTGGGGCAATCACAGGCTGCCGGAGCTCTCCATGGAGGTGATTGAATGACGGTCAAGACTGTTGCGGCGGTGAACGACCTTTCGGGTGTAGGCCGCTGCTCCCTGACCGTGGCGATCCCCGTTATCTCCGCCATGGGCGCGCAGGTCTGTCCCGCGCCGACGGCGATTCTTTCCGCCCACACGGGCTTCCGGGGCATCGTTTCCACCGACATGACCGCGTTTTTGGGGAAAACCCTCGACGCGTGGACCGACATGGGCATGCGCTTCGACTGTGTGTACACGGGATATCTCGGTTCTCCCCGGCAGGCGGAGCTGATTCTTCATTTTCTGGGCGCACAAGCCCAGGCGCTCAAAATCGTCGATCCCGTGATGGGCGACGGCGGCAAGCTGTATTCCGGCGTGGACGCGTCCATGGCGGAGGCCATGCGCGCGCTTTGCCGGGCCGCGGACGTGGTGACGCCCAACATGACCGAGTTTTCGGCGCTCACGGGCGAGGAATATGCCATGCGGCCGCGAACCCGTGCCGAGATCGACGAAATGCTCGCAAAGCTCCCGTCCCGCGCGGCGGTCATTACCAGCGTACCGTTCGAAGGCGGGCTCGCCAACGCGTACCGGGATTTTTCCCAGAAAACGGGCGTTCTTCCCTTCGAGGCCATCGACGGCCACTATCCGGGCACGGGCGACCTGTTCGCCTCCGTCCTCACCGGCGCCCTCGTCATGGGCGACGCCCTCGAGACCGCGACCCGGCGCGCGGCGGATTTTGTCTCCCGCGCGATGACCCTTTCCAGGGGCGTGGGCGATCCCAACCACGGCGTGCAGCTCGAGGCCGCGCTTCCGTTTCTCCTCGAGGCGCGTTCATGATGCGCGCCGCGCTCTTCGATCTTGACGGCACGCTCCTCGACTCGAACCACGTCTGGGCCCACGTGGACGAGCTTTTTTTCGCCGCCCGCAAAATCGAGTTGCCCGCCGACTACGCCCGCGCCATCTCAGGCATGAGTTTTCTCGCCACCGCCGCATACACGCGGGAGCGCTTCGCCCTGCCCGAAACCGCCGAGGAAATCGTCCGGGAATGGACGGAAATGACCGCCCGGGAATACGCCGGGCGCGTCGCACTCAAGCCCGGCTCCGCCGCGTTTCTGAGAACCCTCAAATCCCGTGGCGTCCTGCTCGCTGTGGTCACCTCCCTCCACCGCGCGCTCTACGAGCCCTGCCTCGCCCGGCACGGCATCCTTTCCCTCTTTGAATTTTGCCTCTCCACCGACGAAGCCGGCGGCGGCAGCAAAAAAGACGGCCATCTCTACCGCATGGCCGCCGACCGCCTCCAGGTCCCTTACCCCCAATGCGCCGTATTCGAGGACGTCTACGAGGGCATCCTTGGCGCCAAATCCCTCGGCATGCGCGCCTTCTGCGTCGTCGACCCCAAATATACCCACCACCTCGACGCCATTCAAAAAATCGCCGACGGCGTGGGGGGCAATGTACGAGAAGCGGGAGAGAACGCGGGGGAAGCGTAGGATATGCCGGGGCTCCGCCC
>JAEYRW010000117.1 GCA_023435435.1 Bacillota bacterium | reverse complement strand
ATCCCGGGCCGTCGAGCTTTGCGGACAGGACTTGCGCGGAAGGACAGGGAACTCCGTGGGGTGGGCGGGGCAGCTTTCGAAGCCCTGCCGCAAATTCGGATCGCCCGGGGTTGGGCCCCCGGGCGATTCGACGGATAATGATGAGTCTTCCACCCAGTATGGGATTCCAGAGGGACAATGGCCCTTTGGCGGGAGCGCGAGGGAAACGCTCTCGCCGTTCCCCCCTCGCCCTACCTGTGCTTTTCCCACGCCGCGACGACCGCGCGCATGGCGGCGGCGCGGAAGCCGCCTTCCTCGAGAGCCTGGATGCCCTCGATGGTGGAGCCGCCAGGGCTGGCAACCTCGTCCTTGAGTTGGCCGGGGTGCTTGCCCGTTCGGAGTGCGAGTTCGGCGGTGCCGAGGATCATTTTTTCCGCGAAGGCGATGGCCTTGTCGCGGGGGAGCCCGGCCTTGACGCCGCCGTCCGCGAGTGCCTCGATGAAGAGCGCGACGAACGCGGGGCCGCAGCCCGCCACGGCGCTGCCGGCATTGAACAGGTTTTCGGACAGGGGATCGAGGGAGCCCACGGGAGCCATGGTCTTAATGAAATCGGCGACGGTTGTTTCGTCCACGTTGGCGTTGGGCGCGTAGAAGACGAGGCCCTTGCCCACCGCGACGGGGGTATTGGGCATAATGCGGATGATGGGGAACTCCGGGTCCGTCATGGCGGCGAGATCGGAGAGGGTGACGCTTCCGGCCATCGAAACCAGAACGCGTTTCTCTCCCGTGGCCTTCATGACGGGATAGACCTTTGCGACGGTCTCGGCCACCGCGCCGGGCAGCGTCCCGATGAGGACGTACTCGCTCTCCCGCGCCACGTATTCCATGGTGCCGACGGCACAGTTCGTGCGCTGGGCGAACGCGTCCGCCCTGGCCGGGGTGCGGTTCGCCACGACGACCTGCTTCGCGTCGAACGCACAGGAAGCGCTCGCCAGGGCAGCGCCCATGTTGCCAATGCCGATATAGCCCAATTTATATCTTGCCATTTCGATTGCTCCTTTTTCGTTTGTCAACATTATACAGCAAGGGGCCCTGATGTCAACCCGCGCGCAGGTTTTGCCATGCGCGCGGATTTGCCGCTTTCGACTGATTCCAAATAAGAAAGCGTCGACGCGCCGGATCTTTATCCAGCCGGCGGGTCGTTCAAATCTTCGGTTTGAATGACCCGGTCGCAAAGCGACTTGGCTTTCCTGCGGAAAACCAACCTCGCAGGACGGAAAAATCTCTCGACGCTTTGGACGCCTTATTATTTTCCGTTCGTATTACAGGATGAAGGCGGTTGCCTTGAGATGCGCCGGGTCGGCGTTGGGGCCGACATAGCCGTTGTATACCATATGCTCGAGTTCCCAAAGCTCCGTGTCGGGATTGTACCACTTGAGCTTTTCGATGGGACAGGTGAATGTAACCTCGCGCTTCTCGCCGGGCTTCAGGTGCACCCGCGCGAAGCCACGCAGGAGCCGCAGCGGGCGGTCAACGGAGGAATTCTCGAAGCCGACATACATCTGGGCGGCCTCTTCGCCTTCCCGGTCGCCGACGTTCTCAACGGTTGAGCGCGCAACGATGTTCGCACCCTCGACGGTAAATTCAGGCTCGCCGTACGCGAAACTCGTATAGCTCATACCCCAGCCATAGGGGAGCTTGGGGACGACCGCTTCCTTGTCAAGCTTCGCGTAGCCGTGATAATAGCCGTAAAACTGGCTTTCTGTGTCCCAGTCGACCTGCGGCAGATCCGCCGCGCGCGCGGGCGTCACATAGGGCAGCTTGCCGGAGGGGTTGACCTCGCCGGTGAGGATGTCCGCCAGCGCGTTTCCGCCCTCCATGCCCGAATAGAAGCTCATCAGGACGGCGTTTACCTTCCCATACCAACGCTCGTCGAGCAAAATGGTGTTTCCGCCAACCAGCACCGCCGTGGAATGGGCGTTTTCGGGCGCCACGGCCTCGATGAGCGCGATTTCGTCCGCATGCAGGCCCAGATCTACCCGGTCGCCGCCGATTCCGCCGGTATAGTTGTCCGTCTGGCTTTCGGAGATGAACTCGCCCTCGTCGTCGTGGTCGTAGCCCACGACGAAGATTACATGGTCGGCCCCGCGCGCGCCTGCCTTGGCGGCTTCGATGTCCCCGCCGTCGTAGAACCGGATGTCGGCGTCCGGAAGCGCCCTCTTCAGGCCCTCCAGCGGCGTCACAATGTAGGGCGGGAACACCCGGGAGGAGCCGTAATCGCCGATGTTGGGGGTGGCGGCAAGCTTCCCGACGAGGGCGACGGTTCTGACGTCTCTCCCCATCGGGAGGACGTTTTCGTTCTTGACGAGGGCGATGGATTTTTCCGCCGCCTCCCGCGCCAGCGCCACGTGCTCCTTGCTGGAAAGCAGGCTCTTGGGGTATGCGCCCTTTTTCAGCGCCGCGTCGAAGGCAAGGATGGTGCGCACGATGCGCACCGCCGCCGCATCGATTTTACCCATGGGCACGCGTCCGTCCGTCGCGGCGTCGATGAGGTTCTGGCCGAACTGGTGGGTGTCCATCATCTCGATGTCCATGCCGTTCAAGGCGGGCGCCACCGTTTCGCGGATGCCCCACACGAAGTCCGACATGATGAAGCCGTCAAAGCCCCATTCCTTGCGCAGAATGTCGGTCATGAGGTACTTCGAGTGGCCGCAGTGTTCGCCTTTGTACTTATTATATGCC
The DNA here is from genome assembly GCA_023435435.1 of Bacillota bacterium. Classification (GTDB taxonomy): domain Bacteria; phylum Bacillota; class Clostridia; order Christensenellales; family Aristaeellaceae; genus RUG11247. The sequence goes on along the minus strand of JAEYRW010000117.1, from coordinate 36,861 downwards.
GTCATGATGGAGGCGCAGCCCGCGTCCACGCAGTCCTTGAAGTGGGGGAGAAATACCTCGCGCTCCGTGCGCACGCCGCATTCGACGGACGCTTTAAAGCGTGAAATCTCCATGGAGTTGAAGGCGTAATGCTTGACGCACGCCATCACGTTTTCATCCTGTACGCCCCGCACAAGGGACGCGCCCATCCGGCCAAGGTGATAGGATTCTTCGCCGTAGGTTTCCTGGGAGCGGCCCCAGCCCGGGTTGTACGGGAGATTGATGCACACGCCCGCGAACAGGTTGCCGCCGTGGGCGAGCACCTCCTTGCCGATGGCCCTGCCCACGCGGTATTCGAGGTCGGCGTCGAAGGTCGCGCCGCGCGCCATCGAGACGGGAAAGCAGGTGGACTGACGGATGCCGGGCACCGCGCCGCGCGGGCCGTCCGCAAACCGCATGGGCGGAATTTCCATTTCCGGAATGCCGCCCGCCTCATAGGGGGTCACGTTGTAGTGATATTTCTCCGCGCCCTCGGGTGTTGCGAGAGCTTCCATGATCTGCCGCATCATTTCGGGGTCCATGATGATGTTCCCGCTCATAAGGTGTACCTTCTGCGCGAGCGTCATTTGCTTCACAAGCGCGTGTGCCTGTGCGTCGAAGCCGAGCCGTGCCGTTTTGTCGACCGCCATTTTTTTCACCCTTTCCGCCGTTTTGCCCAATGCCGAGGCCCTCTTACGTGATTATAGCGCCTGCATGTACAATCCCACAACCGCAAAAATTATGATTAACGATAGGATAACATCTGTCCGCACCGCGCGGTCTACTTCTGTTCACATTTCGCGCAAAAGAGGATGATATCACAAAATATACAGTCAAAAATTGATTGATTCGTTTGGAGTGTTGACATGTATAAGAGCATATGTTAATATGGCATTATCCGTTGGGGAGACGGTCGTTAACCAAATGGGGCATGGTTCTACGAAGGTTTGCGCAAGAATTGGTCGATGCGACGCAATAGATGGCGCTAATCGGAGAGAGTCTTTCGGATGCCGAGGCGGAAGCTTGAACCGTGCGGGGGGGTTGCGAACGGGACCCGAGAGAAAGAGAAAGAGGTGTTCTGGATGAAGAAGATCTGCCTGTTGTTGGTCTTCGCACTCGTTGCGACCATGGCGGTCGTTCCCTCATTCGCGGAGGAAATGACCTATACGCAGGCGCCGATGCTCGACGCGCGCGTCGAGTCCGGAGAGCTGCCGCCCGTTGCGGAGCGTCTGCCCGACGAGCCGCTCGTGGTCAAGGCAGGAACCGTCAGCTATGAGGAATACTTTACCGACTATCAGATCGGCCAGTATGGCGGAACGCTCCGGTCGATCCGCAACTCGTCCACATGGGACGGCTGGATCTGGTGCATCTTCGCCGAGCGCGGCATTGAGACCGTTTCGGGCGAGGGCAAGGACTTCTACGGCAACGTGTTTAAGTCCTGGGAAGTTTCCGAAGATTTCACGACGTATACCTTCCACATGCGCGAAGGTATGAAGTGGTCCGACGGCGAGCTTCTGACCACCGAGGACGTCGCCTGGAAGTTCAACATGGATCACGCCAATTCCCAGCTCACGGCCTCCTGGCCGAACTGGCTGCGCACGGGCAACAAGTCCACCGGCACGCCCTGCGCGCTCAGCGTGGTTGACGATTACACATTCGTGCTTACCTTCGATGGGTACTATCCGGGCTTCATCCTGCTCGTCGCCACCAACGACGTGTACGAAATGCTGGCGCCGGCGCACTACCTGAAGGATTTCCACGTTGAGACCGCGGACGAGGCGGAGCTCACCGCCAAGTGTGAGGCAGCGGGCTACACCTACGAGGAATGGTACAAACTTTACGAGCTTTACGACTATACCTCCTGGGACGTCGACGCCGAGAACCAGATCGGGTCCCCGTCCCTGGGCGCGTGGATCATCACCAAGATGGACGGCTCCACCGGCATCTTCGAGCGCAACCCCTATTACTGGAAGGTTGACGCGGCCGGCCAGCAGCTGCCCTACGCCGACAACATGACCTCCACCTACGCGGTGGACTCCGAGGCAATCGCGGTTAAGATCCTTGCGGGCGAGGTCGACTACACCTACGAGTGGATTCCGCTGTCGGACATCGGTCTTTACGCCGCGGGCGCCGAAGCGGGCGACTTCACCCTTCTGACCAAGCCGATCCTGCACCGCACCGGTGCGGACGTGGTCATCAACTGGACCTACGACGACGCCAACTGGCGCGATGTTGTGAACCAGTATGACTTCCGCGCGGCGCTGGCCTACGCGCTTGACAAGGAAGAGATCGCCGACACGGTCTACTTCGGATTCGCCGAGCCCGCCGTTGACTACACCATCGCGGAATACGATCCCGACAAGGCGGGCGAGCTGCTCGACGGCATCGGTATGACCGTTGGCGCCGACGGCTGGCGCACGTATCCGGACGGCTCCGAATGCATCATCGAGCTGGCCTACTCCAGCTGGATGACCACCTACGAGCCCACCGCGGTTCTGGTTGCCGACTACTACCGCGCCATCGGCCTCAACATCCAGATGAAATACGTCGACAACGATCTGATGGACACCCTCTCTCAGTCCAACGACCTGATGATGTCCATCCAGTTCTCCCATGGCCCGGTGTACCCGACCTACAACGACTACGCCATGTACAAGAACTGCTGCAACTACTACCTCTATTACCTCTATAACGGTACCTCCGGCGAAGAACCCAACGACGTCTTCAAGGCGTGGTTTGATACCTATCTCTACAGCGCCTCCAGCGTTGGTGCCGAAGAGGTCGCGGCCGCGCATGCCGCCCAGATCCAGTACTTCAAGGACAACCTGCTCTACATCATGCCGGTTGAGAACATCTCCCAGCCCTCCGCCATTTCGAACAAGCTGCGCAACTTCCCCTCCGAGGGCGGTTACAACTTGGACGACTGCCGCGCGAGCGAGGACGTGTGGATCGCGTACTAAGCCCGGTTTGATTGATGGCGTTCGCTTTGGGGGCCGTACTGGCCCCGAAAGCGGGCCGCGTTCCGGACGGAGAGGGCGAAGGCCCTCTCCTGCCGCACGCGCCGGGTAGACGCTCATTTCAAGTATCGTTTTTGCCGCGGCGCGTCTGCCCGCGCGAACGAGTGCTCTATGTGCGGAATAAGCTTTGGAGGTGGACCTACGTGCTTCTCTCCTTTATCGGCAAGCGCCTTCTCCAAATGATTCCTCTGCTTTTGTGCGTCACGATCATTATTTTCGTCGTGATTCAGTTGCCGCCCGGCGACTACCTGACGACGTACATCAGGCAGAAGGAATCCACCGGAACGGTGGTCGGCGCGGAGGAAATCGCGGGCCTGCGCGCGCGTTACGGGCTGGATCAGCCCATGTATTTGCAGTATCTCGACTGGATTTGGGGAATCATTTCCCGCGGCGACTTTGGCAGTTCCTTTTCCTGGGACATGCCGGTTTCGAAGCTCATCGGGCAAAGGCTTCCGATGACGCTTGCGGTTTCCATCCTGACGCTCATCTTCGTCTGGGGCGTCTCCATTCCCATTGGCATCTATTCGGCCACCCATCAATACTCCGTCGGGGATTACATTGTCTCCGCGTTCGGCTTCATCGGGATGTCGGTTCCCGGCTTCCTGCTCGCGATCTTTGTCATTTACGAGGTTTATAAGTATTCAGGCGTCGCCATATCGGGCATGTTTTCCTATCAATATCAGATGGCGGCCTGGAGTTGGGCGAAATTCATCAACATGCTGCCCCGGTTCTTTGTGCTGGTGGCGGTCATCGGCGTGGCGAACACCGCCGCAATGATCCGCACGTTCCGCGCCATGATGCTCGACGAGCTTGGGAAGCAATATGTGACAACCGCCCGCGCAAAGGGTGTTTCGGAAAGAAGGCTGCTCTGGAAATATCCCGTCCGCATGGCGATCACGCCCCAGGTTTCCACCCTGGCCGCGACGTTTGCGGGGCTCATTTCCGGCGAGACCATCGTTTCACTCGTGTTCAACATGGAGACATGCGGCCCGATGATGTACCAGGCGCTCATCACCCAGGATATGTATCTGGCGGGCAGTTTCCTGCTCATTTCATCCATCATGGTCGTCGCGGGTTCCCTGATTTCGGACATCCTTCTGTCCATCATCGATCCGCGCATACGCTTTGGCGGGGTGGTAGAGTAATGGCGAAAAAAGAGAAAAAGAATCTGAGGGCGTTCACGCAGGACGAATCCACCTACGAGGTCGCATCCCAGTGGAAGCTGATGCTTTGGAAGTTCAAAAAGCACAAGCTCGCCAACATTGCGCTGCCGATCCTGGTCATCATGTATTTCATGGCGATCTTCGCGGACTTTTTGTCTCCGTCGATCCCCACGTACCGCTATACCCACATGAAGGACTTCGCGCCGACGAAAATCCACTGGACGGACGAGAACGGCAAGCTCACCTGGCCCTATGTCAACGGCGTCACCACCGAAATCAACAAGACCACCTGGCTGCGCGAATACGTCGAGGACCCCGCGCAAAAGTACGACATCAAGTTTTTCGTGCATGCGGACAAGTACAAGCTCCTGGGTCTTTTTGAGACGGATGTCCACCTCTTCGGCGTGGAGGGCGACGGGCTCGACCGCAAGGAATACAACATCATGCTCTTCGGCACCGATCCCCTGGGGCGCGACATTTTCTCGCGCGTTTTGTACGGAAGCCGCATCTCGCTCTCGTTCGGTTTCATTTCGATCATCTTCACGTTCGTGATCGGCCTGACCCTCGGCGGGCTCGCGGGCTATCTGGGCGGCGTGGTGGATAACCTCATCATGCGCCTTATCGACATCATCATGTGCATTCCGACGATCCCCCTGTGGATGTCACTGGCCGCGGCACTCCCGCGAGGTTGGAGCACCTACCAGGTGTATTTGGGCATGGTGCTCATCATGTCGCTCATCGGCTGGACTGGATTGTGCCGCGTGGTGCGCGGCAAGATTCTCCAGCTGCGCGAGGAGGACTTCGTCATCGCCGCCCGGCTTTCGGGCGCCAACGACTGGCAGGTCATTCTGCACCACATGATCCCCTCGTTTATGAGCTACATCATTGTTTCGATGACGATCTCCATCCCGCAGTCGATCCTGGGCGAAACGTCGCTTTCGTTCCTGGGATTGGGCCTGCAGGAGCCGGCGATCAGCTGGGGCGTGCTCCTCACGGACGCGCAGTCCATCGCGCAGATCGCCAACAAGCCGTGGCTGCTCACGCCCGCGATCTTCATCATCATCACGGTTTTGATGTACAACTTCCTCGGAGACGGCTTCCGCGACGCCGCCGACCCGTACAAGTAGGGAGGGAACGAAGTGGCAGAGAATCGAAGCGATATCCTCCTGGAGGTCAAGGACTTAAAGGTACACTTTCAATTGGACGAGGGCCTTCTCAAGGCCGTCGACGGCGTGGACTTCGTGGTGCGCGAAGGAAAGACGCTGGGCATCGTGGGCGAATCCGGCTGCGGGAAATCGGTGACCAACCAAGCGCTCATGGGCATCGTGCCCCATCCGGGGAAGGTGACGGGCGAGATTCTTCTTCATAAGAAGGACCGCAAACCTCTGAGCAGGCCCATCGATATCGTCAAGCTCCCCAAAAACGGACACGAGATCCGCTCCATCCGCGGCGGCGACATCGGCATGATCTTCCAGGAGCCCATGAAGGCGTTTTCGCCGGTGCACACCATTGCCAACCAGCTGTGCGAGGGCATCCTTCTGCATGCGGAGGCCGACCCCAAAAAGGCGCGCCAGATCGCCCTCAAGGCGCTTGCGGAGGTTGGCATGAACAATCCCGAGCAGCGGCTCGACGAATATCCCCACCAGCTTTCCGGCGGCATGCGCCAAAGGGCCATGATCGCCATGGCGCTCTCGTGCAACCCCGCGATCCTCATCGCCGACGAGCCGACCACGGCCCTGGACGTGACGGTGCAGGCCCAGGTGCTCGAGCTTATGAACCGGCTAAAGCGCGAATTCAATTCCGCGGTCATCTTCATCACCCACGACCTCGGCGTCATCGCGGAGATGTCCGACGAGGTGGCGGTCATGTATCTGGGCCGGGTGGTGGAGTATACGGACGTGGACACGCTGTTCCACAACCCCAAGCATCCTTACACCATCGCGCTTCTCCAGTCCATTCCGTCGGTGACGCGAAAGGCGAAGAGCGAGCTCGAGGTCATTGAAGGCACGGTTCCGTACCCCATGAACATGAAGCCCGGCTGCGGGTTTTACTCGCGCTGCAAATCCCGCATCGACGGCAAGTGCAACGTGGCGGACATTCCGCTTGTCGACATCGGCGACGGCCACAAGGTGCGCTGCGTGCTCGACGAGGCCCTCAGGCCCTGACGAAAGAGGAAAGGAAGGGAAGCATGGAAGAAAAGCGTGTCATACTCGACGCGAAGGGCGTCAAAAAATACTTTCCAATCAATTCCTCGTTCCTGAAGAGGCATGTGGGCGACGTGTACGCGGTGGACGACGTGGACGTCTATGTGCGCGAGGGCGAGACCATCGGCATCGTGGGCGAATCCGGCTGCGGGAAGACGACCCTCGGGCGGACGCTCCTCAGGGCCGTGCAGCCCACGGCCGGGGTCTGCGATTTCGTCGACCGAAACGGAAAGACGCAGGATGTGTTCCAGTTGAGCGGGAAGCAGCTGCGCGACATCCGGCGCGACATGCAGATGATTTTTCAGGATCCCTATGCGTCGCTCAACCCGCGCATGATCATCAAGGACATCATCGGCGAACCCCTCAAGTACAATGTCAAGATGTCCAAGAGCGAGATCACCGAACGGGTGAAGGAACTGCTCGACCTGGTAGGCCTCAATCCCCGGCATCTGGAGCGGTACCCCCACGCGTTTTCGGGCGGACAGCGCCAAAGGGTCGGCATTGCCCGCGCCCTGGCGACCACGCCGCGCTTCATCGTATGCGACGAGGCGGTTTCGGCGCTGGACGTGTCGGTGCAGGCGCAGGTCATCAACCTTTTGCAAAAATTGCAGGAGCGGCTGAACCTCTCGTACATGTTCATTTCCCACGATCTTTCCGTCATCCAGCACATCTCGGACCGCGTGGGCGTGATGTACGTCGGGAAGATGGTGGAACTGGCCACCAGCGACGAGATTTTCAGAAAACCGCTGCACCCCTACACGGAGGCGCTCCTGTCCGCCAAGCCCATCGCGGACCCGCGCATCAAGCGGCAGAAAATTCTGCTCGAAGGCGAAACGCCGAACCCGGCCAAGCCGCCGAGCGGCTGCTATTTCCACCCGCGCTGCCGGTACGCCGAGGATCGGTGCAAGGCCGAGCGGCCGGAATACCGCGAAAGCGCGCCCGGGCATTTTGTCGCCTGCCATCGCGCGGACGAGCTTGATCTTGCAGGGGTATTGCGCGTATAATCACTGGGACGGGGGTTCAAGGCATCCGCCTTCCCCCGATTTCTACGCGGGGGACAGACATGATAGGAATCGAACTCCTCGTCGCCGTGCTTCTGCTGGGGCTCGCCTGCGTCGGCGCGTACTTCTACTCCCAAAAGTGCATCGAGTGGTTTCTCCACAACGACACCGAGGACATGGGATACATTCTCGATACCCGCCTGGTGCCGGCGCGCTGGTGTGAAAAGCGCGTGCGGTTTATCGCGCGGATGAAGGAGCGCGGCGCCGACGCGGCGCGGATTGAGCGCGCCAAATCGCGCGCCAACGCGGGATATTTAAAGCGCATGAATCGCGTGATTGCGTTTGCGAAAGGCGCGCCCGTGTTCGAGAGCGAGTCGGCGCGCAAGGCGGTGCTCGACGATCTCAAGGCAATCCGGACGGAATGGGAAAGGAGGGAGTATCTCCATGACCCATACTGAGAAAAGGAACGAAACCGGGCGCAAGCTGCTCTCGCACGCCTACGCGTTACTGGATGCGGTTATTGCGTTTTTCGCGGTGTGGGCGTTCGCGCAGATGATGCGCTTGGTCGTGGGGCTCTCAACGGACGTCTATTGGCTTGCGAAGGCCTGGATTCAGCAGGTTTCCTTCATTGCCGTTTCGATTTTGATGTTCGGCGCCATCATCGGCGGGCAGCATCTTTTTGAGCGCGCGATGCTCAAGCAGAAAATCTGGCTGCCGAAGTCGTTTCTCATCATCACGGGGGGACTGGCCGTGGCTTACGCGGCCTTTCAGCTGGTCATCCACACATATTAAATCCGGTTGGGGAACCGGTGCGATACGGATGGGGGGGATGTTTTTGACACATATTCACGCGATCATCGGGTTTGGCGGCATGGGCGGGTGGCATTACGAGAACGTCAAGGCGAAAATTCCGCAAATCAGGACAAAGGGCGTGTGGGACATCCGCGCGGAGGCGCGCGAGAAGGCGGAAGGGCTGGGGCTCACGGCCTATGCCTCCCTCGAGGCGCTCCTCGCGGACCCGGAGGTGGAGCTCGTGACCATCGCAACGCCCAACAATTTCCACAAGCCGCTTTCCATCGCCTGCCTGCGGGCCGGGAAGAACGTCATCTGTGAAAAGCCCGTGACCATGGACGCGGCGGAGCTCGATGAAATCATCGCGGCCTCAAGGGAAACGAAAAAACTCTTCACAGTGCACCAGAACAGGCGGTGGGACCGGGACTACCGGATCGTGCAGGAAGTGCTGAAATCCGGGATCATCGGGAAGCCCTACGCCATCGAAAGCCGCGTGCAGGGTTCCCGCGGGGCGATGCACGGCTGGCGCGGCTACAAGAAGAACGGCGGCGGCATGGTGTACGACTGGGCGGTGCACCTCATCGACCAAATGGTCATGCTGTTCCCGGAAAACAAAGTCGTCTCGGTGGACGCGCACCTGCATTCGATCTTCACCAAGGATGCCACGGAGGAACCGCCCGTCGACATCGACGACAACATCAAGCTGTTTTTCCGGTTCGACAACGGCGTCTCCGTGATCCTTGAAATGGCCACCAATTGCTTCATCAACCAGCCGCGCTGGCACGTCACCTGCGTGGACGGGACCATGCAGATCGACGACTGGGCATGCGGCGGAAAGATGGTGAAGCTCAACACCGACGCGAAAATGGAGTGGGCGGACGACATCGTGTACACCGAGGCGGGCCCCACCCGCACAATGGCTCCGCGTCCGGCGCACACCACCCAGGTTCTCCCGCTGCCGGAGGTGGAAACCGACTGGTCGGACTACTACAAAAACATCGTGAAGGTATTGGACGGGGAAGAAAAGCAGATCGTGAAGCAGGCCGAATCCCTGCGCGTGATGAAGATCGTGGACGCGATCTTTGAATCCGTGCGGGTGGGGCATGGGCTCAAATGCAGAATCTGAAATCACAGGGAGGAAGCCAAATGGTCAACATCGCAATGATCGGCGTGGGCGCCATCAGCGGCATTTACCTCAAGAACCTTACGGAGACCTTCAAGGAAGTCAGCCTCGTCGGCGTCTGCGACCTCATTCCGGCGCGCGCGGAAAAGGGCGTCCAATTCGTCAAGGAGCAGCAGGAAAAGGGTTTCAAGTGTGCAATCCCCAAGATCTACAAGGATATGTACGAGGCCTTCGACGATCCGGCGGTGGACGTCGTCCTCAACATCACGCGCCCCTACGAGCACTATGAGGTCACCAAGCAGGCGCTTTTACACGGAAAGCATGTTTTTTCCGAGAAGCCGCTGGCGGCCGACATGGAGGAAGGCGACGAGCTGGTAGAGCTGGCCCAAAAAACGGGCCTTTTCATGGGTGGCGCGCCGGATACCTTCATGGGCGCGGGCATTCAGACCTGCCGCAAGCTCATCGACGACGGCCTGATCGGCGAACCCATCGGCGCCGCGTGCTTCATGATCTGCCACGGCCACGAGACATGGCATCCCGACCCGGACTTCTACTACAAGCGCGGCGGCGGTCCCATGATGGACATGGGTCCCTACTACATAACGGCGCTGGTGAACCTGCTGGGGCAGGTGGATGGCATCATGGGGAAGACCAAGAAGTCCTTCGACAAGCGGCTCATTACCTCCCAGCCCCACTACGGCGAGGTCGTTGACGTGGACGTGGACACGTACCTCACGGGGACCCTCCAGTTCTCCTCGGGCGCCATCGGCACCATCTTCACGACGTTCGACGTGTACTATTCGCCCTTCAATCAGGCGCGCTTTGAGATTTACGGCACAAAGGGAACCTTGCTCGTACCCGACCCGAATACGTTCGGCGGGCCCATCAGGCTCTTCCGGCCCGAGGATCAGGAGCGCATGAAGTTCGGCGATCCGGGCTTCCTCGAGCGGGCGAAGGACCCTTTCCTTGGCTTCAAGGAGATGCCCCTCATGTTCGACTATAAGGAGAACAGCCGCGCGCTGGGCCTTTGCGACATGTGCAAGGCCATCGAGACGAAGCGCGAATTCCGCGCCAACTTCCAGCAGCAGCACCACGTGCTCGAAATCCTCACGGGCTTTGAGAAGTCCTCCAAGGAGGGCAGATATCTGCCGCTCAAGACCAAGTACGAGCGCGCCATGCCCATGAAGAACAACCCCATGCACGGAATCCTCGACTAGAAGGGAGAAACCAAAATGAAAACCGCATATACCGGCTGGACCTGGATGCTCCTGGGCCCCAACGCCACCCCCGAACAGGGCGTGCGCGCGTTTGAGCAGGCGACCAAAGAAATTGCGTACCTGGGCTACGACTGCGCGGAGAACTTTGCGTTCATCGCCGACTTTTTCCCGGACCCGCAGGTCTGCAAGGACATCTGCGACAAGTACAAGCTGCCCCTTGTAAACGTGTACGGCCACTTCCGGGGCGACAATCTCGAGGAGGACTACGAGCGCTCCATCAAGCAGATCGACTTTTTGGCGGCCATCGGCGGCAAGTGGTTCAATTGCCAGCACGCCGGCTTCCGGGAGGGCCCCAAGGAGCGGCCCCTTGACGAAGAAGGGGTGGGCGCAATGGCCGAGCTTTCCAACCGCATCGGCAAATACGCCAAGGGAAAGGGCGTCACGCTGTGCTTCCATCCCCACTACGGCACGCTGGTGTTTGACCGCGCGCAGATCGATTCTTTCGCGGAAAAGACCGATCCCGCTTATGTGTCGTTCTGCTTCGACACCGCCCATTCCACCCTCGCGGGCATCGACGTTGTGGAGCTTGCCGAGACCTATGGCGAACGCATCGGCTACGTCCACCTGAAGGACGTCGATCCGGCGCACGAGGTTGAGGAAACGCGCGGCAAGATGGGCGCGTTCCGGGCGCTGGGGCTGGGCACAGTGAATTTCAAGGGCTTTGTGGCCGCTCTCAAAAAGAAGGGCTACGACGGCGTCCTTTGCGTGGAGCTGGACAACCCCGAAATCTGCAACTACAATTCGGCGGAAATTTCCCGCGCGTACATCAAGAACGTGCTTAAGCTGTAATCTCCCAAAAAAGAACAGCGTCCCGGAATCGATCCGGGGCGCTGTTTCTCTATGCTTCGGGGCGTCGATTGAGATGATGGAAGAAGTCCCGCACGTCCTGAAAGTCGGCGGGGCACATTTTGAAGACGGCCTGGCCGTGGCAGGTAAGCTTGGTTTTCGACCGGTGGGCGTACGGGGTCTTTGCAAGACAGTGTTCACGGCAGCCGACGCATTCGTTGAGGTTTTCAAAGACGCGGTTCGCAAGCGCGGGGGCGTCCGTCTCCATCGCGGCCAGCAGCGCCTCCATGGGGTTTGATTTCCTGTGCCACTTTTCGGGCTCGCAATTGGTGACAATGTAGAACTGGATCGAGTGGTGCATCACAGACCCGCTCAGGTAGAGGGCGTAGGAGACGCCTCTTTTTGATTCCACGTATGTAATCTTGTTGCCGCTTTTGTCCACGGTCCTTTTGAATTTCAGCTGGGGGAGCGCCTTGAGGAACGCGTCCGTCCGTTCGATTTCCGAGATGATCCGCGGTGGAAGTCCCGCGACGCACGATTCAAAGGTGGGCTTTTGCGCCTCCGGCCGGGGGGAAGGGGAAGTCGCTTCCGCGGTGTGGACGGCGGGCGCGTCGCCTTCGTATTCCGTGATTTTCAGGGAGTGGATGCCCAGGTCTGCCCGCTTGGTGCAGCTGATACCGATGGCGAGGCCGGAACCGTCCGCCGCACGCATGTAGCGCTCCTTGGCCGAGGCATACCGCACCGCGCCGCCGATCCGAATTTCCATGCCGTCCGTGCCGTAAAAGACGGACAGGTCGATCAATTCGTCAAACGGGATGCGGTTGTCAAAAATCCGGGGCTTCCCGGCGGGCGACGAAATGTCTTCGATCCGCCGGTTTTCCATCCAGGGAGAGCCGAAGCTCACGTGTCCGGCCCCCACCAGAAGGAGGAGCTCCGGCACGTCGATGGAGACCCGCATATCGACGCGCATCGGAAACCGGTATTGCCCGGGTACGGCCAGGTACGACGCGATCAGATCCCGCCGGATGTTGTATCCGGCGTCGTGAATGGCGCGCGCCGTCGTCGCACGCAAAACGCCGTCCGCAAAATCGCAGACCATGCTTCCCACGGGCGTCAGCGACGAAAGATCAATGTCTGTGCACCTCATGCCGCACCTCCGTGACGGGATCGGATTTCACGTACATTTTACCACGGGCGCGCGCGTTCGGCAACCGGTTCCGGCCGCGGGACAGGTGTGGATTTTGGTTTTACAAAACGTCGAATCCGTGTTATAGTGAAGGCATGGCGGGGACGCCGGATTTCACGCGGGCGGTATGAGGATGGGAAAAAAGAAGGGAATTGTCAACGCTGTCTTTTTGGTTCTGGTGTTCGCGGCGACCGTTTGGATGGTCTTTCACGGGCAGAACCTCAAGGCGGTCATGGGGTATGTCCAGAACGCGGACGTGCGCTACTGGATCCTGGCCGCGGTGTGCGTCTTTCTATTCACCGTCGGCGAGGCCGTCAACATCGGTTACATGCTCCACACGGTGGGGCAAAAGGTGCGGGTCCTTCACTGCCTGCTGTATTCGTTCGTGGGCTTCTTCTTCAGCTGCATCACGCCGTCGTCGACGGGTGGCCAGCCCATGCAGCTTTATTACATGCGCAAGGATAAGATATCCACGCCGGTCGCCTCGCTGGTTTTGATGATCGTTACCATCACCTACAAAGCCGTGCTCGTGGCGGTGGGGGTTCTGGTGCTGATCCTGCGCCCGGCGAAAATCATCTCGTACCTCGCGCCGGTGCTGGGGCTTTGCTGGCTCGGGCTTTTTTTGAATCTCCTCACAGTCGTATTCCTCCTTCTGCTCGTTTTCCACCCGACGCTGGCGCACAGCATTGTCGGCCAGGTCGTCGCGTGGCTCGGGAAATTGCGGTTCATCCGGCGACCGGAGCGACACCTGAAGAGAATTGACGGCGCCATGGAGCAGTACGGCCACGTGGCGGGCTATTTCCGGGCGCACAAAAGCGTCGTGTGGAAGGTGTTTCTCATCACCCTCGTGCAGCGGTTTTTGCTGTTCAACGTGACATATCTCACGTTCCGGTCGTTCGGGTTTCACGGAACGGGCTTTGTAACCGTGCTCCTTTTGCAGGGCATCATCGCGGTGGCGGTGGATATGCTGCCGCTTCCGGGGGGCATGGGCATTTCGGAAAAGCTGTTCCTTACCGTCTTTGCGCCCCTGAGCGGCGCGCTGACGCTTCCGATGATGATCGTATCGAGGGGGTTGAGCTTCTATACACAGCTCATCATGAGCGCGCTCATGACGGTCGTCGCGCACTTGACCATTGCGCGGCGGGCAAAGGGGACGGACATTGAAAACGGATCGGAGGAAGGCACATGAATCAGGTGATCGGAGAGCTCAACGCGCGCAAATCTGTGCGGGCATTTGAGGAAAGACCCATCCCGGAGGACGTGAAGCGGGAAATTCTGCGCGCCGCGGTGGAAGCCCCCACGGCGGGCAATCAGCAGCTTTATACCATCCTCGACATCACCGATCAGTCCCTCAAGGACAGGCTGGCGGTCAGCTGCGACAACCAGCCGTTCATTGCCAGGGCGTCCATGGTGCTGATTTTCTGTGCCGACGCAAAGAAATGGCACGACGCGTATCTCGCCTGCGGTTGCGCGCCGCGCCTGCCGGGTCGGGGCGATATCATGCTGGCGACCCAGGACGCGGTGATCGCCGCGCAGAACGCCGTCACCGCCGCGTGGAGCCTTGGCGTGGGTTCCTGCTACATTGGGGACATCATGGAAAAGCGGGAGGAGCACATGCAAATGCTTCACCTTCCCAGCCACGTGTTCCCGGCCACAATGGTGGTGTTCGGCTATCCCACAGAGCAGCAAAAGGAGCGGGTCAAGCCCGCGCGCTGCGACATGAAGCACATCGTGCATGAAAACGGCTACCGTGAAATGGACGCCGCCGAACTGGAAGAAATGTTCACGCCCAAAAGAGGCCAAAGGACATACGAGGAATGGTGCCGCGCCTTTTGCGCGCGCAAGTACAATTCCGACTTCGCGCGGGAAATGAACCGCTCCGTGGCGTTGTATCTCGAGGATTTCACGGCCTCTTCCGAAATCCCGTGATAACCCGGTAAGAAGGAGAAAGGACCAAGGCGCGGGGGGCGGGACGAGTCCCGTCACCCGGTCGAAAATCTCTGAAAAGCGAGTTCGCCGTCCCGAGGATTAATCCCCGGGGCGACGACGGACAATGTCCTTTTTATAAGCAGATTTGAATTCCAAAGGGACAATGTCCCTTGGAGGTTGGCTTGCCTTGGGTAAGCCAAGTCGCTTCGCGACCGACCGCATCGAATTAAAACTCGATACGGTCGCCGTTGGGGATGCAGGGGGCAGCGTCCCCTGCTGTTGCCCTTCTTACGTCTCCTCCGGCTTCGTCTCGAGCACCAGGTCGTAATCCCCGAGGTGCTCGAACCTGAAGCCATTTTTCTTGTAGGTTTCATAGTCGAACGCGTCGAGCTCGTCCATGGCGAGCTTGTGAAACTCGTAGAAATTGTGCCACCATTCGTAGCCGGAGCCTAGGGAAGCGCCCAGGTACGCGTCCGCGATGTCCCGGCCCATCTGCGGCGCGACGTAAAACGCGCCCATGGCGAGGACGTTGACGCCGTTGCCGGTGATGGCCCGGAGCGCGGCGGGCACGGACTCGACGACGCCCGCGTGCACGCGGGGGCACTTGCCCGCGGCGATGTGAATGCCCATGCCCGTGCCGCAGAAAATAAGCGCGCGCTCAAACTCGCCTTCGGAAATCTTTGCGCCCACGCGCAAACCGACGCGGTGGAACATGTTCTCGGTGTCGTCGACGGCGGGGTCTGTGACCCCCACGTCCGTGATGGTCCAGCCCTTCTTCCGCAAATGCTCGCAAACGGCTTCCTTGAGGGGGTATCCCGCGAAGTCCGCGCCGACGAGAAGCTGCCTGTCCCTAATGGTCTTCATCTCAATTTCCCCTTTCATCTTCAACGGTAAACGCGTGAAAACCGCTTCCCACCTCCCGGGTCAGGCCGCAGAAGCGGATGGCCGCCGTGGTTCCGAAGGGCACCGTCACGTGGAGATGCCGCGCGCCGTAGCGCCGCGTCCAGCGCACATTCACTTCGCCCTTCACCGTGTCCACCACCGCCTGGGCGGAGTTGAGCCCCTCCGGCATGTACGGTTCCACGGTAAACCGCGTCCATCCGGGCTCGACGGGCTTTACGCCCGCGAGGTAGGCATAGAGGAAATAATCCGCCGCCGCATACATGGGGTGGTTGTGGGAGTTCATGTTGGGATTCTTCATAAGTTCGAAGCGTTCCCAGACGGTGGTTGCCTCCTGCCCGATCATGTAGCCGAGGGAGGGATACGTCTCCCGGGTGAGCAGCCGCCACGCATCCTCAAGGTAGCCGTGCTCCGCCAGCACGTCGAGAATGTAGCGGGAACAAAGGTTGCCGGTGGTGAGCCGGTATTCGCCGCGAACGAGGTCATCGTGCAATCCCTTCGCCGCCTTGGCGGTGTCGGGCGGGGGAACGAGCCCGAGGCAGAGCGCAAAGGCCTGGCACGCCTGGGAGCCGGTGGCCATGATCCCCGTCTTTTCGTCGTACCACTTTTCGAGAATGGCGGCCTTGATTTTCTCCGCCGTCTCCGCATGGCGCGCCGCGTCGCCCGGGCGGCCCAGCCAATCCGCAAACCGCGCAAGCAGCACGCAGTTCAGATAGGAATAGCCGCTGGACATGTACACGCCGGGGGTTGCGATGGAGCGCGCGCCGGGATGATCCTTGTCGACATACTCGCAGGCGTAGAGCGGGCCCGCCCAATCGCCGTAGTAGCTGTAATTGACGATGAAACCGTCGCTGTGGGCGAGGAGACAGTTCTCCCACGCCTCGAAATCCGCATAAGACTCCCGGACGATATCCAAATCGCCACTGTGGAGCGCGGCCTCGAGCCCGGCCACAAGGAAGGATGAACACACCGGGTCTGCGGGGCGGCTTCCGTAGGCGAAGGGCGCGGTGCAGCTGATGGCGCCGTCCGCGCCCTGCTCGTCGACGATGTCGCGGATGATCTTGGGGAACATGCGGCCCATGTCGAAGTTGTAGGGCGTTTCCTCGAAGCGCACGGTCGCGTCGTTCATCCAACCCATGCGCTCGTTGCGCTGGGGACAGTCGGTGAGGATGGAATGCATGTTGCTCCGCTCGGTTTCGACGCAAATCTCGTGGATTTTCGTCACCAGCGCGTTCCCGCACCGAAAGTGGGCGCGCGTTTCGAGATCGGTGCGCAGCTCCACCGCCTCCACGTGCCGCGCGGCGTTGAAGCTCCCGCCCAGGCCCTCTATTTTTGCGTAGCGGAAGCCATGGTAGGTGAATTCCGGCTGCCAAACGGCAAGGTCGCGGGCGTCTCCGGCGGCGATGTATGTGTCCTTCGCCTCCGCCGCCCGGAGGGTGCGCGTGTAGAGATCGCCGTCCTCGTCCAGTTCCTCGGCGTGGGAGAGCACGATTTTCTGCCCGGCCGAAAGATTTTCCGGCAGCGCAATCCGCAAGACGCCCGCGAGGTTCTGCCCGAAATCCATGACCACCGCCTCACCCTTTTTCCAACAGGCGATGGGCGCGCGCGCGGCGTGCTCCCGGACGGGTGGGATGAGCATGGGCCGCAAAGCGCCGCCGGGGCCTTCCACGACATCCGCGTTTTCCGGAAAAACGATCTCCCGGCCCGCGTCGTAAAGGACGCCGTCGAAGAGCGAGGCGGCGTTCAGCGATCCTTCCCCGACGCGCCAGGCGCCATCGGAACAAATCCATTCGGTTTCGCCGTCCTCATAGGTCAGCCTGAGCATGGCGGTGAGCATCTTGGGGCCGCAGAAATCATAGGGAATCTCGTCCGGCTGGACACCGGGAAGCACCTTGGGATTGTGCCGCCAGCCCGCGCCAAGCATCGCACGGAGGTCGTTTGCGCCGGGGCGCAAAAGGGGTGCGATTTCCGGAAACATCACGTATTGACAGGTCTTTTTCCATTCGGTAAACGCCGGGTCGAGGGCCGCGGCGTCCACGGGCGCGCCGTTGATGAACCAGCGGGCATAGCCGATGCCGCAGGCATACAGGCATGCGTCCGCAAGGACCCTTTCCACGGTGAAGGTTCGGGAGAAATACCGGACGGTTTCGCTCCTGTCGCCGGGGACGCCGATCCACGGCGCATTCCACTGGACGTCCGCGTAGAAGAAATGGGTGTGAAAGGGCAGGGATTCCTCGCCCGCGTCGTCCCGGATGGTCAGCGTAAAGGAGATCCGCCGGCCCTCCGGCAGCGGGCTTCCCGCGTAGCGGATTTCCTGTTCGCCTTGCGCCAACCAGCCGCTGTCCCAGAGGCCGTCCACGCACAGCCTGCACGCCGCCTGTCGCGCGCCGTCGCGGGACGACAGCGCGCCCCACGAAAACAGCGGGTCGCGCCGCTCCGTCATCCGGCTGCGCGCATCCGTACCGAGCCTTCCGTGGTCGATGGAGACGTTGATGAGCTGAAGCATGCGGATTCTCCTTAAACGTTTTAGCAAACCATCTGGATACTTCATTCTATCGGTCGCGGGCGGCGATATTCCTGATGAAACGAATGGGCTGAAGTGGTCTGATCGGACGTGAAAGCGCTGAATCAATTGTAACTTAATCGTTTAAGTAATCTAGGAGAGAGAATAGCACGATTCAGGCGGTTTGTCAATCGGATTTCCGCCGAAGCCGGGGTTACAGGGTCTCGTAGAGCACGCGCAGCCGCGGAAGATATTCCGCGTGTTCGCAGAGCGCGGTGAGGTTTCCCACGGCGGAGAGCGTGCCGATGGGCGGGAGGGATTTCAGCGCCTCGTCCGCGATCAGACCGTTCAGCGCATCCGCCACCGCGTCCGACGAGACGACCTTGATGTCGCGGGTAAAATAGGGGTGGATGGATGGGTCGACGGGTGGCGTAAGACCGGTTTCATTGTGGATTTCGATCATGATCGCCTGGGCGCGGGCGATGGCAAGCTCGCGTTCCTCCTTGTCGTTGGCGTGGAGGGCCCGGGCGAGCATGGGCTCCAGCGCGGAATAGGCGGAAAGTTCCTGAAACGCGGTGCCGAACCACTTGGCGTAGGGCGCGAACCGCTTTTCGTACAGGAAGGCCAGGTGCATGAGCCGGTGGGCGATGCGCGCAGCGATGACGCGCGAACCGAGGTCGTCCCCACGCGCGGCGGTGCGCTTCACAAACGCGCGCTCCTCGGAAATGGCCGACCAGTCGGAATAGAGGAGATAGAGCCATACGTCCTCGGGATAGGCGGCGAGCTTTTGAAATTCCAGCGCGAGCCCGAGGTCGTCGCGGAACAGCCTTCCGCGCGTGAATGTGAGAAGCCGCTGTTCTGAGAGCGCGAGCCATTCGGCGGCGGTGATGCCGTCCACGCTGGGGCGGCCGATCTGCCCAAGAAAGAAGTCCCGCAGCTTCATGATCCGCACGCGCGGGCGGAATTCATCTTCGTCATCCGACATGGCGGCGACGCCGCGCGCATCCGGCGCACCGAAGCCCACGGAAAAGCCCCGGAACGCGCGTGGAAGGCTTTTTTTGAGCGCGGATTGAAGCACGCTCGTCAGGTCATCCGTGCAATCCTTCGGAAAGACAAACAGGCGCGGTCCCCAATCGTGGTCGCGGGACACCGCGTCGTCGTACCCCAGCACATCGGAGCCGTCGCCCAGAAGCCCCGCCGAATAAGCGAGCGACGGAAAATTCTGCGCGAGGATCGGCGCGACGCATTCAAGATAAAATGCCTCGCAGAGTTCCATCCCCCTCATCGTTCTCTTCCTCCCTTTACGTTCCTGTGCTATATTGTCTCATGAGGTGATACATTTGAAGCTGACGTTCATTGGCACGAGCCACGGCGTGCCGGAGGCAAACCGCAGATGCGCTTGCATGCTGCTGACCGTGGGGGAAAACCGGTACGTTGTCGACGCGGGATATCCCCTCGTGACTGCGCTGAAACCCCTTCAGATCGAGCCGCGCGAGATTCGGGGCGTGTTTCTCACGCACATGCACGGCGACCACGCCAACGGACTCATCGAGTTTGTCGACCTTCTGACCTGGCAGTTCAAGGACGCACGGCCGCCTATTTTTGTGCCGGAAATCGCCGCCCGGGACGCCATCCGGGGTTGGCTCAACGTGACCCACGGCGGGAAGGGGCTTGAAAACATGCCGGAAATTTCGGAGGTGGCGGAAGGACCGTTTTTTGACGACGGCGTTCTGCGCATGACGGCCATCTCCAACGACCATCTGCCCACGCGGCCCTCTTACTCCTACCTCGCGCAGGCGGAGGGAAAGCGCGTGGTGATCTCCGGCGATCTGGGGTTCGAGGCGTATTCGGACTTTCCGAAGGCCGCGTTCGAGGCGGAGAATGATCTGGTGGTCACCGAGGCGGCGCACTGCAGGCTCACGGACGCGGGGGATGTGTTCGCGCGCATACGGACAAAGCGGCTCGTCGTGAGCCACATCGTGCCGTGGAACGAGCCGGAGGTTGCGCGGCTGCGCCCGCTGGTTCCGTATCCCGTCTTCCTGGCTTATGACGGCTTGAGCCTTACAATTTGAATACCGCGATCCCGTAGGGCTCGATGTTCGCGCAGCCCGAGAGCTCGCGGTCCGTCAGCATTTCGCGGACCGGACGGTGCAGGTGGAGCCTCTGGCTGTGGCGGGTGTAATTGAGGCAGAAGGCGTATGTATCCGCGCCCTTTTTTCGAATGGCCAGCTCGCACTCCGCGGGAAGATCCACGATGTTTGCGCAGGGCTCATCCAGCCCGAATTTTCGCAAAAACCGTTCGGCAGCCGCCTCGGAGAATGCGCCGCCGAAGAAATAGGCGCGCCCCTTGCCGACCTTCCGGGAGATGAGCGCGGGGGCGCCCGCGTAATAATTGCAGGCGAATGTCGCCTCGACCACGGCGTCGTCCGTCGCCGGGGCCAGTATGTCGTTGAAGACCGGGCACTCGAGGGGTTCCCCCGCCCAGAGCGCCATGCCGGGCTCGTCATCCGGGCCGATGAATGTGTAATCGTCCACCCGCGCGCCGGTGAGCGCCAGGGCCGGGCCGGGCATGGGCCGCATGGGGCAGCGCCCAAATTCGTCCTTGTAGCCCGTGCGCGCCCCGAAGAGCACGGTTCCGCCGTTTTCGGCGTACGCGGTGAGGAGCTCCGCGGTTTTCTCGGTGAGGATGCCCGCGTGGGGATAGACGATCAGGTCATAGCGCGCGAGGTCTTCCGGCGCGGTTTCGGGCGTGAGAAACGCGTAGTCGCAGGGCGCGTGGAGCTTCTGGCAGGCGGCGTACCAGCCGGGGTCGCTGACGGCGGCGGGGCGGCCCACCCAGTGGTCGTGGGCCTGATCCCAGTCGTTGTGGTATTCCCGCGCCAGCGCGATTTTCGCGCAGTACCGGGCGCCTGCGATTTCGGAGAGCCGCTCGAAGTCCGCATGAATCCGCATCAGTTCCGCAATCCGGCGGTTGGGCCGGTTGTCGTAATCGTTGAGGCCGTGCCAATAGATTTCCGTGCCCACCGGGGCCGTGCGCCAGCGGAAAAAGCTCACGAAATCCGCACCGTGGGCAACGGACTGCATGGTCCATAGCCGCATCTGGCCCGGGCGCGGCATGGGCGCCTCCATGCGGCCCGTCCAGCCGTTGGCGCCGGACTGCTGCTCCATGATGCCGAAGGCGGGGGAGAGGGCGCGCGTCTCGTCCAGGCGCATGGCGAACATCCGCTCCTTGAGAAGCGGGTGGGAGGGAAAGGCCGCGTCGAGGGCGTAGGCGAAATTGGGGTAGCTGTCGTATGTGAGGAAGTCAAGGGACGAACCGATGAGAGAGGTATAATCGAGGTTTTTGAAAATGCCGTTGGTGGTGACGAACCGGTCGCCGACGTACTTTTTCAGAATTTCTGCCTGAAGCGCGCAGTAATCGGCCGCGCTTTTGGAAAAGAACCGCTTTTCTTCGAGCAGCATATGCGGATTGAATTGCCCGCCGATGGTGGGCCTGCGCAGGTGCACCTGCGACCAGTCCGAATAGGACTGGCTCCACACCACACCGCCCATTTTATCGTTCAGATTTTCAAGGGTTTCATACTTTTCCTTCAGATACGCGCGGAAAGCCTCATGGTCGGCTTCGGAATGGAATTCGTTTGCCTCGCAGTTGAGCTCGTTGTCGATCTGCCAGCCGATGATCTGCGGGTGGTTTCCGTAGCGCGTGGCAAGCTTTTCAACGATCCGGGCGGTGAACGCCCTGTATGTTGGCGCGTTGTAATTGTAATGGCGGCGCAGGCCGTGCCGGTACTTCGTTCCGTCGACTTCGGCGTTTAGGACCTCCGGATATTTTTCGGTCAGCCACGCGGGCGGGGTCGCGGTGGGCGTTCCGAAGATGACCTTCATGCCGCGCGCTTCGCAAAGGGCGAGAAAGCGGTCGAAAAGCCCGAACTCGAATTCCCCTTCCCGGGGCTCGAACAGGCACCAGGCGAATTCGCCCACGCGCACGACGCCGATGCCGCAGTCCAGCATGCGCTTGAGGTCGTCGTCCCAAATGGTTTCCGGCCAATGTTCCGGATAATAGCACACGCCCAGCCGGAGTCCTTCCTCCGCAAGCCGTTTCATGACGACCACCTCTTTCCCATTCTGACATTATTTTACCGCGCAAATGCCCGGGTTGCAAGAGAAGCCCCGCCGATATCTTGACATCGGCGGGGAAAATGCATGACTACTTGATGATCTTGCGCTTGCCGGAGACGGATTCGACCTCGAGCTTCAAAACGCAGGTCGGGGCGGCGTGCTGTTCTTCGAATTTGTAGACCTTGTCCTTTTCGTAGTGGGCCATGAGCGCCGTGAGCGCCTCGAGTTTTTCCGCGCCCTCCACAATGGCGATCTTTCCGCGCCCGCACACGCTCGAGAAGCGGTACGTGGCGGAGCAGCCCGTGCCGCCCGGAACGTAGAGGTGGTCGCAGCTCATGGCGAACGCCGCGTTGGGGTTTTTGCGGATGAGCTCGATTTTCGTGCCCTCTTTCGCGCCGTGGAAGTAGAGGGCGAGTTTCCCGTCCTTCTCAATGTATCCGAAGTTCAGCTCGACGACGTAGGGCCAGTCCCCATCCGCGAGGGCGAGGCTCACGACCTCGCAGGTGTCCATGATTTGAAGGATATCCGCCCGGTCGATCACTTCGCGGTCTTTTCTTCTCATTTTACGTCAACCTCTCAAAGTCCGCCGCGCCGTGCTTGCAGATGGGGCAGATGTAGTCGGGCGGCAGGGGGTCGCCCTCGTACACATAGCCGCAGATCTTGCACACCCAGCCGGCCTTCTTCTCCCCGGTGGGCTTGGGCGCAGGCTTGATGTTCTTGAAGTAGTAATCGTAGGTGCAGGAGGGTTCGTTTGAGAGCACCTTCGCCTCCTCAACCTCGGCGACGAAGATGGAATGCGTGCCCACGTCCACCACCTGAATGACCTTGGCGGAGATGAACGCGTTGGTGTTCCACGGAATGTAGGTCAGTCCGTTTTTGCTGCGGCTTACCGTGAGGTTCTCGAACTTGTCCACGGTCTTGCCCGACTGGAAGCCGAAGTGGCGGAAGATTTCCATGGGCGCGGTGGTGGAGAGCACGGAGACGTTGAACAGGCCCGTGCGCAGGATCATTTCGTGGGTGCGTGTCGCCTTGTTCACCGTCACGGCGATGCGCTGGGGGGTGTCCGTGATCTGGCACGCGGTGTTGACGATACAGCCGTTGTCGCGGCCGTCCTCGCGCGCGGTAAGAATGTACAGGCCATAGCTTAAATCAAACAGCGCCTGCAGCTCGATGTTAGCCATTTCCTCTACGGGTTTGGGCTTGGGCATTGTCTTTACGATTTCGTCCGCGAGGTCGGAAAGCCCCGTCCGCTGCGCGTCCTTGACGGAGGACTTTACAGACAGCGTGTCGCCAATGAATGTGATGTTTTTCTGCTTTCCCAGAGCCGCCTTCATCTTCGCGCCGGCGGAGAGCGCCCAGGAGCCGTTTTCGACGAGCGCCACATGCCGGTTCATGATGTTATGGGCGCACAGGTCGAGGATTACCGTCTCCATCCGGGGGAAGATGCCCGCGTTGTAGGTGGCGGAGGCGAACACCAGATGACTCGCGCGGAAGGCCTCCGCCACGATGTAGGAAGGATCGGTGCGGGAGACGTCATAGAGCTTCACGTTCCGCACGCCGCGCTCCGCGAGTTCCACCGCGAGGATGTTCGCGGCGTTCTCGGTGCCGGAGTACACGGTGCCGTAAGCGATGACCACGGCGCTTTCCTCGGGCGTGTAGGTCGCCCACTTCATGTACTTGTTGAGGTACCGGTCGATGCCCTTTCTCCAGACCGGCCCGTGCAGCGGAAGCAGGTATTTGATTTCGAGGTTCGCGACCTTGCCGAGAATGGCCTGGGTCTGCTGGCCGTACTTTCCGACGATGTTCGCGTAATACCTGCGGGCCTCGGACATGTCGAATTCCGCCTCGTCCGCGAACATGTTTCCCGAGAGCGCGCCGAAGGTGCCGAACGCGTCCGCGGAGAAGAGCAGCTTGTCCGTGGAATCGTAGGTGACCATGACCTCCGGCCAATGGACCATGGGGGCCATGAGGAAGGTGAGCAGATGGCCGCCGATGTCCAGGGTCGAACCCTCCTCCACCAGGTGGGCGCGGGACGCGAAATCGAAGTCGAAGAACTGGCCGAGCATCTGAAGCGCCTTTTCGTTGACCACGAACTTCGCCTCGGGATGGCGCAGTGCCACTTCCGCGAGGGTGGCCGCGTGGTCGGGCTCCATGTGGCTGACCACAACATAGTCGAGTCTGCGCCCGTCCAGGGCATGCTCGACGTTCTCGATGAACTGCCCCGCCGCGCCGCGATCCACGGAATCAAAGAGCACCGTCTTTTCGCCCCGCAGGAGAAAGGCGTTGTAGGAAATGCCGTCGGGAATGGGATAAACGTTTTCGAAGAGCGCGAGTCTTCGGTCGTTGACGCCCACCCACACAAGGTCCTTTGAAATATCGTACGTGCAGTACATGTCGCACCTCCTGTCGAATCGGTAAAAAAGTTGCGCGGGATCGACGAAAATCAATGCCGCCTCCTTATTATGCAACGAAACTGGCCCCGCGTCAATATTGGAAGTTGCTTGCGGAGGACAGGAGTGTTATAATTAACCAGAAACAGTGAACAATAGCCCCTGGAGGCATTCATGAAGACCGCAATCATCACCGGCGCGTCCTCCGGCCTTGGTCAGGAGATGGCCCGCAGGGTCACCGACGCGTTTCCCGAAATTGAGGAGGTTTGGCTCGTCGCCCGGCGCGAGGAGCGGCTCAGCGCGCTCGCGGAGGAACTATCGGGCACCAACTGCCGGATTCTGGCCCTCGACCTGGCCTCCGGCGGAGGACTTTCCCTGTACCAGAAAGCGCTGCGGGACAGGGAGCCCGAGGTCTCGCTTTTGGTCAACAACGCGGGCTACGGCATGCTGGGGGACTTCGGCAGCGCGGAGATGTCCGAGCAGCTGGGCATGATCGACCTCAATTGCCGGGGACTGACCGCCATCACGCACCTGACGCTTTCGTACATGAAGCGGGGCGGGCGGATCGTCAATATCTCGTCCATCGCGTCCTTCGTTCCCAATGCGCGGATGGCGGTGTACAGCGCCACCAAGTACTACGTCAGGGCATTCAGCCGCGCGCTGGGCATGGAGCTTCTGCCTCGCGGCATTTCCGTCACGGCCGTCTGTCCTGGCCCCATGTCCACGGAATTCCTTGCAGTGGGGCACATCGCGGGAAATTCGACGGCTTTTCGGCTTTTACCCCGCGTCCGGACGGAGCGCGTTGCCCAAGGCGCGCTTCGCGCGGCCAAGCGCAGACTGCCTGTCTACACGCCGGGGGTCTTTTACAAGGTGTACAGAATTTTAAGCGCGCTTCTGCCCGATACGATCTTGATGTGGTTCGCGCGCACGTAAGGAGAGGGAATATGACACGGCAGGGAGCGTTTTCGGGGCCGGAGAAGCTTCTCAAGGGCGGCCTTCACGTACACACCACGCGCTCAGACGGCAAGGGCACGCCCGAGGAAGTGATGCGCCTCTATGCCCGGAAGGGCTACGATTTTCTGGCAATTACCGATCACAGGAATTACAACTTCAAGAACTTCGCGCCGGAGACGGGGTTGACCCTCATTCCCGGCATGGAGATGGACCGGGACATTTCCACCGATGCCGGGATGTGCTTCCACACGGTGGCCATCGGCCCGCGCAAGGAGGACGGCAACGGCTTTTCTCAGGACGAGAAGTTCGAGTCCGGGCTGGTGCGCGACCAGTACGAGTTTCAGCCGCTGTTGGATTTTCTGCATGAAAACGGCAACATGACCTTCTATTGTCACCCGGACTGGAGCCGCACGCCCGCCCGCGCCTACGAGGACATGCGGGGGCACTTCGCCATGGAGATCTGGAACACGGGCTGCGCGTTCGAGAACGACATGGACACAAACGCCTGGGGCTGGGACGAGCTGCTCGCGGGCGGACGGCGCATCTTCGGCGTGGCGGTGGACGACGGGCATCCCATGAACCAGCACGGCCACGGCTGGGTGATGGTGCGCGCGGAAAACGACGTGAATTCGATTCTCGCGGCCCTGGGGCGCGGAGATTTTTATTCCTCCTGCGAACCGGAGATTGAAGATTTCCGGGTGGAGGGGGACATGGCCTTTGTCAAATGCTCGCCGGTGAAATTCATCTGCTTCATGAATGGCGTGCGCCCCAATCAGGTGGTGCGCGGCGAGGACGGGCTCATTACCGAGGCGAAGGTGCGCCTGCGGCCGGAGGCAAAGTACCTGCGCGCCACCGTGGTGGACGAAAACGGGCGCCGCGCGTGGACGAACCCCATCTTTCTGGACGGAGAAAAAGCATGATTGATCCGAAGATATCCCTTGCGGTGGACAACTGCTACGGGTACAAGCGCTGGACCGAGCCCCGCGACTGGATGCTGCAATCCCTCGACTGCGGCTACCGCTGCATCGAGGCAAGCGCCGACACGGAAGCGGACCCCCTCTACATGGGGCCTGATTACATGCGGGATTGGGTGAAAACTGTGAACGCCCAGATGGCGGAGACCGGCGCGAAGGTGGTGAACCTTTATTCCGGACACGGCACATACACGACCCTCGGTCTCGCGCATCCCGACGCGCGGGTCAGGCGGCGCTTCATCGAGGACTGGTTCAAGCCCATGGTAGACGCGGCGGCGGGCGTGGGGGCGGGACTGGGTTATTACGCCCACGGCTTCATGCAGCCGGACATTCAGTCGCAGCAGGCGTACCAAGAAAAGATCGGGGAACTTTACGAGGGCGTTGCGGACATCGCCCGCCACGCGCGGCGGGCGGGTGTGGAGTACGTGTCCCTCGAGAATATGTACACGCCGCACATGTACCCCTGGACGCTCCGGGGCGCGTGGGATACCCTCGAAAAGACGTATCAGCTGGCGGGTTATCCGACCTATCTCACCGTGGACGTGGGGCACATGGCGGGCCAGAAGCGGTTTTTGAGGCCGACGGCGGAGCGGGTGAAGGAGTTTGCCGGAACGCGCGGCAAAATTTGGGTGGGCACCGCGCGCGCGCACGAAATGCTCCTCAAGGGGGAGGTAAGCGCGGTCATGGACGACATCGCGCAAAATCCCCAGCTTTTCGCGGATTCCATCGAGGATTCCGATCCCTACGCGTGGCTTTCTCGTTTCGGCTGCTATTCGCCCATCATCCACATGCAGCAGACGGACAACAACGCCTCCGCGCACAGGCCGTTCACGGAGGAATACAACAAAAAGGGGATCATCGACGTCAAAAAGGTACTCGAGGCCGTTCGGGATTCCTACGAGGCGCCCGAGAGGCCCGGGATGCCGCCCAGGTGCCGCGAGATCGCGGTCACGGTCGAGGTATTTTGCGGCACCATGGATTCGCCCTACGCGCTGCTTGAGACGCTTTCCGAAACGGCGCGCCACATGCGCGCGGCGATTCCGGAGGACGGGATGAGATTGACCGAGTTGACGGAGGTGCGCGCTTGAACAGGGAACGAATGCGCGAACTGGTTTTGTATGTGGTCTTCGGGGTTCTGACGACGGCCGTCAATTTCGCCGTCTATTTCCCGATCTATTACGCGCTGGGGAGCGGCTGGGAAGCGAGCCTGTTCGGGTTCGTGACGATTCGGGCGTACGCGCTGGCGAGCGTCATTGCCTGGCTGGCGGCCGTGGCGTTCGCGTACCTCACCAACAAGCTGCTCGTCTTCAAGAGCAGGTCCTGGGAAAAGCGGCTTGTTCTGCGCGAGGTCGCGAGCTTTTATGCCGCGCGGGTGTTCTCCTTGGGCGTCGAGATTCTGGGCCTGTACATCATGAACGACCTCATGGGCTTCGGACGGTTCAGCCGGGCGCTCCTCGGGTATGAGATCAACGGAGAGGACATCGCCAAGCTCATCATGCAGGTGGTGGTGATCGTGCTCAACTACGTGTTCAGCAAGCTTTGGATATTCGCAAAGTCGAAGGGCGAGAGGTGATCTCACATGTACTTTTTACTGGGCAGGGAGATCGGCAACGGATACTATGACTACGTCTCCGACATTGAACGCATGGTTCTGACCGATGATCCCAGCCACGCGCAGCAGATTTCCGAGACGGAGCTCGACATGATCGACATGGATTACCTCATGGATCAGGGCTTTTATGCCATGGAGATCGATCGGTTTGCCCTTCGGTTTTCCCCGGTCCTGCTCTTTCGTCCTCCGATGCCGCACTATCGACCCCGGTTCATGCCCAAGCGCCCCGGGGAAATGGTGCCGCGCCCGCCCCGGGATATGGAGCGGGTCCCGCCCCGTTCCTTCGACGGCGCCCGCCCGCCCCGCAAGCCCGGTCCGCGCCCGGGCGGCCGCCCCGGGTCCGGCGGAAGGCCTGCCCCCGGCGGAAGGTCCGTCCCCGGCGGAAGGCCTGCCCCCGGCGGAAGGCCTGCCCCCGGCGAAAAGCCCGTTCCCGAGCGGCGTTCCGGCCCGGACAACAGGCCCGCGCGCTTCACGCCCAACAGAGATACCGCCCCCGGCGGAAGGTCCGCCCCCAGCGGAAGGTCCGCCCCCGGCGGAAGGTCCGCCCCCGACAGGAGGCCGGACGAGGGAGCGGAGGAAAGGCCGGGCGGGCGGTTCAGCAGCTTCGCACCCAAGCCGGGCAGGAGGCCGGGTTCGTCCGGGCGGTCCGGCGGCTTTGGCGGCAAGCCCGGTACGTCAGGCAGGCCAGAAGGCAGGGGCGGCAAGCCCGCTTCCCCCGGGAAGCCCGGCGGCTTCGGGGGCAAGGGCCCGTCGGGGCGGCCCGGCGGGCGCGACCCGCACCGGGGCGGCGGCAATCGCGGCGGACGCGGGTGACGTAAAAACAGGCAGGGGCGGCATTGCCGCCCCTGCCTGTTATTTTTCTTCCCGCAGTTCCTGGATCAGATGGCGGACACCGTCCTCGAGAACCGGATATTCGAGGTGCATTTCCTCCAGCGCGTGGACGACCGCGTGGAGGACGAAGTAATCCCGGAACCAACGGTGGTTGGCCGGAACGACGTGCCAGGGCGCGCGTTTGGTGCTTGTCTGGGAAAGCACGTCGCCGTAGCAGCGCTGATAATCGTCCCAATACTTCCGCTCCTCCAGATCGGACGCCGAAAACTTCCAGTTCTTTTCCGGGCGCTCGAGCCGCTTCAGGAGCTTTTCCCGCTGAAAATCCTTCGAAATGTGGAGGAAGAACTTGAGCACCACCGTGTCGTTGTCGGTCAGGTAGTCCTCGAAATTGCGAATTTCCCCAAACCGCCTGTGCGCCGTTTCGTCGTCGACCATTCCGTGCACGCGCGTTACCAGCACATCCTCGTAATACGAGCGGTTGAGGACGGCGATGTCTCCCCGCTGCGGCGTCTTCTGGTGAACCCGCCAGAGGTAATCGTGCAGAAGCTCCCCGGGCGTCGGGACCTTGAAGGCCTCCACGTTGAATCCGGTGGGGCTGATGTCTGCGAGCACCTTTTTGACGGTGCCGTCCTTGCCGCTGCAGTCCATGCCCTGCAATACGATGAGCAGCGCGCGCTTCTTGGAAGCGTACAGCACATCCTGAAGCTCGCTCAGCCGCTTCCGAAGACGGGCGTCGTCCTCCCGTGTGCCATCCTTGGTCAGTCCCAACGTGTCGTTGGGGTCGAAGTCCTCCGTCCTGACCTTTTCGCCGGACGAATCCACGATGAATTTTCCGAACATGCGCCTTCTCCTTCCATCGGATGCCTGTTTTTTTGTCGAAAATTGGAAACGATATTGCCTTGCGGGGCGTCTTATACGTATCACATTGCGAAGAAGTGAATCGTTTGAGATACGTCCGAATGACCCTGCTGCTCTTTACGCTGCTCGCCACGCTGCTTCTGCCGGTTGCCGGGTACGCCGCGCCCGCCGCGGAAATGAACAATCTCGTGAAATTTAAGGTGTCCACCGGGTCGGTCAAGGGCGCGACGGACGATTTGATTACCACCGCCTGGTCGCCTGAAGGCAAAGACGCGACGCTGTTTATGGAATTCCCGGCGGAGGGCGCGGGATATGTGCGCATCGATTGGGATTTCGATTCTCCGGGCTATGAGTTTACCCAATACGACGCCGACAAAAACGAAATTGCCTCCCGCGGCGAAAAGGACTCCTATGCGGGGATCACGCATCTTTTTCCCGTCGAGGACGGCGCGCGCTTCGCAACCCTTAAGCTCACGGCGCCGGGGCAGAAGATCTGCAAGCTCAAGGTGTATTCCAAGGGCGAACTGCCGGACGACGTCTTGAATTTCGATCCGCCCTGCGACAAGTGCGATCTCATGGTCGTCTCCACCCACGAGGACGACGAGCTGATCTTTTTCGGAGGGATCATTCCCTATTATAACAGCGTCATGGGCAAAAAGGTCGAGGTGGTCTACATGGCCAACTGCGGCCGGCTCCGGCGCGGCGAGGCGCTCAACGGGCTGTGGGCCGTCGGGGAAAAGAATTATCCGGACTTTATCAACCTCAAGGATATGCGCGTCAAGTCCATCAAGGAGGGCGTCACGCTCTGGGGCGGCAAGGATGCGATCCTTTCAAAGCTCGTCGAACGCATCCGCCGCTACAAGCCTGAGGTGATCCTGACCCACGACCTCGACGGCGAATACGGTCACAACCAGCACAAGATTACGGCCAACGCCATGAAGATGGCCATCGAGGCGGCGGCCGATCCCGGGCAATACCCGGATTCCTGCGCGGCGTACGGCGCGTGGCAGGTGAAGAAGCTGTACCTGCACCTGTACAACGAGGACGTCATCGACTTCGACTGGAATGTTTCCTATGCCCAGTTGGGGGGCAAAACGCCCTTGGAGGTCGCGCGCGCGGGCTACGCCAAGCACGTTTCCCAGCAAAAGTACTATCAGGTGCTGGACGGCGGACAGTACGACAACGCGCTGTTCGGGCTGGCGTATTCCGTGGTGGGCGAGGACGTGAAGCACAACGACCTGTTCGAGAACATAACGGCGGAGGAAACGCCCGACCCTACGGCGGAGGAAACGCCCGAACCTGCGGCGGAGGCAATCACCCCCGAGCCCGCGATTTTCTTTTCGGCCGAGCCGACAGTCCCCGCCACGCCCGCCCCCCGCCTGAGCGGCACGGTGGGCTTGAACGCCGCGCGGATCGGTCTGGTTCTCTGCGGCGGCATCGCCCTTCTCCTTCTCCTCTCGGGCATCCAGACCATCGCCTTCGCGCGCAGGCGCAAGCGGAAGAAGTGATCAAAGCTCTTTTCTGAAGCAGACCGCTTCCGGGCGGTTCGCATACTTGCCGTAATTTTCGCAGATTCCATAGCCGTTCGCGAGATAAAAGCGGACGGCCTTTTCGTTGACCCGTCGCGTTTCGAGGGCGATGGCGCGATAGCCCAGGCGCGCTGCCTCGGCCTCCAGAAACGCGAGCAGGTTTCGGCCGACGCCCCGTCCCCCGCGCCGCGCGTACATCCGCTTGAGTTCGGCGGTGTCTTCGTCCAATGCCCGGATGGCGCCACAGCCCACGGGGGCGCCTTCCTGATAGGCAATTGCGAAGGCGGCGCGAGGCCCCGCCACGTCGTCTAAACAAAAGCCCGCCGCACCACTCGACCCGCTGATTTCGGAAAGGGTGTCGGACAGTTCCCGCATGAGCATGCGCGCCTCCGCGCCGGTCGCGGGCGCGCGCCGGACCTCGATGGTGTGCCGGGCAATCTCTCCCTCGAGTACGCCCGCCCAAGCCTTGCGCACGTCTTCGCGGCCCGTCTCCGCCATGAACGTCGCGACCCAATGAAACAGCGCGATCTGCGTTCCGACGTCCGCGCTTCGGGCGATTTCCTCCATCCGGACGCGCAGATCGCGCGCCGGATGGGGGAGGCGCGAAAGCGTTTCCAGAAGGTGCGGCGCGCGGTTCACGAAGGGGGGAATGAGTCCGTTTGCCGCCCACAGGGTCTCCACGAGGAAGTCCATGGAGCGCGCGGCCATCTGGCGGCCGCCGAACGAAAAGCCGTGGCGGAAGCACTTGAGTGAGCGGAACAGACCGTCGTAGTAGCCGTCGAGCCGCGCGCGAACGACCTCTTCGGCCATACCTTGGGGATAATGGATAAGCCGTTCGACGGCGGCGGCGAGAATTCCTTCGTCGTCCAGCACATAAAGCACGCTGAGATATTCCCGCGCGTCAAAGCGCCCGCGGTCGAGGGCGCGGAACTCCGAAAGCGACGAGACCCACAGGTCGCACTTCCGGTCGAGCCGAAGCGTGAAGTCCCGGAGCGCGGGACGCGCGGCAAGGGCGTCGTCCGAAAAGATCACGTGAATATCGTAATCGCTGGTTTCGTCGTGCATGCCCGCCGCCACGGAGCCCAGCAGCATCGCCCCGACGAGCCCGTCCCGGGCGGGGAGCGCGTTCAAAAGCGCCTCTCGTATATATGCAATTTCTTTCATTTGATTTCCTCCGTTCTTATCATAAGTGATCCATGTTAAAAACGGTTGTTCCGCCGGGAAAACTGTGATATTATGTTGCCAAAGTATAAAGACGGAGGGTCATTATGAGCGATTTCAATCTCGGTGCGTTTCAAAATCCCCCGAAAGCGGCGCGGCCGATGGTGCGTTGGTGGTGGCCGGGATTGGATGTGGAGCCCGCGGAGCTCAGGCGCGAGGCGGCGGACCTGGACGAAGGCTACTTTGGCGGCGGCGAGGTGCAGGCGTTTTTGGACGGCATCACGCCCGAGATGCGGGCCGACCCCGCCTGTCAGGCGCGGCTGAACCGCTACCGCACGCCGTTTTACTTTGATGTGATCGCGGGCGTACTCGAGGAATTTGAGAAGCGCGGGCTGACCCTCGACCTGACCTCCTGTTCGGGCTGGCCCACGAACGGCGTCGACGTGCCGCTTTCCCAGGGGCAGAAGCACCTCTACATGGCGAGTGTGACCGTGGAAGGCGGCGGCGCGCGGGAGGTCAGGCTTCCGACGGCGGACGATCTGCTCGAATACCGCGCGACGGAAAAGCTGAACGCGCCCAAGCCCCCGCGCATGGGGCCGTTTCGGGGCGCGGAGGACGATTCCGAGGTTTTGAAAAAGACGCTGGAGCGCGTCGCGGTGTCGGCGGCCAAGTGCGTGGGCGCGCCGGTGGACGTCGTCATGACCCACGCCGCCCAGAAGACGGGGCTTCTCGAAAAACCCGTGGATGTCTCGGGATTTGTTTCGGACGGCTGCCTCAAATGGGATTTCCCGGCGGGCACCTGGCAGGTATTCTGCTTCTTTGCCGGGCCCAACGGGAACACCTCCCATATGGCCTCCCGCGAGGACGCGACCAAACCCAACTACATTGTGGATCACTTCGCGAAGGGCGTCATCGGGCCGTACCTCGACCGGCACATCGGCGCGGGCGGCTTTGAAAGGCACGCGGGCAAGACGCTGCGGGCATTTTTCACCGACAGCTTCGAGCTTTCGAGCCCATGGACGTGGACGGACGATTTCCTCGCGGAGTTCGCGGCGCGGCGCGGCTACGACCTCAGGCCTTACCTCCAGGCCACATCCGTGCCTGGCTGCGAGAGCATGTTCGCCAAGATGATGGGCCTCAAAACTCCGCCCATGTACGATTTCGCGGACGGCGTGGGCGAGCGGATCCGCTACGACCATCAACTCACCATCGCGGACCTCTTTGACGATTATTTTATCGAGGCCATGAAGGACTGGGGCGACGAAAACAAGCTCAAGAGCCGCGTCCAGTGCTACGGCCACTCCATGGACAATCTGAAGGCCTTTGGCCGCACCCACATCCCGGAGACCGAGCAGCTTGCGGGCAACGGCGTCGTGGACTTTTTAAAGCTTGTGGGCTCTGCCGGCATGCTGTACGAACTGCCGCTTGCCACCAGCGAAACCCTCGTGTGGATCCGGCACGACTATATGACCACGCCCACCAAAATGAAGGTCGCCGCGGACAAGCTCTTCGTCTCGGGTGTCAATCAGCTCATTTACCACGGCATGCCCTACCGCCATCCCGGGATGGACTTCCCGCACTTCTATCCCTTCCACGGCATGTTCGGCTCGTTCATTTGCCGGGACAACACGCTCTGGCGTCAAATCGGCGGGATGAACAGGCGCATCGCCCGGGGACAGTTCCTCATGCAGGCGGGCCCCCTTTCCTGCGAGGTGGCGGTCTATTATCAAAAGCTCGACTACGTTTCCGGAACCGGCGCGCTTGAGGAGCTGACGTCGGGCGTGCTGCCGGGCTTTGACCGGA
This sequence comes from Bacillota bacterium, assembly GCA_023435435.1. Taxonomy (GTDB): domain Bacteria; phylum Bacillota; class Clostridia; order Christensenellales; family Aristaeellaceae; genus RUG11247. The sequence goes on along the minus strand of JAEYRW010000117.1, from coordinate 2,731 downwards.
GCGGGGCGCTCTCCTCCGGCTACGGAGATCCCAACGCCCCTTCGCCCGAGCAGGCGCGCGGAAACTACGACTTCCGCCTGAGTCACATCCTCATGGACGCGGGCTACGATTATTACCACATCAACGAGGAGTGCCTGCTGCGCGCGGAACTCATCGACGGCGCGCTGACGTGCGGCGACGCGCGGTTCAAGGCGCTGGTTTTAAACGGCGAGGAGAAGATCGGCATCGAGGCGGCGTATAAGCTGGGTACCCTCATAGACGCGGGCTTCCCGGTGATTTTCCTGGATCGCGTGCCCAGCCGGGTGCCAGGCTTCCTCGACTACCGCAGGCGCGAGGCGGAACTGGCGCGGATTTTCGCGGATGCGCGGGCCGTGGCACAGGAAGCCGCGCCGGACGCCCTTGGGGCGGCGGGGATACTGCCCGGTATCGTATGCGAGGCAAAGGACCTTCAGCACACGAAGCGCATCCTCGACGCGGGCACGCTCTGGTTCGTGCGCTCGTCGAACCCGGCCGCGCGCATTCTCACGCTTAGGCTCAGCGGCGCCCGCGGCGGTCTGCGCGTACTCGGAACGCAGAACGGCGAGGTCATGAGGCCCGCGTACCGCGTCACGGATGATGGAATCGAACTGGAACTGCCCTTCGTGGCCTACGGCTCGTGGTTCATCCTCACGGGCGATGATTTGCCGGACGCAACCGGAGACGCCGAGATCAGGCTCGCGTTTTCCGCCTGCGAGGAGGGTGCGGAGATCGTGCCCGACGGCGGCTGGCGCATCGCGGCGGGGGAGACCGAACTGATCCTTGACGCGCTTACCGACTGGGCGGATCACCCCGCGCTGAAGAGCTTCTCCGGCACGGCGGAATACGCAGCCCGGTTCGACGTCGTTGACCCGCGCGGCAAAAAGGCCATCGACCTGGGGATGGTGGGCGACGCGGCGGAGCTTTTCCTCAACGGCGTGCGCGTCGGCGAGGCGCTGACGGTTCCCTTCATCTTCGACGTGACGGGGCTTCTGAAAAAGGGCGAGAACGAGTTGAACGTGCGCGTCACCAACACGCTTCGGAACGGGACCCCCGGCGCGGGCGCGTTCCGGGGCATGGGCGGCGAAAAGGAGCTCGCCATGTCGGGCATCCTTGGGCCGGTGAAGTGCAAGAGCATCTGACATGAAAAAGCCGAATATTCTGTTCATCCTGTCCGATCAGCACAGGTTCTGCGATCTGGGGTACGCGGGCAACGGGGCCGTCGCGACGCCGAACCTGGACGCGCTCTCCCGCGCGGGCGCGCGCTTTGACCGGGCCTATGCCAACTGCCCGGTGTGCGTGCCCGCCCGGGGGACGCTTCTAACCGGGCTGCACGCGCTCTCCCATGGGGCGGCGTCCAACGATCTGCCCATCCGCGCGGACGTGACATCCGTGGCGGATGTGCTCAACGGCGCGGGATACATGACCGGCTATGTGGGGAAATGGCACCTGGGCGGCGTGCCGCGGGACCAGTTCATCGTCGAAGATCGTCGGCTGGGCTTCCGTTCTTGGCGCGGCTGCAACTGCAACCACGACTATCTGAACGCGTACTACGACGACGAGAGAAACGTGCGCCACCCCATCGCGGGCTACGAGCCCTTTGCCCAGACGGAGTTGGCGCTGGAATTTCTGGAAAACGCAAAAGCCATGCCGTGGGCGCTGTTCCTGTGCTTCGGAACGCCTCACGATCCCTATCTCCGCTTGCCGGAGGGAGAGGCAGAGGCGCTTGGGAAACCGCCTTTGCGGGAGAACGCCCGGGATTGGGCGGAGGGGGACTTCATTCCCGGCCCCGGGCATCGCGCGCATGGGTCAGCGCCCCAGGGCGGTTACCGGACGGAGGATCTGCCCCGCATGCTCGCCGGATATTACCGGCACATCGAGCACATCGACGCGTGCGTCGGGCGGATGCTCGGCTTCCTGCGGGAAAACGGGCTTGAGGACGACACCATCGTCGTCTATACCAGCGACCACGGTGACATGCTGGGGAGCCACGGGCTCACGTTCAAACAGTGGTACTATGAGGAAAGCGCGCATATTCCGCTGGACATGCGCTGGCCCGGGCACATCGAGCCGGGCGCGCGGGCCCAGCTGATTTCCATCGTCGACATTGCGCCGACGCTGCTGGGCCTTCTCGGGCTGCGCTTTCCGGGGGCGGTGGACGGTCAGGACCTGAGCGGTTGTGCGCTGCGCGCGGACGGCAGGGGCGCGGACGACGCGTACCTTTACAGCATCATTCCCTGCCATCAGGCGTGGCGGCGTGAAATCGGCTCGTGGCGCGCCGTGGTGCGCGGCGATTTCAAGTACGCGGCCGGCGAAGACGGGACGCCCCTGGCGCTGTACGACCTGAAGAACGATCCCTTCGAGGAACATAATCTGGTGAGCGGCGGAATTCCGCGGGGGATGGAGCGCGCGCTGCGCGCGCACGTGGAGAGGTTCGACGGCTTCGCGCCGTGGCAGAGCCTGACCGTCGCGCGGGGGCTCGGGGAGAAGTGGGACGAAAGCCAGATTCACTTCGGGTATCCGCCCATCGAGAGAAAATACCGGGGCTGACTTGCAAAAGGCTGCGCGCCCCGCGAGATGTGGGGCGCGCAGCGCTGTCATTCGCATGAGACGCCGCGGTTTTCGCGCGTTAAATTATCGCGTGCGATTCGGAACCCTTGACCCGGCAAGGGGAAGAAATACAATTATTCGGGGCCAGGGGCCAGGGGCCAGGGGC
>JAEYRW010000199.1 GCA_023435435.1 Bacillota bacterium | reverse complement strand
GCTCCGCCCCGGCCCCCGCTCATGGGCCCTTGGCCCTTGAGAATCCCAGACAGGGAAAAATGATTTTTTGCGCGTCGCACGCGCGGGGCTCCAACCCCGCGCACACGAACCGAAAATCGGTCGCCCGGGGGTTGGGCCCCCGGGCGATCCGACGACGAAATCATATCTCTCCCATACCCAGTATGGGATTCCAAAGGGACGATTGGCCCTTTGGCAGGGGTCCGGGAGCAGCGCCCCCGGCGTTTCTCCCCGACGTTACTCCCCCAGGTATACCCGCCTCACCCTTCGGCTCAGGCGCACGATGAGTTCGTTGCGGTTGACGCCGTACCACTTTGAGGCTTCGAGGAGGGAGATGCCGTCGCCGTAGAATGTGGCGGCATCGCCGGGTTTGACGCCGGGGACATCGGTGACGTCGAGGGTCATCTGATCCATCATGACGAGCCCCGCGATGGGTGCGCGCACGCCGCGCACCACGGCGAAGCCGCAGGCGTTGGCGCGGGGGATGCCGTCGTAATAGCCGCACGCGAGGGTGGCGATGACGCTGTCGCGGACAAGCGGGTGCTCGGAATCGTAGCCGAGACACTCCCCCGCGGGCACCGTGCGCACCTGGGTGATGCGCGCGCAAAGGCGCGCGGCGAGCCGGCAGCCGTCGGGCGGGAAGGAGGGATGCCACGCGCCGTAGAGCCAGGTGCCGGAGCGCACGGCATCGAAGCGGTACGCGGGATAGAGGCACATGCCGATGGAATCCAGCGCATGCAGCATGCCAAAGTCGAGGTTTTCGGCACGAAGCGCGTCCGCGACTGCTGTGAGCCGCGCGATCTGGAGATCGTCCAGTTCCCGGCTGCGGAGCGCGAGGTGGGTAAACAGCCCCTCCACGCACACCCATGCCATGCCGATGACCGCCCGGGCGGCGGAAACCGCCTCCTCCGGGGAAAAACCGAGCCGGTGAAGCCCGGTGTCCAGCTTGATGTGCGCGCGGGCCGTCTTTCCGAGCCGCGCGGCGATTTCGTTCAAAAGGCGCGCCTGCCGGAGGTCAACCAGCGTCACGGCAATCCCCCGCTCCACGGCGCTTTCGAGGAACGCGTCGGGTGTCAGACCCATGACCAGAACGTCCACGCCCGCCGCGTCCTGAATTTCTTCCGCCTCCAGGTATTCCGCGACGGCAAAGAAGCGCGCGCCCTCGGCCTTGAGAACCCGGGCGATTTTCGCCGCGCCCAGGCCGTAGGCATCCGCCTTGAGAACCGGGATCACGCGCGCGTCGCCGCTCATGGCGCGCGCCCTGTGGTAATTGTCCCGAACGACATTGAGGTCGATCTCCACCCAGCAGCGGGCGGTCATTTGTTCCGGCGTCATTTTTTCAGCATCTCCCCGTATTCTGCCAGTTCCTTGCCGTTTCCGCGCACGAAGTGGCCCGGCTCGATTTCCTCCCAGCGCGGCTTGTCGGTCGCGTAATCATGCATTTTCGGATCGTAAGTGGTCAGCACCTTCACGCGCTCGGTCTCCGGGTCCGGCTGGGGCACGGCGGAGAGAAGCGCACGGGTGTAGGGGTGCAGCGGGTGCTCGAACAGCTTTTCCGTGGGACTCAACTCCACCAGAATTCCCTTGTGGATCACCGCAATCCGGTCGCAGATGAAGCGCATGACCGAAAGGTCGTGGGAGATGAACAGGTACGTGAGCCCGCGCTTTTTCTGGAGCTCGCTCATGAGGTTCAACACCTGCGCGCGGATGGACACGTCCAGCGCGGAGATGGGCTCGTCGGCGATGATGAAGTCCGGGCGCATGATGAGCGCGCGGGCGATGCCGATGCGCTGGCGCTGGCCGCCGGAAAATTCGTGGGGGAACCGGCTGGCGAACTCGGGCAAAAGCCCGACCTCCTCAAGCGCCTCGTCCACCATCGCGCGCCTTTGGGCTTTTGAAATGGAGCGGTCGGAGACGATGCCCTCGGAGACGATGTAGTCCACCTTGGCGCGCTCGTTGAGGGACGCCATGGGGTCCTGAAAAATCATCTGGATTCTGCGCGTCACCTCGCGGTCCAGCACCGGGTCGATCTTGCCGGTGATGCGCCGCCCGGCGTAGACCACCTCGCCCGCGGAGACGGGGTGGATGCGCACGATGGCGCGGCCGATGGTGGTCTTCCCGCAGCCGGATTCCCCCACCAGCCCGAACGTTTCGCCCTTGTGGACGTCGAAGGAGACATTGTTCACCGCGCGCATCTTCTTGCGGCCGGCGCCGAAGTCCACGGAAATGCCCTTCAGTTCGATCAGTTTCTCGCTCATGTGCGCGCGCCTCCCTTCCGCATGGCCGCGATGGAAGCCGGCGGCTCGATTTTCGGCGCGCGGGGATCGAGGAGCCACGTGCGCGCCCTGTGGGTTTCGGTGACGTCAAAATACGGCGGACGCTCAACAAAATCGATCTCGAGCGCGTAGGGGTTGCGCGGCGCGAAGGCGTCGCCCCTGATCTCCGCATACAGGTTGGGCGGCGTGCCCTTGATGGAATAAAGCGGCTCGCCCTTTACGCCCAACTGCGGCAGCGACGAAAGCAGCGCCCATGTGTAGGGGTGGCGCGGGTCGTAGAAGATTTCCTCGCTGGTGCCCAGCTCAATGATGTCCCCCGCGTACATGACCGCGATGCGGTCGGCGACGTTGGCCACCACGCCCAAATCGTGGGTGATGTACACGCAGGTGAGTCCCAGCCGGTCGCGCAGTTCCTTGATGAGGCTCAATATCTGCGCCTGAATGGTCACGTCCAGCGCGGTCGTCGGCTCGTCGCAGATGAGGATCTGCGGCCGGCACGCCACGGCGATGGCGATTACCACGCGCTGGCGCATGCCCCCCGAAAATTCGTGGGGATACTGCTTCGCCCGGCGCGCGGGCTCGTCGATGCCCACGTCCTTCAAAACCTTGAGCATCTCCGCGTGGGCCTCGTCCTTCGTGCCCTTCTGATGCAGCCGGATGGCCTCGACGATCTGCGCGCCGATGGTCTTGAGTGGGTTGAGGCTCGTCATGGGGTCCTGCATCACCATGGCGATCTCCTTGCCGCGGATGGTGAGCCAGTCCCTTTCCTCCTTGAACTTCGCAAGGTCGCGGCCCCCGTACACGATCTCGCCCGAGTCGATAAACCCGTTCAGATCGTTGAGCCCCATGAAGCACTTGGTAAAAACGCTCTTGCCCGAGCCCGATTCGCCCACGATGGCCAGAGACTCCCCCTTGTACAGCGCAAGGGAAACATCCCGGATCGCGTGCAGAACGCGCCCGCGCATGTGAAACTTCACGTTCAGATTTTTGACGGTCAGTATGGTCTCTCTCATGGACAAAACTCCTTACGAAAGGTGCGCCGGGGGACGCCCCCGGACCCCCGCTCAAGGGCTTGCGCCCTCGAGAATCCCACGCTCCGCCGCTGCGCGGCGGGGAGCGAATTGTTTATTCGGGCCGCCCGGGGTTGGACCCCCGGACGATCCGACGAAGTGAAGTATGAGTCCCCCCGGATGGGGGTTCCAAAGGGGCACAGTCCCTTTGGCGGAGATGCAGGGGGCGGAGTCCCCTGCTACACGTGGTTCTTCGGATCGGCGGCGTCCGCGAAGGAGTTGCCGATGATGTAGAACGAGATGGTGATGACGGACAGAACGATGGCGGGGAAGATGAGCTGATAGCGCAAAGACGGCGAGGTAATGAGCTTGCGGCCCGCGTTGATGAGGTTGCCCAGGGAGGGAATGTCGGCGGGCAGGCCCAGGCCGATGTAGGTGATGAAGACCTCGGACCCGATGGCGCCGGGGATGGCGAGGGCCATGCGCAGGGTGATGACGGACACGAGGTAGGGCAAAAGGTTGCGCATGATGATGCGGAATGTGCCGGTGCCCAGGCAGCGCGAGGCGAGGTTGTAGTCGCGGTCGCGGATGATGACGATCTGGTTGCGGATGAACCGCGCCATGCCCAGCCAGCCGGTTAAGCACATGGCGAAGATGATGGTGGAAAGTCCGGGCTTGAGAATGTAGGAGATGAGGATCAGCACGATGGTCGACGGGATGTTGTCGAGCACGTTGTAGACCTCGGTCATGACCCGGTCGAGCCTGCGGACATAGCCCCAGACCACGCCCACGAAGATGCCCACGAACGCCTCGACGAGCGCCACCATGATGCCGATGAACAGCGAGGTGCGCGTGCCTGCCCAGACCCGCGCCCACAGGTCCTGCCCAATGTTGTTGGTGCCGAACCAGAACCCGTTTTCGGACGGAATGGAACAGACATCCGTCTTTTCGGTGGTCACGGCCATTCCCGTTTCAGCGTCGAGCAGCTCCACGGCGCTCTTTTTGACGTAGACCGGGTCGCCGTTGTTGGTGATGTTGGCGGCAGAGGCGTACAGACTGATTTTATAGTTGGACATGGTCTGAAACGCGCCGTCCGGGATGGGATCGGGCAGCTTCAGAAAGCGCGTCTCGACGTAGCCCTGAACGTCTTCGTACTCCACAAGGCTCCAGGTTTCGCCGTATTCAAGGCAGGTGAACTCCGTGCGCTTGTTGATGGCGCCCAGCACGTTAGTGGCCTCGTACCAGTTTTCGTCGTAGTCCTTCACGCTGAGGGTCGTGCCCGCCGGAATGCTTTCCAGGGCCGAGTTCAAGGACGGCGCGAGGTTCGAAAGCTGGATGCCCGTGGCGGGATGATTGTTGATGTAATTCGCCGGGCGCTGGTTGGGCAGGTAGGGCTGTACCACGGTAAACGCCAGAAGCACGATGAGGATGACGAACATGGTCATCGCCACCTTGTTTTTGCGGAAAACCCGAAGGGTGGAGCCCCAGTAGGAGTAGTCCGAATAGCCCGCGCGCTCCGCCGCGGCGGTGTCCATGACCGCGCGCTGGAAGAGCTCTGCTTCGGTGAGCTGTTTCTCAAACTTTTCCGATTGGCTGTCCTTGATCGAAACCATCAGCGCGCTCCCTCCTTCTTCGCGAATTTGATGCGCGGGTCGATGATGCCCATCAAAAGGTCGCCCATCAGCAGTCCCACCACGCCGATCACGCAGTAGAGCATGACGATGGCCTGTACCATGGGGTTGTCCTGACGCCCAATGACGTCGACGAGCAGTCCGCCCATGCCGGGAATGGAATAGAGGGACTCGATGTAAATGGAGCCGCCCACGGTATAGAGAATCGAGGTGGGCAGGTACTGGATCATGGGCACAAACGCGTTTCTGAACACGTGGCGCATGGTGATCCGCTTTCGGGAAACGCCCTTGGCGGCTGCCAGCCGGACATAATCCTTGGTCATCTCGTCCAGCATGTACCGTCTCAGCCACATGGCGTAATAAGCGGTGTTGCCCAGCGACATGGAAAACACCGGCAGAATCCACGTAACAGGATTCCCACGTTCAAAGAGCATCGGGATCTTCAAAAGATCCGTGGCGTACATCTGGATGAGGATATAATAGACCGCCGCCGGAACGGCGTTGATGATCACGATAAAAAGCGTGCCGAACTTATCCCAGAATTTCCCCTTGGAACGCGCCATCGCCGCGCCCAGCGGAATGCCCAATACCATCGCAAGGCCCATGGACATCAGGCCCAGCATGATCGAAAGCGGCGCCTTCTGCGCAATGATCCCGCCGATGGACGCGCCCACGCGGTAGCGCGCCGAGGTGCCCATGTCGCCGCCCAGCAGCTTCACAAAAAAATCCTTGAGCTGCACGAAAATCAGATCGTTCAGCCCCAGCGCGTCCAGCCGCGAATGAATCACCGCCGGCGTCATTTTGTCAAAGTTTTCAAAGTAACCCTCGATGGGCATCTGGCGCAGCAAAATAAACACCACCGACAAAACAATCGCCAGCGTGATCGTCGCGCCAATGAGCCGCCTCAGGATATAGCGTAGCAAGGTATCACATCCATTCAGGAGGGGAGACGGGGAGGACGCTGGGGTGCTGCCCCAGACCCCGCACAAGGGCTGGTGCCCTTGAGAATCCCGAACAGGGTGAAAAGATGTATTTCCCGTCGGTTCGGTCGGGGGCCCCGCCCCAACCGCTCCGATTTTACAATTCGGCGGGCCGGGGGTTGTGCCCCCGGGGCGGCGTCGG
>JAEYRW010000181.1 GCA_023435435.1 Bacillota bacterium | reverse complement strand
CCGTGATCCACACCCCGATGACCGCGTAGCGCAAAAGATCAAACGCCGCTTCCTGCGGGAAGAGGCGCTTCAGCCCTTCTTTGAGGGCCAGCGTGACGACGATGCCCAGCGCGAACTTGGCGGCCTGCTTCCAGAGCGGCGCCTTCGCGCTGAAGCGGACAAAGACGGTTTCAAAGGAAAATCCCATCAGAAAGCCGCAGAATGTTCCGGCGACCTTTACAAGGTCCGCGGCGTCGCGCCACACATAAGCCGCCGCAATCGTCGGAACGAGGAGCGTCAGGTTGAGCCAGGGAAGCCGTCCCCACTTCAGCCGTTCAAAGCGCTCGAAGGCAAAATCCGCGACGAATACGCTCGCCGCGCCAAACGCCATGCCTCCCAGGACGTCCCGGGGCCAGTGAACGCCCAGATACAGCCGCGAAATGGCCACCAGGAGAATCAGCAAGCCGCCGGTCAGATACATCCAAGGGCGGCGCAGCTTTTTCATCACCGACACGAAAAAGGTGGTGACGTTCTGGGTGTGACCGCTGGGAAAGGAACTTCCCGTGGCGGTTTCCACGCGCAGGCTGCGGATGCCCTCCGTTCCGATGGGACGCGGCGCGCGCACGATGCTTTTCACCACGCCGTTGACCACGCCGCTGAACAGGAGCGCAAGGGACAGCTTGTAGCCATAGCGCTTGTCCACGCACCAGAAGACCAGCGCGAGTGCGAAAAGGTAGAAATACTCCTCGCCCAGCATGGTGGCTGCTTCAAAGAAGCCGTCCCAAAATGGGCTGGCAAAGCTCTGTAAGAAGCGGATGATCGTCATACGCTCTCCCCTTTGCGGCACAGACTGCTTTCTTTAGTTGTGAATATGTACGTATCGTATCTGAAAATGGGCGCGTTGTCAAGCACTCATTCTGATTGAATCCCACTGTATTTCCAAATGAATCCAGATAGATTTTGGGATTTCCAGCGCGCGATCGAGCCATACTAGCCTTGGAATCCGAACACGGAAAGGAGCCGGAAAATGTCCAACCTGAACCAGATTGAACTTCAGAACCTCCGCCACATGATCGGGGAGCACGACACCGCGTTCCAGAAGATGCAGGCCTACGCCGAACAGTCCACGGACCCCCAGGTGAAGACCTTCTTCCAGAAGTCCGCGCAGGACGCGCAGAGCACAAAGCAACAGCTTATGTCGTTTTTGCAGTAAGGAGGAAAACCATGTTCCAGGAAAAAGCGATGGTCAACGACGCGCTTGGCTCGGTCAAGAGCAGCCTTACCTTCTACGCAAACACCATTTCCGAGTGCGCCAATCCGCAGCTGCGCTCGACGGTGCAGCAGATCAGAAACAAGTGCGAGGCCAGCCAGTACGAGCTGTACAAGCTGGCGGAAACCAAGGGATACTACAAGCCCGCCGTCATGGCAAAGGAAGACGAAATTCAGCAGACCAAGCAGCAGCTTCAGGGATAACCCCACCGACCCGACCGGCGCTTCCACCGCGGAAGCGCCGGTCGTTTTTCGGCGCGGCCAGAAGTGTGTCTCTTTTGCGTTGACTTTGTGTCTTCTCTATGTTAAAATGATGGCGTATCAATATGAAAGCAGATCGATCGAACGAAGCGGGGAGGTCTTCATATGGCAAGGAAAATTCGCTGGATGGGCGTGATCCTTCTTGTGATTGCGTTTTCGTTCAACGGGGCGTTCGCAATGGGCAAGCTGGTCTCGACGCAGGAAAACCTGGTGGTCGTTCCCTACTACGATACATACTTCTACGGGTACGTATTCGCGGAAGTGACCAACAGCGGGGACAAGCCCGTGGAATTCTCAAGCGGGCTGATGGAGCTTTTCGACCCGGATGGAAACAGCCTTTCGTCCACCGACATCTACTACTGCTATCCGCCCGTGCTGCAGCCCGGGGAAACCGGGTATGTGTACGGCTACAGCTACGTTGAGGCGACTGGCGCCGAACAGATCTCGGACTTCATGCTGTCCGTCACCGGGCAGGGCACCATCTCGCAGACCGTACTGCGCATCGAGGCCGCGGCGCGCATCGAGTCTGTGGCGGACTATTACGGCACCTCCGACGATCTCGTGGCTGAGGTCAAAAACACGCTCGACACACCTCTCACCGCCTTTGAGATCGTCTTCGCGGTCAAGGATGACGCGGGCAACCTTGTCTATGTGCTTTCCTCGTACTGGAGCGGCTACAACGTCGGCATCATGCCCGGATCGTCCGTGGAATTCCGGTATCAGATTGGGTCGGACATCGCCACGTACATGCAGGACAACGGAATCGAACCCGCGACGGTGGATGTCATCGCGTATAATCTCGCATACTGACCGGTTGGATTGGGGAAAGAGGGCGGCGCCGCCCTCTTTTTTGACAAGCTTGGCTCACACCGTCCGGAATCCCTTGCCGATGATCTCGCTGGTGTTTGAAATGAAGATGAACGCGTGCTGATCGATTTTGTGGACCTCGTTTTTGAGGGCCAGCGCCTCGCCGCGCCTGCACGCCGTAAAAACCAGCTTTCTGTCCTCGCCGGTGAACGCGCCGCGACCGTCCACCACGGTGGCGGAATGATTGAGCCCCTTGATGATGTATTCGCACACCTCGTGGGGAGACGTGGTGACGATGGTGAAATACTTGCAGAGATTGATCGATTCGATGACGGAGTCGATGAGAAACGCCTTCATGAGAAGACCGATGACGGAAAACATGCAGGTCTCGATGCCGAACACAAAAACGGACGAAAACGCGATGACGGCGTCGCTTAAAAGCAGCGCCTTCCCGATGTCGACGTGGGTGTATTTTTTGAGGATCATGGCGACGATATCAGTGCCGCCGGAAGAGGCGTCGAGGTTGAACATAATGGCGGAACCCACCGCGGGCAGAAGGATCGCGAACACGAGCTCGAGGACGGGCTGGTTTGTGAAGGGCGCCGTCATGGGGTAAACCTTCTCGAGCAGCCAGATGACGAAGGAATAGACCACCGTGCAGTAGACTGTGCGCAGCGTGAACCCCTTCCCCAGCGCGAACAGGCCCACCGCGAGGAGGGAGTAGTTGATGATCATCATGAGCGTGCCCGGCGAAAGGCTCGGAATCAGGTCGCCCAAGATGATCGAAATGCCGCTCACGCCGCCGGTGGTAAAATGATTTGGAAACTTAAAAAAATACACGCCGACGGACAGAAGCAGCGTCCCGAACGTCAGCATCAGATAATCCTTGACCTGCTTTTGCATAAAACGAATCTCCTCCGCAGAGCATATGAATTCCGACCGTCATTATAGACCGCTGTCCCCGCAAAATCAAGCGCGGACTGTAAAATTCGCGCGCGTGTGCGGCGCTTTTTTTGCGCGCCGCGCCCGAAATCCTTTTCACACCGCCGCAACGGTTGAATGATCCTCAAATCCGGACATTTGCGGACGCCTGCTTCACACTATTGAAATAATTACGCAATTATGGTATCTTATTGTAAGCGATTATTTGTGCGTATGTATGCGCGTTCCGGAGGATAAAAAATGCTTATCAGACGACTGACGGCGCTCTTACTCATCCTGGCGCTGGCCGCGGTCTCCCCTGCCGCCGCCGCCGCCGAAATGCCATATCGGATCACGGTGGACTGCTACAATAACATTGTGACCGTCTATTCCACTTCCGACGGCTCCGTCGTCCGCCAGATGGTGTGTTCCAGCGGCGGCGGAAAATGGAGCTCCCCCCACGGTACGTTCACAATGCCGGAGCAGCACAAGTCGGGCGAACGCAGCGAATGGTATGCTTTCGAGGACGGTTACGGCAAGTGGGGCACCAGAATCGTCGGTAACTACCTGTTTCATTCCTATCTGTTCACCCAGAAGCAAGACGACAAGGTCGACTGGGAGGCCTATGCGGCGATGGGCACGGATGCGTCCCACGGCTGCATCCGCCTGTTCATTGAGGACGCCAAGTGGATCGCGGAAAACTGCTTTGCGGGCACAAAGGTCAAAATTTACGACGCCACCGAGCGCTACGAATACCTCAAGGAGCTGCTCTACGAGCATTCATATTCCGTGGACAGCGGTATTTCCTACGCGGAATTCGCAAGTCTGGCTTCGGACGATACGGAACTGGGCTACGGAAGCGAAGGCGCGGACGTGGCGCGGCTCCAGACGCGGCTCATCGAACTGGGTCTCTATGCCGGCGAGGCGGACGGGACATACGGCGAGGGAATGGTGCGCACCGTCAAGGCCATCCAGTCCGCGACGGGCTTCAAGGCCACCGGCGTCGCGAGCCAGAGCCTGATCGCCCTTCTCAATGCGGACGACGCGCCGTGCTCCACCATCTCCACATTGGAAGAGGGCATGAACGGGTCCGGCGTCAAGGCGATGCAGGCGAGCCTCGCGTCCCTGGGCCTTTACGAAGGCGAAATCGACGGCGTGTACGACGCGGAAACCAAGAAGGCCGTGGTCCTGTTCCAGCGGGCGCTCAAGTACGATGAAACGGGCGTGGCCACGGGCGCTCTGCAGGCGGACATGCAAAAGGCCATCGCGAAGCTTGCGGAGATGTACGGCGCGGACAATTACGCGCTGACTTACGAATCCACCATCGTCGAATCCGCCGTCATCGACACCGAAAACAAGCTCAACGTGCGCAAATCCAAGTCCACCGACAGCACCATCGTGGCCAGGCTCGCGCCGGGAACGGCGGTGGAGGTGCTCAGCCACGCAGACAGCTGGACCAAGATCGCCTTCGACGGCCAGGAAGGATACGTGCGCACCGCTTACCTCGCGTTCGAGGACGAGACCATTGAAACCCCCAAATACGTGCAGGCGGACGCAGAGCATCCGGCGCTCGCGCGCGTGGACGCCGCCCAGACCTTCATCGGGACACGCGAGGTGACCTACGGAAAGGTCAACGTGCAGGACAGGCTTTACGTGCGCGAATCGCCCAGCGATTCCGCGAAGCTCTCCTTCATGCTCGCCGCGGGAACCGTGGTGCGGGTCATCACCAAGTCGGACAGCTGGGCGTTCGTCTCCTACGGCGGACGCACGGGCTTTGTCCGGAAAAGCTACCTGACCACGGGCACGGTGGTTGAGCTCTCAGGGGTCGTGACGGCGAGCGGCGAAACGGACGTGGACGCTTCTGATGATGTCTACGCGTACGTGACGAGCGAGAACGGCACCCCGTTGCGCGCGCAGGCATCGAATTCGGGCGCTATCCTTTGCGAAATCGGCGCGGGCGAACGCGCGAGTCTGATCTTCCAAAGCACCTCCTGGTCACAGGTGCGCTTCGGCGACCAGACGGGTTATGTGTTCAACGAGGACGTGTTCGTCGGCACCGTCGCGGGAATCGACGAGTATCTGGCGGATCTTTCCGCGTCGAAGGCCGCGTTCGCCGTGGTGAGCACTGGCTCGGACGCGCGGCTCAACATGCGCGAGGACGCTTCCGAGGACGCGGAGGTCGCCCGGACGCTGGAAAACGGCACGGTGGTCGAGGTCAAGTCCGACGACGGAACCTGGTGCGAAATTGAGTATGACTGGAAAACGGGATACGTGATGAGCATGTACGTGCTCACCATCGATCCCGATCAGGAGGCGTACGACGCGGAATCCGCGGGATACAGCGACAACCTGATCGACGTAAACATGGACGAGGTGGTCGACGAGGCCACCAGCGGAGGAAACTGAGATGAAGCTTGATGCGCGGCGCACGGTGTTTGTCGGGCTTGCGTTCCTTTCCATCTGCGCGTTCTGGCAGATGTACGACTTCGTGATTCCGCTCATCCTCAAAAACACGTTTTTGCTGGGCGACGACGTGACGAACAACGTCATGCTCATCGACAATGTGCTTGCGCTGTTCATGCTGCCGTTCTTCGGCCAGCTTTCAGACCGGAGCCACTCGCGCATCGGCCGCAGAATGCCCTACATCCTCGGCGGAACAGCCGCCGCGGTGGCCGTCATGTGCGCGCTGCCCTTCATCAACCGGGCGGGCGAGCGGCTTCTGGAAGGGGTTTTTTCGGGGGAAATCGCGCGCGCGGCGTTCGACGTGCAACTGGGAAAGCTGCTCACGATCTTTCTGGTTCTACTCGGGCTCGTTTTGATCGCCATGGGCGTGTACCGCGCGCCGTCCGTGGCGCTGATGCCAGACATTACCCCCAAGCCGCTCAGGTCCCGCGCCAATGCCATCATCAACCTCATGGGCGCGGTGGGCGGGATCATCACCTTGGTCTCCATCAGTCTTTTCGTCAAGACGCGCACCCTCGACGTTTCGCCCCAATTCGCGTTTGACGGCATCGAAAAGCTCGAAATCACAAACTTTCTGCCCATTTTCTACATCGTCGCGGGCGTGATGGCCGTCTCCGTACTGGCGCTGCTTTTCACGATCCGGGAAAATAAAATGCGGCTTCCTGACGAGGCGGACGCCAAGGAAGGGGCGGACGGCAAGCTGTCCGCGCCGATGAAACGGAGCCTCATCTTCATTCTGGCATCCGTATTCTTCTGGTTCATGGGCTACAACGCGGTCACCACCGCCTATTCGCGCTACTTCGTGCGCGTCTGGGGAGATATCTCCGGCGCGGCCATGTGCCTGATGATCGCCACCGCCGGCGCGACGGTGGCCTACATCCCCATCGGATCCCTTTCCGCGAAGTTCGGCCGGAAGAAGATGATCCTTGCGGGCGTGCTTCTCCTGGCGGCCTGCTTCGGGGCGACGGCGTTTGTAAAATCGTTCTCGTTTGTGATCTACGTCCTGTTCGTGCTCGTGGGCTTTTCTTGGGCGGCCATCAACGTCAATTCCTATCCCATGGTCGTCGAAATCAGCCGGGCCGGCAACATCGGGAAATACACGGGCTATTACTACACATTCTCCATGGCCGCGCAGGTCGCCACACCCTTCGTGTCGGGACAGCTTCTCGAGCGCATCGGGTATTCGACGCTCTTCCCCTATGCGGCGGCAATGGTTATGGTTTCGTTCGTGACGATGCTCTTTGTCCATCACGGGGATTCCCGGCCGAAGAAGGCCGAGGCGCTGGTGGACAGCTTCGCGGAGGAAGAATGATGGGCTGGGCACTGTTTGCGGCGGCGCTGCCTGTTTTTCTCTGGATCTTTCTTTGCGCACCCGCGCGGGGCAGGCGGCGCGCCGATTCCTTTCGCGGCACGGCCTTCGCGCACCGGGGCTTTCACGATTTGGACCATCCGGAAAACTCATGTGCGGCGTTCGCGCGGGCTTGCGCTGCCGGATACGGAATCGAGCTGGATGTGCAGATGACCCGGGACGGGCATTTGGTGGTCTTTCACGACGACGACACGGCGCGGATGACGGGCCGGGACGGACTGATCCGTGACATGACGCTCTCCGAGGTGCGCGCGCTTCGGCTCTCGGGCGGCGGCGAGGAAATTCCGACCCTCGACGAGGTGCTCGAAACCGTGGACGGGCGCACGCCGATGCTGATTGAAATCAAGACCGCGCCGGGAATCGGCGCCATCACAGCAAAAGTGGTCGCGCGGCTGAAAAGCTATCGGGGCGCCTACGTAATGGAATCCTTCGACCCTTTCTGTCTTTCCTGGCTCAGAAAAAACGCGCCGGAAATCATCCGGGGCGTTCTCGTCCAGCGGTACGTGGATTACCGGGAAACCCAGTCCCCCCTCGTTTCCTTTTTCGCCTCGTCTCTTTTTGCAAACGTCCTCGCCCGCCCGAACTTCATCGCCCATTCCCGGGAAATGCGGAAAAACCCGTCCCTGTGGCTCTGCGCAAAGGTCTTCCGCGCGCCCACCGCACAGTGGACGGTGACGGAGCCCGCGGAACGCGCGGCGCTTGCGCAACAGGGCGTGATGGCGATCTTCGAGGAAGTGCGCTGACAAAAAGGCCGCCCCAACGCGCGGAACGGCCTTTTTGATGTCTATGTCTATGCATGAGGACGGTTTTTTGCTTCGGTTCTCCTTGTCCTGAGCGCCTCCCGCCGCTTTTCCTCCCGGCGGCGCACGCGGGCGCGCGCGCCGGAGAGCACGAGCACGGCGTTATAGACGGCGAACAGGCAAAGAAGCAGGATGAGCGCCTTTGTGACGTTGTTGTTGATGAAATCCATGGTGGGATTGTAGTGGTCGACGATCAAAAGGGTGACGTACATGAGCGTCAGAACGATGGACCCGTGTCCAGCCAGCGTCTTCATAGCCTCTCCTCCGATCAATCCGTAATCATGACGATGTCGCTGGTCTTGCGTCCGCCGTTGTAGGGCACGCTGACCACCTTGCTGCCCCACACCATGACGGAGGTCTGGCCGCCGTCGAGGTTGTAAGCCTGCACGCAGCCGAGCTTGCTCATAAAGGCGGCGAGCTCCGACGCGGTCATTCCGGCGGAAACGCTTGAGCGGCCGTCCACCACCACGAAGCAGTAGTGTCCGGGTTCAAAGTAGCCGATGACCGTGCGGGGATTGTGGACGCCGACGGTGGTGTTGAAGTTCTTGAGCGGCGTGCCGGTTTCGTCCAGCAGCTTCGGGCCGAAGCTCCAGGCCTGGTACGCGCCCCGCGCCATCGCTTCGTCAACGTCAAATTCGTTCGGGGAATACGTCTCCATCGTGCCGTCCCAATACAGCACGCAGACATCATCGTCTGAATAGTCGTCGCGGTAGAGAACGCCGTTGCGAATCACGACGCCCGTCGAGCGCGCGCCGTAATAATCGCCATTGATGGCGACGAGGGCGTCGTTGTCCTTGGCGATGTTCTTCGTCCAATCCCGCAGGCCCTTTCCGTACTTTCCGTCCGCAAGGCCCGCGCTGAGGTTTGTGATGTCGCGCACGTAGATGTCGCAGATGTAGACGATGCTGTCGTCATAGGTCGTGATGGTGCCCGTAATGGACACGTTTTCGCTGACATACGTCTTGGTGTCGCCGTCCGCCGTCGTCTGCGGCTCGCCGGTGACGAATTTGTCCGCGTACTTGCTGCCGAAATACCCCACGGGGTCAGCGGTCACCGCCGGTTCCGCCGTCGCCATTTCGAGCGTCGGTACGGCGGAGGGTTCGAGCGTCGCGGAGACCGTCGCCGCAACAAGGGGAGACGGTTCGGACGCCGGCACCTGGGTGGCGAGGCTTGCGGAGGCGATGGTCACATTCGGGCGCTCAGAAACCTGACCGAGCCCGGCGTAGGCGCGGGGAATGATGAAATGATAAAGAGAAAAAAGAAACAGGGCGAGCGCGGCGATGAACACATCCGCAATCACCAAAATAAGGAGCGGCTTCGGTTTCTTTCGGAACCAAACCTTCAGGGCGGCCAAAAGCCCGCGCACGAAATCACCGTCCGTTCCCGCGTATGCGGCACAATCGTTTAAATCTCATGTTATTGTATCACTGCTTCGTTATGCGATTATTACAGGTACACAAATTTAAGTGCCATGCGGCGTTTCAAATGCGGATCATTTTGGAGGCAAAAGGATGAGACTTTTCATCGGCATCCCGATCGGGCGGGCGGCGCGCGCGGCGCTTGCGCGGGCAGCTGCGGAAATGCGCGGAATCGCGGACGGACGATACGTGGCACAGGACATGTACCACGTCACCCTGGCGTTTTTAGGCGAACTGGACGGCGGGCGGATGGACGCGGTCAGGGCGGCGATGGACGAGGCAGCCGGGTGCGCACGGCCGGTTCCGCTGACGCTCGCCGGCACGGGCTCCTTCGGAAAGGCCCACAGCGCAATCCTCTACGCGGGCGTGCAAGGCGCGGACGGGCTGTATCCCGTGGCGGACGAGCTGCGCGCCGCGTTGGCGGCCCGCGGCCTGCCCTTTGATCCCAAGCCTTTCAAGGCGCATATCACCCTCGCCCGGCGCGTGAACGCGACGGAGACGCTGCTTTCGTCAAGGATCGAGCCGGTGGCGTTTTGCGCGGACGGGCTCACACTCTTTCACAGTTGCCGGGTGAACGGCGCGCTGCGCTATCTGCCGATTTACGAATCACACTTTCGGAAGGAGACATTTTGATGCGCTTTGAGGTTCTTACCCACCAATTCAGTGTTTTAAAGCTCAACGAGGGAGCGCCGCTCATGGTCCCGGGCACGATGTTTGCCGCGCGGACGGACAATGAAAGCTCGCTCGTCTGCGAGACCCGACACGCGCCCGTCGGCTGTGCGGCAAGGGAGGACGGCTGGCGGGCCTTCCGGGTGCGCGGGCCGCTCGAATTCTCGCTGATCGGTGTGCTGGCGGAAATCTCCGGCGCGCTTGCGGCGGAAGGAATCAGCGTCTTTTGCGTTTCGACATTCGACACGGACTATGTGCTCGTCAAGGAAGAAAAGCTGGAGGCGGCGCTTGGGGCGCTTTCAAGGAGAGGACACGCATTTTCGTTCTGACGCCGCGCGTCGCTGATGATCAACCCTTCTCCCCGCCGTTCAGAAATTCGGCCACCCGGGAGGCTGGAATCACGCGGACGCCGCCTTTCCGCAAAAGACCCGCCGCGACGCCGTCGCCGGGCACCAATCCGCCGTCGAACAGGCCGTTGTGGATCACGCCGACGCCGCAGGAGGGGCTGCGGTCCTGCAGAACCGCGACATCACAGCCCGTCAGGCGCGCGGTTTTCACCGCCTCCTCCGCACCGATCTGAAACTGCGTGGTCACGTCCTCCCCCGTTCGGGCAAAGACGCGGCCGTCCCGAATCTCAGACGGCTCCCGGGGCGTGGAAAGCCCGCCGTAAATCTCCGGACAGAACGGAATGAGGGTATGCTTTTCCGCCAAGCGCAGAACGGCCTCGTCCGTCTTAGCCGCGCCGTTGTAGCGACAGCGGATTCCCAGCAGGCAGGCGCTGACGAGTATTTTCATTTGCGGTTCCTCCATCATCCAAATAGTTCGCGATAGGTATCCGCGCCGGTTTCGACGCGTTCGTCCCCGTAGCCGAGGACCTTGGCAAAGGGCGCGAGGCCGCGCATGGGGTTTTCGCCCGACCCACGCAGGGAAAGATAATCCGCGAGGGCCTCGTCCCGCGCGTAGAGGATCATCCAGTCCCGGCGCGTTTCAGGCGGCAGGTCGAGGTTCTCCTCATGATACCACTTAAGCCCGTGCGCCCCGATGATGCGCGCGCACGCGGCCCGCGCCATGAGAAAATCCGGCCGGGTCATGGGCGGGGAAAGGGCGATGGGCTTCGCGCCCGCGGCCACGCACTCCGAAAAGGCGGTGACCATGCCGCAGATGAAGGCGAACTTGTCCATATTCCTCCTATAACAAAAAAGCCCTTGCAGGAAGGACTTTCTGGTGACCCATCGGAGACTCGAACTCCGGACACCCTGATTAAAAGTCAGGTGCTCTGCCAACTGAGCTAATGGGTCGTATGGCTGGGGCGGCAGGGATCGAACCTGCGAATGCAAGAGTCAAAGTCTCGTGCCTTACCGCTTGGCTACGCCCCATCGGAGCACCGTTGGCGAGCCGGACAGTCTTTAAAAGAAAGAAGCGCCGAAAGACAGCCGGCACTCTCGCATATGGGGTGGGTAATGGGGTTCGAACCCATGACCTCCAGGGCCACAACCTGGCACTCTAACCAACTGAGCTATACCCACCATATCTGGCGCGCCCGAAGGGATTCGAACCCCTGACCCACGGCTTAGAAGGCCGTTGCTCTATCCGACTGAGCTACGGGCGCAAAGTCGCGAAAGGGAGAAGAACCCGCCGACAAGACAGTATTATAGCACCTCGCGGCAGAAATGTCCATACTTCCCACGAAAAAATGCTCGTTAATTTAAAAGAACCATGGTATAATCGGGGCACAAGTGGGAGGTGCTTATGCGGCGTATTCTGGCTGCCTTGTTGGCGCTCTGTCTTCTCGCACCCGGCGCGCTTTCCGAAGGCTACGCATTTCGCTATACCGGCGGCGCGGCGGCGGTGGACGAAAGCGGCGCCGTGCTTGTCGCGCCCGGCCTTTACGACGACCTTCGCGCGCTGTACGCGGACGACGGCACGCTGAAGGGCTACGCGGCGGGTGTCGAGTCCGGCGGCGCGTACCGGTACAAAATCCTTTCCCCCGCGGGAAGCGCGCTGACGGACTTTCTGTACGCCTCTGTGGAGGCCGCCGGCGATTCGTTTCTCTGCCAGGCGGACGGTACGTACCTCATCGTTTCTTCCTCCGGCGTTCCGGGCACGGACGCTTACACCGCCATCGCCTACGCGGGCGACGGCGCGTTTCTGACGCTTTTGGGAAACGTCAACGATGAAATCGCCGACCCCCTCTTCCTGCTTGCCGCAAACGGCATCAAGTGGCAGCCGGGCATCTATACGCTCTACGGGCTCGGCACATTTTCAGACGACCTCATGCCCCTCTGCGACGGCGGGAGCGTGCTGTTCGGCTACGTCGGCCGGGACGGGACATGGAAAATCCCGGCGCAGTATGAGTACGCCGGGGATTTTGAGGATGGATATGCCGTCGTCTCCACGCGCGCGGGTTACGGCGTCATCGATTCGGCCGGTACGGCTGTGGTCGAGGCCGATTGCGACTTCATCGACCGGGACGGCGGGCGCATCCTCGCGCTGAAGGATGGTTCGTTCACCCTTTACGAGATCGGCGCGGACGGATTATCGGTGGCGTTCGCGCGTGATACGGACGGCGCTTCGCCCCGGCTGTCGGGAGAAAGCGTCGTTCTCTACGCAAGCGACGGGGTCTTCGTGCTGGACGACGCGGGACAAGCCCTCTTCTCCGCCTCCCCCACCGCGTCCGTCAGCGAAGCGGGCGGGCTCTATGTGGTGCGGGACGGCGACTGGGACGACGCGAGCGCCTATCTCGCGGACGCGCAGGGCGTCCAGATTTCGGCGAAGTACAACACCATCCGGCTCCTGGAGGGCGAAGGGGCATCCGCGCTGTTCGCCTGCGGCCTCATGGCGGAGGACAGCTATGACATGAAATTCGGGATCATGGGCGGCGACGGAGGAATCGTGACGGATTTCATCTACGACGAGCTCGCGCGGGTCGGGCCGAACCTCTTTTGCGCGGTTTCCGGCGACGGTGCGGTGCTCATCGACGGAACCGGTGCGCGCGTGACGGTCCTTGACTGATTAAAAGAGCAGAACCCACGCGTCCAAAAGCCTGTGGATGGCCGCCTCCAGATTGTTCATGGGGACGTCCTTCGCGTAGAGAAGGTCGACGGACGCAATCTCCACGCCGTCTATGTAGACCACCGCCCGGCCTGCCACGCCGCCCTTTTTCACGGGCGCGGAAACGCTGTCGGGAACCTGCAGCCCAATTTCATAGTTTTCACCCGTTTTGAGCGGAAAATCGAGGGCCGAAGCCGCGACGAGATCCACGGTGCGCGACTGGCCGCCCGCCACGTCGACGGTGTGGACCACCTGCCCCGCCTCGTAAAATTCCTCCATGTCGTAGTTTTCGTAGCCATAGTCGAGCAGTTTTTCCGCAGTATCGAACCACGTGGGACAGTTGAGCACCGCGCCCACGAGCACCATACCATTCCGCTCCGCCGAAAACACGAGGCAGCGCCCCGCCTTGTCCGTATAGCCCGTCTTGCCCGCCAGCGCACCCTCGTAGGAGGTGAGCAGGCGGTTTTTGTTTTGCAAAACGCGGCTGTATTCGTTGCCGGGCCAAGGAATGATTTTCTTTTGGGTGGAGGCGATGCGGACGAATTCCTCGTTTTTGAGCGCCTCGCGCATGATGAGCGCCATGGCACGGGCGGAGGCGGCGTGCCCCTGGGCGTCGAGTCCGTGGGGATTGACGAAGTGCGCATCGACGCCCAATCCCGAAGCGCGTTCGTTCATGAGGGCGGCGAAGGCGTCCACACTCCCCGCCACATGCTCGGCGATGGCCACCGCCGCGTCGTTGCCGCTCCGAAGCATGAGGCCGTAGAGCATCTGCTCCATGGTGAGGGTCTCGCCCTCGGAAAGGTAGATGGACGTGCCTGCGGTGCCATATGCGTTGGCGCTGGCGGTGACTGCTTCGCCCAGGGACGAATGCTCCAGCGCAAGCAGACAGGTCATGATCTTGGTGGTCGAGGCCATGGGCAGCATCTCGTCCGCGTTTTGCTCGTAGAGCACGCGCCCGCTTTGTGCCTCGATGAGAATCGCGCCCTTTGCTTCGACGTTAAACGCCTCCCGCATTTCCTCCGAAAGGGCGAGGGCGGGAACCAGAAGAAGCGCAAGCGCGATGACAAGAATTCGCCTCATAGAAATACCTCCGGCAAACGATATTACATGTTTATGCCGGAGGTGGGTTTGCCATTCGGTTCAGACCAACAGCGCGCGCTTCCGCCAGCGCTCGGAGACCACATAGACGGCACTGGGAATGGCTGTCACATAGGCGGCGAGATTGTAGCCGAGGAAAAAGCCGAACGCCGGGCCGAGGTCCCCCATGCCGAGGGTATTTCCGAAAAACGACGTCCCGAGCACTACGCCCAGAAGCCAGCTTAAGCTCACACGCGCGACGACCCCGTCCGTGATGGCCACCACGAGGGAGAAGACGGCGTTGCCAATTCCCTGGATGAAGGCGTTGAACGACGGCATCATCATGAACGCGGGACTGGAAACCGCAAAGGCGGTCACGGCCGCGCGGGCGTACCGGAGCACGCTTTCCTCCTTTGTGAAGACGCTGAAGATTTCGCGCGGGAAGGCGAGCAGCACGGACACCACCACCACATAGATGGCAACGCACATCCAAAGGCCCGTATGCACCACCTTTTTGGCGCGCTCGATTTCCCCGGCGGCGAGGTTCTGGCCGATCATGGAGGAAGAGGCCATGCCGATGGAGCGCGAGACGATGTCCGGTACCTGCTGCACCTTCGAGGATACGCCGAACGCCGCCGAGCACGAGAGCCCGCCAAAGGTGTTGATCAGGCGGTTGACGAAGAGCATGGAGATGCTGATGGCGCTCATCTGAATGGCAAAGGGGATGCCCAGCCGCACGAGCACCAGGAACGCGGGCTTTTTGATGCGAAAGCTTTCGCGGCGGAAGTCAAACCCAAATGCCTCCCGGCGGCGGTACAGGTAGACGATGGAGACGAGAAAGCTCAGGCCTTGCCCGATGATGGTTGCCCACGCGGCGCCCGCAACGCCCCAATGGAACAGCGCAACGAATAAGAGGTCGAGAATCAGGTTGACCACCGAGGCGATGGCAATGAACAGGAGCGGACGCCGGGATTCGCCCATGCCGCGCAGAACCGCCGAGATCAGGCTGTAGCCGTATGTAAAGGCGATGCCGCCACCGCAGATCAGCATATAGCTGCGCGCCCCGGCATACGCCCCGGGCTGCACATCCAAAAGGTGCAGAAGCACGTCGCACAGAAGCAGCGAAACGGCCGTCATCACGCCCGCCAGCAGAAACATCGTCGTAAAAAGCGTGCCGATGGCGTCGTTCAGCGCGCGCTTTTTGCCCGCGCCCACGAGCTGGGCAATGTAGACCTGCCCGCTGCTGGAAAAGCCCATGCAAAGAGTCGTCATGAGCATGACGAGCATGCTCGCGTTGTTGACGGCAGAAATGCCGGTCTCCCCCACCACATTTCCCACGATGAGCATGTCCACCATCGAATACACGGCCTGCAGCGCGTTCGACAGCATGAACGGGACGGCGAAGGTAACCAGCTGTTTGGTTACATGACCCTTTGTAAGATCGGTTCCGATTGCGCCCATGGACTCACCCCTCCGCAAAAACAAGCGGTCGTTCCGCAACCGCTTGTTCGATGCCTAACTGTTGGATATTATACAGTAGGCCGCCTACCGATGTGTGTCGGAGTGGTAAATTCGGTGTCAATTTGAGAGTGCGCGCGCCTCGAGATAGTACCGCTTGTCGCGTGCCTCGCCCATGGAAAACGCCTTTCTGGGCAATACGCCGTTTTCGCGGACCGCCGGGAAGAGCTCACCCTTGTCGATGCCCCGCACGAGAAAGCCCGCGCCGCCCTTTTTCACCAGGTCGCGCAGCTCGTCTTCGCCGTGGATATAATCGATTTCCGCGCCGGGCGTCCGTGCGGCGAATTCCAACAGAAAATCCTGGAGAGACGCCAGGGGGTGAGCATCGAAGCCGTACCCAACTTCCGTTTCCCCCGCAAGAATGCGCACGTCGTTGCCCGCGCGGACGGGAATGCCGCGCGCCGCAAGGGATTCTTCGTAGGCGGCGGCCACCTCGCCGCCGTCCACGCCCGTCACCACCCGGTGGATGGGCTCGAAGACGAGGGCGGGCGAATGGATGTTCACGAGCTCCACCAGGGCATACCGCGCCGGGTGCGCCGCCGCCTGTTCCGGCGTGCAGTTCCGTTTGATTTCGTTCCAGCAGCTCTTCGCCGCCGCAAGGGAGTGGTTTCCATCCCCCACCGCATACAGAAGCCCGCCGGACTTCTCATAGAGGCCGTCCAGCGCCTCCATCGCCGCTTCCGCCGCCGCGCCCTCGACGGCATAGCCCGCCGCGCGCCCGCCGCCCAGCATGAGCGGGAAGTCGTACAGCGGCCGCAGCTCTTCCCGCCGGGCCGCGACGGACTCGATGAGCGTGCCCGCCGGGTCGTCGATGAGCATCATGACGTGGGGCAGTTCCATGGGCGCGCCCGCGCGGATTTTTGCCCGGGGCGGGACGCGGGCGGGAATGGTACCCTCGGTGGGCCGGACGAGGGTCCGCGCGCCGGGGGCATAGTCGTACTCGTCCAGATCGATGAGGCCTACAAGCCCAAGCCTGTGCCCGCCGGACGTCTCCCGGTCGACGAGCACGAAGCCGTCTGAAACGGCGGGAACCAGCAAGCCTCCCTCGAGGGATTTCAACATGGCCGCGCGGATGCTTTGTGCGCGCGCCTCGCTGTCGTTGAGATAAATTTCCGGGAGGGTCAGCCGGAGCGTGGAGGGGGCGTCGCCGACAAAATCCTCCGCGGCGCGCCAGTAATCCGGATTGGACGTGAACTGGTCGCAGGCGATGACGGCCCATTTTTCAAGCGCGACGCGGGCGGCGGGGAGCAGAATCTCTCCCGACGAAAAGCCCGGCGCGCGGAACATGCCCGCCATTATGCCTCCGAGGCCAGAAGCCTGACCCGATAGGTCGTCAAAAGCGCCGAAATGCGCCCGACGAGCTCCGCCGAGGGCGCGCGGTCAAAGTCGAGCACCGTAACCGCGTTCGTGCCCCGGGACTTGTTGACCATGTCGTCGATGTTGAGGTTCTCCTCGGACTCCGTCACCAGCTTCAAAACGGCCTGAATGACGTTTGGCACGTTCTTGTGAAGGATCACCAGCCTGGGCTTCGCCACCGGTCCGAGGGGGCAATCCGGGAAGTTGACGGCGTTGACGATGGAGCCGCGCGCCAGATAGTTCATGATCTGGCGGGACGCCATCACCACGCAATTGTCCTCGCTCTCGGGCGTGGACGCGCCCAGATGCGGAATGCAGATGACACCCGGCGCGCCGATCAGGTCGGCGGAGGGGAAATCGGTGACGTAGGCACGCAGCCTGCCCGCATTCAAGGCCGCCTTCACCGCCTCGTTGTCCACCAGTCCGCCCCGCGAGAAATTCATGAGGACGGCGCCCGGCTTCATCTTCGAAAGCCTTTCCGCCCCGAACATGTGCCTGGTCTGATCGGACAGCGGAACGTGCACGGAGACATAATCGCTGGTGGCAAGCAACTGATCCATGTCCGTTGCGTGCTTAACGGCGCGGGAGAGCAGCCAGGCGTTGTCCACGGAAATGAAGGGATCGTGGCCCAGCACGCTCATCTCGAGGGCGACGGATGCGTTGGCGACGAGCCGCCCCACCGCGCCCAGCCCGATGACGCCCAGCGTCTTTCCGGCGAGCTCGGGGCCGACGAACTGGTTTTTGCCCTTCTCGACGAGCTTTTCCACCTCCGCGCCTTTGTCTGCGATGGTAAGGCACCAGTTCATGGCATCCGCGATTTTGCGCGAGGAAAGCAGCATTCCCGCGAGCACCAGCTCCTTGACCGCGTTGGCGTTGGCGCCGGGGGTGTTGAACGCGACGACGCCGCGCACGGCATAATCGTCCACGGGAATGTTGTTGTAGCCCGCGCCCGCACGCGCCACGCAGAGCGTGTTTTCGGAAAGCTCGTAGGCGTGCATGTCTGCGGAGCGCACGATGATTGCGTCGGGGCGCTCGCAGTCGGCGCAAACAGTGTAATTTTTGTCGAGCACATCCTTATACACCGGGGAGATGGAATTGAGCGTCTTGATCTGATACATCTATTTGTGCTCCGTTTCGAATTTTTTCATGAAATCCGTGAGCGCCCGGACGCCGTCCACGGGCATGGCGTTGTAGATGCTGGCGCGAATGCCGCCCACGATCCTGTGCCCCTTGAGGTTCGCGAGGCCCGCCTTCCCCGCCTCCTTGGCGAAGAGCTCGTCGAGCTCCGAGGACGGCGTGTTGAATGTGACATTCATGCGGGAACGATCTTTTTTCTCTTTCACCACGGGCCGGTAAAAATCCGAATCGTCAAGCGTATCATAGAGAATGTTCGCTTTTTCGATGTTGATCTTCTCGATGGCGCGAACGCCGCCCAGATCCCTGAGCCACTTGAGGCAAAGTCCAGCCATGTAGATGGCGAAGGTCGGCGGCGTATTCAGCATGGAGCCCTTGTCCGCCTCCTTCTCCCAATTGAGAATGGCGGGTGTAACGGGCAGCGCGCGGCCGAAGATCGCCTTTTTGACGATGACCAGCGCAAACCCCGCGGGACCGATGTTCTTCTGCGCGCCGGCATAGATGACCCCGAATTTCGAGACGTCGTAGACCTCGCTCAGGATGTTCGAGCTCATGTCCGCCACAAGGGGAACGTCCCCCGTGTCCGGGATGACGTCGTAACGCGTTCCAAAGATCGTGTTGTTGGTGGTGATGTGAAAATAATCCGCGCCGGAATCAAACGCCGCGGGATCAAGCGCCGGAATGCGGGCATAGCCCGAATCGGCGGAGGAGGCGGCGCAGCGCGCCGCGCCGTACTTCTTCGCTTCCTTCATGGCGGCGGAGGCGAAATTGCCCGAATCGACGTAGTCGGCCTTGCCGGATCTGCCCATAAGGTTCATGGGAACAGCCGCGAACTGGCCCATGGCACCGCCGTGCTGGAAGAGCACCGCATAGTCGTCGGGCACATTCATAAGCTCGCGCACCAACGCCTCGGTCTCGTCAAAGATCTCAACGTACATCTTCGCGCGATGGCTCATTTCCATGACGGACATGCCCGTCGCGCCAAAGGACAATAGTTCGTCCGCCGCTTTTTGGAGCGCCGCCTCCGGCATGGTGGACGGCCCGGCCGCAAAATTATAGACACGCCGCATAAACACACCTCCATTGATGGTTAAATTGATTATATAGAAGTCGGCCAAAAAGCACAATCCGTTTTCTTTAACTTCTTGATACGTTTGTGTTGCAAAGACAAAATATCGCCGTTGGCGCACACGAAGGCGCGTTTTCCGCACGTTTTTTAAAATCGCCTCCCCATCATTCGCCATTCATGCGGCTTGCGCGGCACGCGCGCGGACTGTATAATAGAGGCGGACTAATCTTTGGAGGAACGGGATGGACGAGATCACGAGCGTGAAAAATCCGTTCGTCAGATTGCTCAAATCTCTGTCGGGCCGCGCGGCGCGGGCGGAGGCTGGACTGATTCTGGTGGAGGGCGAGATCATGATCCGGGAGGCGCTGGCCTGCGGGCTCGCCCCGCGCGAAGCCATGGGTCTGCGGGAAAAGAGCGTGTTTTTGGAGACGCTTCCGTGCCGCGCGCACGTGGTCCCGGAGGAGGTTTTGCGCGCCGCCACGGACACGAAGACCCCCCAGGGCATCTGCGCCGCGTTCGAAGCCCCCTCCCCCGTCCCGCCCGGCGAGCTGCCCCGCCGCGTGGTGGCGCTGGACGGCGTGCAGGACCCGGGCAACGTGGGCACCATCTGGCGCACGGCGGACGCGGCGGGCTTTCAGGGCATTTTATTCGGCGAAGGCTGCGCGGACGCGCTTTCGCCCAAGGTCCTGCGCGCGGCGATGGGTTCGGGCTTTCGGCTGCCCTACGCGCAGACGGACGATTTGGCCGGGGCGCTTTTCGCCCTGCGGGAAAAGGGGCATTCGATCCTCTGTTCCGCCCTGAACGGAACAGACTTTTATGCGCGCGGCGAAACCGGCGAACGGTTTACTCTGGTCGTCGGGAGCGAGGCCCACGGCATCTCGGACGCGGTGCGGCAAACGGCGACTCACCTCGTCCGGCTTCCCATGCGCGGCGGCGCGGAGTCGCTCAACGCGGCGGTGGCGGCAGGGATCATGATGTATGAGCTTATGAGGGCGCG
Source organism: Bacillota bacterium (assembly GCA_023435435.1). GTDB lineage: Bacteria > Bacillota > Clostridia > Christensenellales > Aristaeellaceae > RUG11247. Next base: position 8,521 of record JAEYRW010000181.1, on the reverse strand, counting down.
CAGCGGCTGATTGCCCCCGCGACCCGTTCTTTTTTGTGCGCAGAATCTGGGATGCTTCGCCGCGCGTTGTGGTATTCTCATCCTGCGAGGAGGGAGAGCAGTGGAGTGGGTCGAGCGGATGAACCGGATGATCGGGTATATTGAGGAGAATCTGGACGGAGAAATCGACACCGACGAGTTGAGCCGGCTTTTCCTGACGCCCTACGCGGTGATTCAGCGGATGTTCGTGCCGATGACGGGGATTCCGCTTTCGGAATACGTGCGCAGACGGCGGCTCTCTGTGGCGGCCCAGAACCTGCGGGAGACGGACATGCGGGTGCTGGACGTGGCGGTCAAGTACGGATACGAGTCCGCCGACGCGTTTTCCGCGGCATTCCGGAGGCTCCACGGTGTTTCACCCCAGGAGGCGCGCAAGCCGGACGTCCGGCTGACGTTCTGTCCTCGCATGGTATTTTCCATGACGATCACGGGAGGGACGGAAATGAACTACAAGGTCGTTGAAAGGGACGCGTTCACGGTGGTGGGCGTGCGCAGGACGACGCCCGAAGCGGGCGGCACGTGGGGCATCGTCAAGGCGGACGGGTCGTTTGAACGGCTCGCGGCGCTGACAAAGGATTTCGGGCTGGGACTGGGACTGTGCTTCGGCTTTGACGCACAGGGCAACAACGACTACATGTGCGGCGTGGAATACGCGGGCGACCCCGCGGCGTTTGAGCCCTTTTCTTACCCGAGAACGACTTTCCTTGTCTTTCCGGCGGCGGGCGCCATTTCGGAAGGCGCCCTTGGCAAGGCATGGAAGCGCGTCTACGGTGAATTCATGCCCCAGAGCGCGTACACCCAGATCGACCTTCCCACCATCGAAAGGTATCTGCTGTGGGACGCGGAGGCGGACAGATTCGAGGTCGAGATCATGATCCCGGTCAAATAGGCGCATGCGCCGGGCCGCTCCCGATTTTCGGAGCGGCTTTTTCATGTTGCAGGCGCAAAATCGGTGTTGTACTTGCATAATCTGTATGGTATAATCTGTTAAATTCATTGAAATTGAGAAGCCGAATTGATTCGAGAAGGAGCGGTGGCAAATGAAGGCGGTCGTCGTGTATTTTTCATTGAACGGGCACACGAAGGCGGTGGCGGAAGCGGTGGCGTCCAAGCTGGGCGCGGAGCTTTTGCGGTTGGAACCCAGGCGGGCCTATCCGAAATCGACCCCGATGCAGATGGTCGTGGGCGGCTTCGAATCGACGTTCGGTTGTGCCCGCGGGCTGAAGCCCCACCGGTTCGGCCAGAAAAAGTACGATCTGGTGGTGCTGGCCTCTCCAATCTGGGCGGGAAAACTCGCGCCGCCCATGCGGAAGTTTTTGAAGGCGCACCGGTTGGGCGAAATGCCGGTGGGACTCGTCGTCTGCTGCGCGGGCGGAAAGACGGAGGCCGCGCGCGGCACGATGAAGTCCCGCGCGAAAAATGTTGTGGCGGAGCTTGAAGTCGTCGACCCCAACATCAAGGCCGCCGGAAAGGTCAGGCCGGACATCGACGCGTTTTGCGGAAAGCTGAAGGTAAAGCATGCCGTTTGACTATAAAAAGGAGTACAGGGAATTCTACATGCCCAAGGGAAAGCCGGAAATCATCCGGATTCCCCCGATGAACTTTGTCGCCGTGCGCGGACGCGGAAACCCCAACGACGAGGACGGCGCGTACAAGCGCGCCGTGGGAACGATCTACGGAATCGCTTATACCATCAAAATGAGCCACAAGGGTGCGCACCGGATCGATGGATTCTTTGAGTACGTCGTGCCGCCGTTGGAAGGGCTCTGGTGGACGGATGTGCCGGGAGACGACCTCTCGAAGAAGGAGACTTACAACTGGATTTCCATGATCCGGCTTCCTGATTTTGTCGGGAAGGACGATTTTGACTGGGCTGTTGCGGAAGCGACCAAAAAGAAAAAAGCCGACTTCTCGGCGGCCGAATTCTTTCCCTGCGACGAGGGGCTTTGCGTCCAGTGCATGCACAAAGGCCCGTTCGACGCGGAGCCCGCGACGGTCGCCGCCATGGAAGCCTACGCCGCCGAACGGGGATACCGGATCGACTTCACCGACGCGCGCACGCACCACGAAATTTATCTTTCGGACATCACGAAGGCAAAGCCGGAGAGCTGGAAGACGGTGATCCGGCACCCGGTCGCCCGATCGCGGAACACATAGAATCAATTCGGTCGTCCAGGGCTTGGGTCCCCGGACGACCGATGTCTGTATGCCAAAAGTATGGGATTCCAAAGAGCCGATTTACCCTTTGACTGGGCGCCGGGGAGGGGCGGCGCCCCACGCGTTTCTTTACGCAAACCTCTTCCTGTCCGCCCACAGCCCCAGCGCGGGGTTTGAGATGTAGAAGACCTCTTCCCCCTCGACCGTATTCCAGCCGTCCTCGAGCTTCGCGGGGTCGTATTTTTTTGCCATCTCCTCGTAAGGGGCGTAGCGGAAATCCACGGCTTCCACGTCCTCTTGCGACAGGTAGCGGGTGCAGTAGGTGATGGAAAACCGCCCGTCGGGGGACGAATGGATCATGTGCGCGGCAGCGGAAAGGTTGGCGCGCAGATCGGCGTTGTTTTTGACGTTCTCGATGGTCCTTTCGCGCCCGCAGTAGCCGTACTTGCGGATGAGCGCGCCAATCGCTTCATCCTCGCCGAAGCGGTCGACGCCGGGCGCGAGCACGATAAGCTCTCCCCCGTCCGCCATGGCCATGCGCGTGCGGTACACCGCCTTGTTGCCCAGCCATGTGCTCTTGAATTCCTGCGCGTCGAGCAGCACCACGCACTTGCGGAAGGGCCTGTCCACAAGAATCAGGTTCTTCTGCTGCGAAAGCTGAACGGCCTTCTCAAAGTACGCGCGCTCCCGCCCGATGAAAAGCCCGTGGGTCTGAATTTCGCCGCCGGGCGCGGTGGTGACCGTCAGGATGTACGAAAGTGGCACGTCCATCAGGAAGTGGCTTTCCGCGTAGTCGAACACGTCGCGCACGGGGGTGTGATCCCGGCCCATGATGCGCTCCATGCCGTAAAACGCGCCCAGCATGTGGGAAGAATTGATCATGTTCGCGCCGCCGCAGCCGACAAATACATTCTTGTTGCGGTTGGCCATGCCCACCACCTCGTGGGGCACCACCTGCCCGATGGAAAGCACGAGATCGTAGGAAGCATCGACGATCCGGCGGTTGACCTCCACGTCGATGGGATCGGTGACCAGCCCCTCGGAAATGGAGGCGACGTAATCCCCCGGCACCTCGCCGATCTTTACGACGTCGTCTCTCCAGCGATGGACGAGGAACCTCTCGTAAGGGATGTCCCCGAACATCTTCGCCGCTTCCTCCCGGGAAACGGGCACGTGGGTGCCCAGCGCGGGCATGACGTCCACATGGGCTTCATCCTTGAGCATATCGTAGAGGTGCCACGTGATCCGGCCCGCGTTGGAGTGATACCGCGTGAAGTCCGGCGGCAAGAGCAATACCTTTTTGAGCTTCCCGCGCGCGGGCGCGAGCGCGCCTTCCAGAATGCCGCGAATTTCGGCGTCCGAAAGCCCGCGCCCAGCCTGCGCGCAGTTGGCGGAACTGTTGATCTTCATGCTACACGGTATAGGTGGACGCGGAGGTCGCGCCGCCTTCGCCCGTCCAGTCGGTGTGGAAGAACTGCCCGCGCGGGGCGTCGAGCCGCTCATAGGTGTGCGCGCCGAAGTAATCGCGCTGGGCCTGCAGGAGGTTCGCCGACAGCCGCGCGGTGCGCATGCCGTCAAAGTACGTGAGCGCGGAGGCCATGGCGGGCGCCGGAATGCCGTTCAGGACCGCCTGGGAGACCACGTCGCGCCAGCCGGACTGGGCATCCTCCATGGCCTCGGCGAAGTAGCCGTCGAGGATGAGGTTTTCAAGCGCCGGATTCTTTTCGAACGCCTCGCGGATCTTGCCGAGGAAGACGCTCCGGATGATGCAGCCGCCGCGCCACATCATGGCGATGCCGCCGTAGTTGAGGTTCCAGCCGTATGTCTTGGCGGCGGAGCGCATGAGCTGATAGCCTTGGGCGTAGGAGACGATTTTCGCGGCGTAGAGCGCCTTTCTGATGTTCTCGATGAACTGCACCTGGTCGCCCTCGAAGATCACGGGCGGGCCGGAGAGCACTTCGGAGGCCGCCACGCGCGCGTCCTTGGCCGCGGAGAGGCAACGGGCGAACACGGCCTCGCCAATGAGCGTCAGCGGCACGCCCTCGTCCAACGCCGCGATGCCCGTCCACTTGCCCGTGCCTTTCTGCCCGGCTGTGTCGAGAATCCTGTCCACCAGCGGAGTCCCGTCCGCGTCCTTGTGGCCGAGGATGTCCCGGGTGATTTCGATGAGATAGCTGTCGAGCTCGCCCTCGTTCCAGTCGGTGAACACGTCCGCCATTTCGTCCGCGCTCATGCCGAGGTAATCGCGCATGAGCTGGTAGGCTTCGCAGATGAGCTGCATGTCGCCGTACTCGATGCCGTTGTGCACCATTTTAACGAAGTGCCCGGCGCCGCCCTCGCCCACCCAGTCGCAGCAGGGTTCGTCGCCGACTTTCGCGCAGATGGACTGGAAGATGGGCTTGACGGCCGGCCACGCGGCGGGCGAGCCGCCCGGCATCATGCTCGGGCCCTTGAGCGCCCCCTCCTCGCCGCCGGAGACGCCGGTGCCGATGTAGAGAAGGCCCTTCCCTTCCACGTACTGGCAGCGGCGAATGGTGTCCGGAAAGTGGGAATTGCCGCCGTCGATGATAATGTCGCCCGGTTCCAGGTGCGGGATGAGCTGGTCGATGAACGCGTCCACCGGCGCGCCCGCCTTCACCATCAGCATCACCTTGCGGGGCTTTTCAAGCTTTTCAATCAGTTCCTCGATGGAGTACGCGCCCACAATATTTTTGCCCTTGGCGCGGCCCTCCACGAAATCCGTGACCTTGGAGGTGGTGCGGTTGTAAACCGCCACCGTGAAGCCCTTGGACTCCATATTCATGACCAGATTTTCGCCCATGACGGCGAGACCGATGAGGCCGATGTCCGCTTTTTTCATATTCATTACCTCTTTACCCGGGCGTTGCCCTTCCAAATGCTCCAGACCTGATCCTCGTCCGCCGGGGACGCATAGTCCTCGAGCATGGTGGTGGCGAGAGCCCCCGTCGCCCAGCCGAACCGGATCCACTTTTCGGGCTCCCAGCCCTTGAGATACGCGTACAGCATGCCGCCCACGAACGCGTCGCCGCCGCCGATGCGGTCCAGAATCGGGATTTCCCGCGGCTCCTCCACGTACCAGTTTCCCGCAGCGAACATGATGGCACCCCAAATGTGCGCGTTTGCGGAAACAACCTGCCGGAGGGTCGTCGCGAACACCTTGGTGCCCGGAAATTGTTTCGCGGCGCTCAGAATCATGCCCTTGAAGGCGTCGATCTTGTCGGAGAGCTCCTTGCCGCCCGCCTCGGGGCCTTCCACGCCCAGCGCCAGCTGGAAGTCCTCCTCGTTGCCGATGAGGATGTCCGCGCGGGACGCGATCTTGGTGAAGACTTCGCGCAGCTCCTTTTCCCTGCCCTTCCAGAACGAGGCGCGATGGTTGAGGTCAAAGCTGATCTTCGTGCCGTTTTCCTTGGCGACTTCCGAAAGCTTCAGGCACATCTCGCTCGTTTCGGGCGAGAGCGCGGCGAACAGGCCGGACAGGTGCAGAATTTCCGCTCCCTCTTCTTTGAAGATGCGCGCAAGATCGAAATCCTCCGCCTTCAGAATGCGGCCAACCTCGCCCGCCCGGTCGTTGTGAACGCGCGGGCCGCGCATGCCGAAGCCGGCATCCGCGATGTTGAACTGATGGCGGTATCCCCACGGCCCGCCCTGGGCCACCTCCGGGCCTTCATACGCGATGTTCCGCCTGCGCAATTCCGCCTTAATGAACGCGGCGATGGGACTTTCGGCCACAAAGGCCGTCAGAACCTTCGTGGAAAGGCCCAGCGAGGCGGATACGTTGAGGACGTTGCTCTCGGCGCTGGTGGACTGCATGGCGTACAGGTTTCCGATGCCGACCGGCTGGCGGTCGGGCGGCGTGATGCGCACGCCCATGCTGGTGGCGGTGATGAGACCGTATTTTTTCATGAACCCCATACCTCCGTCATTGTACTGATCCAATTATAAATCAATCGCCGGAATGTGGCAAGCGGTTTAACAATTTACATTTGCGGTATATCATAGAAAAGGAGAGGTGAATGTGAATATGAAAAAAATCTTGAGCCTTTTGTTTGCCGCGGTGTTCGCGCTGAGCGCCACCGCGTGCGCGGAAACCGCCGACAAAACCACGGTGCGCATCGGTTCGCTCATGGGCCCCACGTCCATGGGCCTTGTGGAACTCATGCACAATGAGGACACCGCAAACGCCTACGAGTACACCGTCGAGGCAACCCCCGACGCCATCACCCCCGCGCTGATTCGGGGCGAGCTTGACATCGCCCTTATTCCCGCCAACCTCGCGGCCGTCCTTTACAACAAGACCGAGGGCGCGCTTGAGGTGGTCGCCATCAACACGCTGGGCGTTCTGTACGTGCTCGAAAACGGAGACAGCATCCAGTCGGTTTCCGATCTCAAGGGCAAGACGATCTATTCCACCGGCCAGGGCACCACGCCGGAGTTCGCGCTCAACTACATCCTCACCAAAAACGGGCTCGATCCCGCCGCCGACGTGACCGTGGAATTCAAGTCCGAGGCCGCCGAGGTCGCCTCCGCCATGCTCGCGGACGCGGCAGCCGTGGCGGTTCTCCCCCAGCCCTACGTGACCGCCGTTCTGATGCAGAATGAGAACGTGCGCGTGGCGCTGAGCCTCAGCGACGAATGGGACAAGGTCGGCGACGGCAGCGCCATGGTGACGGGCGTCGCCGTGGTGCGCAAGGCGTTCCTCGCGGAAAATCCCGACGCGGTTTCGGCCTTCCTGACCGAGTACGCCGCGTCCACCACCTACGTCAACGAAAATCCCGCCGAGGCGTCCGTCTGGATTGAGGAGCTCGGCATCGTCGCCAAGGCCGCGCTGGCCGAGAAGGCGATTCCAGCGTGCAACATCGTTTGCATCACCGGGAATGAGATGAAGACGAAGCTTTCCGGATACCTGACCGCGCTCTACGACCAGAACCCTGAATCCGTGGGAGGCACGCTGCCCGGTGAAGACTTCTACCGCGCGGACTAGGATCTGGCAAATCGCCGCCGTGCTCTTCTGGCTCGCCGTCTGGCAGCTGGGGAGCATGGCGGTGAACCAGGAAATACTCCTCGTCTCGCCGCTGAACGCATTTGGGACGCTCATCGATCTGCTCGGTGAGCGCTCGTTTTATACCGCGACGCTGGGCTCGCTATTGCGCATCCTCGTCGGGTTTTTGCTTGGCTTTTCGCTGGGCGTGGCGCTTGCGGGCCTTGCGAAGGCCATGCGGCCCATGCGCGTCCTGCTGGAGCCCTTGATGGCCACCGTCAAGGCGACGCCGGTTGCGTCGTTTGTAATCCTCGCGCTCATCTGGATCTCGTCCACAAACCTTTCGATCTTCATGTCACTTTTGATCGTGCTCCCGGCGGTGTATCAGAACGTGCTCGACGGGCTCGACCGGGCGGACAAAAAGCTTCTCGAGATGGCGGAGGTCTTCGCCGTACCCCTCCCCGCGCGGGTGCGGGCGATCTACGCCCCGGCAGCGTTCCCTTACCTGCTCACCGCGGCAAAGCTGTCTTTGGGCATGTGCTGGAAGGCGGGCATCGCGGCGGAGGTCATCGCCCAACCGAAAAACTCAATCGGCACCGCGCTCCAGCGCGCGAAGGTGTTTTTTTCCACGCCGGAACTCTTCGCGTGGACCATCGCCATCATCCTCATCAGCGTCCTTTTTGAGAAAGCCGCCGTCGCCGCCATCAACCGGCTTTCGAGGAGGCTCTATGATTGAGATCAGGCATGTATCCAAGGCCTTTGCGGAAAAGCCCGTACTTGAGGACGTAACGTATGCCTTCCCCGCAAAGACGGTCACGGCGGTCACGGGACCGTCCGGGCAGGGAAAGACGACCCTCCTAAACGTAATTTTGGGACTCGTCAAGCCCGACGCGGGCGAAGTGGCCGCGCCCAAGGGGCTTCGCTACGCCTGCGTGTTTCAGGAGGACAGGCTCATCGAGCACATGGACGCCTATCGAAACGTCAAGCTCACGGCCCACAGCTCCATAACCCCCGCTGACGTCGCCGACGTCCTCGCCTCCCTCGGCATCGACCCCCGCGACGGCGAACACGTGTCCAGGTTCAGCGGCGGCATGCGCAGACGCGTGGCCATCGCCCGCGCCGTGCTGGCAAAACCCGATGTGCTGGCCCTCGACGAGCCATTCAAGGGCCTAGACCTCGTCGCACGCAACCACGCCGCGCGGGTGATCCTCCAAAAATGCCCCGACGCCGTCAAAATCCTCGTCACCCACGAGCCGGACGAAATTGCGATCATGCATGTTGGGGGAACGTTGGAGCTGGGGAACGCCGGGGGCGACGCCCCCGAAC